>JAVZFM010000060.1:0-9040 GCA_038872815.1 Bathyarchaeia archaeon
CTGTTTTAAAAATCCACAAGCGTTTGGTTTTCAAATACTTGCTTACGATATATTGAGTTTATATCTCATAGATACAGATTTTACTTAGAAACTTTATGAGGATTTCGACTTTCACCCCAGCTTTCGTAAGGAACTTTCCGCTGGCAAAGTTTTGAATAAAAATATGAGTAAAGTCCTGTTTATTTTTGATAAAAATACTTATATGCTGTAGACAGAAAGGAATTGAATGCGTAGAAACCGTTATGATACAATTATGTTTCAATTTAGAAACATTTATATACCAGATCAATCCATATAATGATTTTATTAAGGTGTTTAGCAGTGGAAGCTTGGGTCATTCAAATAATGAATGAAAGTGCAAGACAAGCAATGCTTAATACAGTCGCAAGTTTTGCATCAGTCTTAATCGCTCTAATGATTGAAGATGCTTTGCGAAAATATCTTTATTTACGAAAAAATAGCAATAAAATAAAAACTAAGGTTTTATCAAGATATCTTGAATAGGCTAAAGCTTATTGATTTAATAGAGAGCTTATTTAAAAATATTGTTCAATTAAACAAATTCTTTTTTTAATTCTCTAAAAAATAAGGAATTTTACGAGACAATATCATTTATGTAGCAAAAGAGAATATCTAATTTTAAAAAGATCATTAGAAGAAGAGCTAACTCATCAAATGTATTACAAAAATGCTATCTAGTGGTGAGCTACCTACGTATAAGAGCATGTGGGATTTCCCGCTCACAAACTGTTAAAATTCCTTTTAAAATTATCTTTTCTTGCAGAGTCTTATGCTAAAAGATAAAAAGGAGTTTTTAGAATTTGGAGCGATTAGATGTTTCAATTTTTATCAAAAAGATTTTAAAGGAAATACCTTAGAAAAGGCTTAAAGCTTTAGATAAACCTCTATAAATATGAAAGATCTTATAATCATATATGCTATTTCTTTTAACAATAATTATAGGGTTTAAAAGGAGTTGCACAAATTAAAAATTCGCCATAATCGCTTAAAATCTATGAGTTGAGCTTAGAATGAACATTAAAAAACCATGGCATACAATGGAGCCCAATGAAGTAGTTAAAGAATTAAAATCTTCTATCCAAGAAGGCTTAAGCGATGAAGAAGCATTAACTAGATTAAAGCAATTTGGACCTAATGAATTAGAAAAGGAAAAGAAAGTAAGCCCAATTAAGGTTTTCATTAGACAATTTAAAGAAATTTTAATTATAATACTTTTAATTGCTATTTTGATTTCGATCATTTTAGGAGAGACTTTAGATGCTATAGCTATATTGGCTATAGTAATGGCTTGTGCTTTCCTAGGATTTTTTCAAGAATATCGTGCTGAAAAAGCTTTAGAAGCTTTGAAGAAAATGGCAGCTCCAAAAGCGGTTGTGATTAGAAATGGAAAGGAAAAAGAAATTTTAGCAAAAGATATTGTGCCAGGAGATATTATACTTTTAAATGTTGGGCAAAAAATACCTGCTGATGCTCGAATAATAGAAGGATTAAACCTTAAAATCGATGAATCTATGCTAACTGGTGAGTCTGCTCCAGTTGAAAAAGCTATAGATCCAATTCCTTTAGATACGCCTATTAGTGAAATGAATAACATGGTATTTGCTAGTACAATAGTTGTTCATGGAAAAGGAAAAGCTATTGTAACATCAACAGGCATGAATACAGAATTTGGAAGAATAGCTAAGCTAATCCAAACATTAAAAGTTGTTAAAACTCCTCTTGAAATAAAGATGCAACAAATAGGGAAATGGCTAGGAATAACAGCTATATGCGTAGTTGCTATAATATCGGCTTTAGGACTTTTAAGAGGTTATGGAGTTATTGAAATGCTTATTTGGGGAGTAAGCTTAGCTGTAGCAGCTGTTCCAGAGGCTTTGCCAGCTGTTGTAACTGGTGCGCTTGCTATAGGAACTCGTAAAATGGCTAAAAGGAAAGCCATAGTAAGAAAATTACCTGCTGTAGAAACTTTAGGATGCACTACTGTAATTTGTGCTGATAAAACAGGAACTTTAACAAAAGCTGAAATGACTGCACGTAAGATATTTTTTAACAATGAAATGATTCATGTTACTGGAATTGGTTATGAGCCTAAAGGAAATTTTTTAAAAAACAATAAACCAATGGAAATCGATATCGATAAAGATGAATGTTTAAGCCTTATTTTAAAAGCAGCTTTACTATGTAATGATGCAAGCTTAGAAAAAGATGAAAAAGGTTGGCATATAGTTGGGGATCCAACTGAAGGAGCTTTAGTCGTGCTTGCAATGAAAGCTGGATTAAGTCAAGAAAACATTAGAAAAGATTATCCAAGAATTAATGAAATACCTTTTACTTCAGAAAGAAAAATGATGACAACTATTCATTCGACGCTTAAAGGAGATAAAATAGCCTTTTCTAAAGGTGCTGTTGAAGTATTATTGAAAAAATGTACTAAAATGTTAATAAATGGAGAAATCGTAAGCTTAAATGAAAATGAAAAAGAGAACATTCTAAAAGTAAATGAGCAAATGGCAAAAGATGCTTTACGTGTACTTGGAATAGCTTATAAATGCTTACCAAAAGAGTTAAACGAGTTCAATGAAGAAGAAGTTGAAAAAGGCTTAATATTTCTTGGCTTAGTTGGTATGATAGACCCCCCTAGAGAAGAAGCAATTCAAGCAATTCTTTTATGCAAAAAAGCAGGCATAAAAGTTAAAATGATAACTGGAGACCATAAGCTTACTGCTATGGCTATAGCAAAAGAGCTTGGTTTATTAAAAGAAAATGAATTAGTTATTACAGGAGCTGAGCTTGATAAACTTAGCGATGAAGATTTTGAAAAAATTGTTGAAAACATAGCCATTTATGCTAGGGTTTTGCCAGAGCATAAGCTACGCATAGTAAAAGCTCTTAAAAAGAAAGGCCACGTAGTAGCGATGACTGGAGGTGGAATTAACGATGCTCCAGCACTTTCGAATTCAGATATTGGGATAGCCATGGGAATAACTGGAACAGATGTAACTAAAGAGGCTTCAGATATGATTTTAGCTGATGATAATTTCGCAACCATAGTAGCAGCTATCGAAGAAGGAAGGGCTATATACGATAATATAAAGAAGTATTTAATGTTCTTACTTTCATGCAATATAGGCGAAATATTGATAATGGCTATAGCAACATTATTAGGACTTCCTTTACCTTTATTAGCTATTCATATTTTATGGGTAAATTTAGTAACAGATGGATTGCCTGCAATAGCATTAGGAGTTGATCCTGCAGATATAGATATCATGGAACGCATGCCCAGATCACCAAAAGAAAGCATATTCCATGGAATAAAAGGGATAATAATTGCTATAGCAATACTTCTTGCTTTAGTAACATTGCCAATTTATTTTTCGTTTTTAAGCAAAGAAAGCTTAATAAAGGCTAGAACAATGGTTTTTGCAATAATTGTTATGTTTGAACTTTTTATATCTTTTGGATGTAGGTCTGAGAAGCACCCATTAATAAAGATTGGACCTTTTAAGAATAGATTTTTAGTAATTTCAGTGATTATATCAGCGCTAATGATTCTTTTCGTAATCTACGTTCCAATCATTGGAACTTTATTTAAAACAACTCAATTAACGTTAAACGATTGGGCAATAGTGTTTTTAGCTTCTTCTTCAGGGTTAATAGCTATTGAAGCTTGGAAAGCTTTCAATTATTTACGCTTAAAACCAATTAAAAAGCTTTAACAAGCATCCTTGCTTAAAATGCGTAAAGGCTTTTATGTTCCATCGATTTTTATACAAAATTTTGACTAGGTAGATGAAAGTATTTTTCAGTATTAAAAATGTTAGAGAACTCATTTTGCATTTGATGAAAACTTTAAGGAATCTAGTTTTATTATTCATCCATCAAGAATGGCACTAAAACTCAATTTTAGCTTTAAAATAAAGAAGATGCTACGATTAAGATCGTTATTGAAGCTGTTAAAAATATTCCAGATAGATAGAGGAAAAATACTTGAAAGCTTTAAAGAAGGGATAATTGGAATATAAAATACTTTAATTCATGAATATCTTGGTTAGTTTAGAATTAACTTAGAAATTCATTAAAATAGGAAGTTAATAATGAAAATTTTATAGAATCTATAGGAATATCCTTTTATTACCGAGGGAAAAGCTATATATTAAAAGGTTTAGGTATTTATCCTGAAAGTAATTTCTAAAATTGGTGGCAATATTGAGTGAGGGGGCTAAAGGAATTATTAAGAAGAGAAGAATTGGAAAAGTTAAACGTGGCAAACGTTTAGGTGTAATTAAGCATTTGTAGAGGTTACTTCATGCCTGTAAGAGTTAAGGTTAAATTAAAGTCTAAAACATCTGAAGTTGTTACAACAGGATTATTGAATACAGGATTTACATCTTTAGAGCTTGATATACTTATACCTAAAGGTTTAGCTGAAAGAATGAATTTTTGGCCTCCACCAGAAGGCGCTATTCTTGAGACTTTAGATACAGCTGGAGGAGAAGTTTTAAGTTATATAATACCAGAATCGATCGAATTAACAGTTTTAGCTAAGAATAAAGCTTCGAAAAATGTTAGATGCAATGTCATAGTTTCAACTCATGAAAAGGAAGTTCTTTTAAGCGATGCTTTAATAGAAGAGCTCAATATAGAAATAATTTCTCCAAAAACTGGGATACGGAGGTTTAAAGGAGGGGCTGAGGAGGAAAGCGTAAAGCCAGAATACTGTAAGTTTGATATTTTCACTTCCAAATAGTTAATAAAGCCTTTAAAATCCTTTTAGGCTTTTAGGATTAATTGCTGCAAGATGAAATGAATGCTAGGTTTGATTTCCTAAAAAAGGTTAAAAAAGCAAGTAGTAACTCATTATTCGTTATTCCTATATTTAAAATATTTGCTAAAAGATTTTCAAATACTTTTAAAAATTTTGATTTATTCGAATATCCTTAAACTGGAGAATTTGCTGTAAAAAAGAATTATTAGAAGAGTTAAGCTTTCTAAACGATTATAGCAGAGTTTTCTATTTTAAAACAAGCCTTAAACAAAGTTAGGCTTCCATCCATAGCCCACATAGATTTAAAAGTTTTTTATCGTATGGGCCAATCGCATAGAGTATTAACAAAAATGATTTCTCAAATTACAAATCAAATAATTGATGCTTTTAAAGAGTACAATTTAAGCCTTTCTGAAAAAAGGAGAAAAAAGCAATACTTGTTGATTATAAAAGAATAATCAATAAGTTTGTATCATGCTATGAAAGAATTGAACATTCTTTCATAAAGCATGTACAAAAAAGCTAAAGCAAAAAGCATGGATTTAAAAGATTTAGAGTTTTAGAGTATTTTAAAAATTCTTTCATAGCAGATTAAAAGAAGCCATATGTTTAGGTTAAAAACTTATAGTTGTTCCACTGATTTAGCGATTTATATACTACAGAAAGGCTTAAGTATGATTAAAACATAAGTAATCCAAAAATGGTGATAAATGTGCAATTAGATGTTTTCTTCTCAGAACTATGGGTTAGGATTGCTGATTTGCTTCCAAGAATTGCTGGTGTTATAGTTATATTAGTAATAGGTTGGGTCGCAGGAAGAGCTATTGGAAAAATTGTTTCAAAAGTTTTTGAGAAATTAGGTATAGAAAGCGCTTTTAAAAAAACAGCTATTGGAAGAACTTTAGAAAAAACAGGAGTTCCTACTGGAAGACTTTTTGATTTGCTTTCTAGATGGTTTGTTTACGTAATTGCAATACTAGCAGCTGTTGATGTATTAAGAATAGAGGCATTAAGTATTTTCATAAAAGAAGTTGTTCAATATATTCCTAGTCTTATAGCTGGAATATTTGTTTTAATAGTCGGTTTATTGGTAGCAGACTTTATTGGTGATACTATATTTGCTGTTGGAAAAGAAGCTAAAATAGAATTCGTAGGATTTTTCTCAGTAATTATAAGAACAATATTGTACTTGGTTGTAATTGTAATAGCTTTAACCTTAATGAAAATAGATGTTTCAATACTTTATATATTCGCAAATGCCTTAGCATGGGGAATGGCAATTGGAATTGGTATGGCGTTGGGAATAGCTTTAGGATTAGGTCTTAAAGATTATGTTGCAAAAAATGCTGAAAGCTGGTTTAGGGGCATATCAGAAGCTGCTAAAAAAGCTGAAGATTTTTGGAGTTGGTACGCTAGAAAAGAGGAAAAATAAATTTATTCATGAGGTTGTGTACATAGTATAACAATTTTATCTTTATCCTCTCTATAGATTCGAATATCAAAAGATTTTCCCAATAAAAACCCTATAACATCGCTCCATCTAAATGTGTAAGGATCTAGCACTAGTATTTTATAACCACCATATTCAGTAATTACTTCTCCAGATTTTTTAACTATCTCAGCTAATATTGAATAAATATCTTCAGCTTTTGAACTTTGGCTATCCAATTATATCAACCCTATTATTAATGCTTAAAATAGGGTTATTATTTTTTTGATTATAGTATCCCAACTAAAACCTTTTTATTATATTGTTAAAATTATTGTCTACAATAATCCATAAAAATGATCTATATTTAAATGTAATGCTTTTTGGATCTTCGTTTAAACCAAACATGCATCTTTCTATTCCATCCCCAATAATTTCTTGAAAAGGAGGCATTCTTAAACAAAATATAGGCTTTCTAACAGCACCAGCTTCTATTGCTGGAAATCCAAAAGCCTTCCTCTTTGCTTGAAATAAATAATAAATCAGAAATATATTATAAACATCAGCAACGCTCCATTTTACAACAGAATTGCCTTTATGTTTGTGCTAAGAAAGACCTATTACATCATAGCAAAAATCACGTTTTCATCAAACGATCTTTTTATCTCTTTAAGATATTGAAGCCACATCCATTTTTATAGCTTGATGGTCTGGATGGGCTTTAATCAATAGTTTAATCTTACGAGCTAAACCTATTAAATGCTTTAGCTCTTCGATAGCAAATAGCGCTAATTCAATGTTTTTACGTGGAATTACCCGAACAGGTTTTAGAATTATATAATCTTCAAAAGTTTTTTGTTGATAATTTAGTGGTTTCATCAATAATGTAAAAGACTTTCCAATTCTATTTTTCCATTATTCCTAAAAATTGCGCTATTATAAAGCCAAAAAATTTTATATCTATTTTTTCTACGATTTCGTTTAAAGTAGCTGTAGTTGCAAAGTTAAAAGGCATGGAAGAATGTAATGGATTATACAAACATCAAGTTTAGATAAACGTTTCAATAGCTTCTCTTTAATTTCATCTTTAAGCTTGATGGAATCTAGCGTTTCTTTAGATTCCTTAAGAATTTCTTCTTGAACTTTTTGTTTATATGGATGCGAGGGAGATAGCAATGGGATTCTATGGTTTACTACCTTATTATATTCTAATTCACCTTCATTTCCATAGATTAAATGAGCTTCATAATCTATTTGCTTAAAAATTTAGCATGATAATAAATGCTTCAACATCACCAGTTTCTTGTGGAGGCGCAGTTTAATGCAATATTCCAACTTTAGCCATTATAAATCCTTGCATAACAATAACATTTAAGCATATAAATGAAGCTTATAAGAAAGTTTAAAAATTTAAACATATAAATAGCTTAAAGTTGAAAACAATGAAGCTTAATGTATTAATAGTTTTTGAAGGATTAGACCAATCTGGGAAAAAAACCCAATGCAATATTTTAGCCAAAAAGCTTGAAAAAGAAGGTTATAAAGTAAAAACTCTTTCTTTTCCAGATTATGATACGCCCATAGGTAAAGAAATTAAAGCTTTTTTAAATGGAGAACGTGTTTATAACGCATACGTAGCCCAAATTCTTTATGCTGCAAATAGATGGGAAAAGAAAGAAATAGTTGAAGATTGGTTAAAAAAAGGGATTTTAATAGTTGATAGATATTCGCCTTCTAATTTGGCTTATGGAATTGCTAAAGGATTAAGCCTTGATTGGTTAATTAACCTTGAAAATGGATTACCAAAGCCAAACCTTGTTATATTGATAGATATATCTCCAACAACATCTTTTAAAAGAAAAATCGAAAGTAGAGATGTTCATGAAAAGAACTTAGATTTTTTAAAAAAAGTAAGAGAATCCTACATTTTATTGTCTAAAAAATTTGGATGGAAAATAATCGATGGTGAAAAGCCTATCATGGATGTTAGCAAAGATGTATGGAGCTTAGTAAAATCCTATTTGATTTGATTACTTAAGCTATAAGATGCAACTATTTTGTTTAAGTTTTCAAGCGCTTTCTCAAGTCTAGATTTTTTATTTTCAATAATTTTTTCGAATTCAAGAATTTTCCTATTCCTATTAGCTATAGCTTCCTTAACTATCGATGGAGAAGGCCCTCCTAAAACATCATGTAAGGCTATAAAATTTTTTGGATCTAAAGCATTTTTTATATCTTCACGATCGATTTTTAATGGCTCTTTTAATTCTTTATTAAGTATTTCATCCAAAAGCTCTGGAGAAATTCTAGAGATTTCTATTTTTTCTTCAATCAATTTTTTTGCCAAAGCTCCAACGATTTTATGGGATTTTCTAAAAGGAATTTTATACTTTCTAGTTAATACGTTAGCCAATTCAGTAGCTGTAATGAAGCTTTCATTGATTTTTTTAATAATGTTTTCTTGATTTACATTTAAATTTTTTAAAAGCAAAGAAAGCATATTGTTACAATTTAAAGATGTTTCTATAGAATTCCATAAAATTGGAGTTATTTCTTGGAAGTCTAAATTATAGCTTGAAGGTAAGCCCTTTAGAATTGTAATTGCTGAAACAAATTTTCCAATTAAAGAGCTCATTCTAGCTCTTGCTACTTCAAGTATATCTGGATTCTTTTTTTGAGGCATAATACTACTTGTTGATGAAAATTCTTCAGGAATATCTATTAGCCTAAATTCATAAGAAGACCATAGAATTAAATCCTCAATTAACCTACAAATGTTTATAGCCATAATCGCTAAATTTGAAAGAGTTTCTAAAATATAA
>JAVZFM010000061.1:0-8810 GCA_038872815.1 Bathyarchaeia archaeon
TTTAAAAAAAGTTATAGAATTTTATGAAAAACTTGTTACTTCAATTGGTGTAAATAATTTTCAAAGAATTGCAGGTATTCCTACAGCAGGTATTCCATTCGCTTCAATACTAGCTTTTAAATTAAATAAACCATTTATTTATGTAAGAAAGGAAGCTAAACCACATGGAAGAGAAAGAAGAATTGAGGGAATTCTTTATCCAGGAGATGAAGTTTTAATTGTTGATGATTTAACAACAACAGGGAAAAGCATGCTTAACGCTATAAGCGCAATTAAAGCTGAGGGAGGAATTGTTACATACGCTATAGTTTTAATTGATAGAGAAGAAGGAGCTGAAGAAAAACTTATGGAAGAAAACGTGAAATTAAAATGCTTTATGAAAATTTCAGATATTGCAAAGAAACTTTTAGAAATGGGCGCAATAGATGTTAAAAAATATGAAGAAATGGTTAAAACTTAAAAGATGGATTCTTCAGGGAAAACCTCTATACCTGAAGAGGTTATTCTATATGGTCTAGGTTGCACATCAATTTCGGTTTCCCTCATTTTTTCTATTTGCAAAGCTCTTACAAAAGCTCTTCCAACTTTTAAAGTTTGCATAATAATTACTCCATGCGCTAAATATTCCTCTAGTTGCACAGCTCTTTCTAATCCATAAGCTCTAAGCTCAGTTGTAAGAATTGTTGTAGCTTCAAGCGAAGTTAATGCTTCAATTAAATCTAATATAGCGGTTCTTCGTTCAACCGGATCAGGAAATTGAAAAACTAAAGAAGCTATTGGATCAACAACTATTCTTTGTGCTTTAACATTTTGAGCTCCATTTTTCACTGCTTCAATTAAACTTAACATTGAAAAATCTCTACGTCCAATAGTTAATTTACCAATTTTAACTTCACCTGGCAAATGTCTTATTGGAGAAGCATCAACAAACGCAAACTTTTTTTCAGATTCGTATTTTGCTAAATTCCAACCAAATTTACTCATTTCAGAATAAAAATGGGTTTTGCTTTCATCTAAACTTACAAAAACTCCATTTTCATTAAATTTTTCAATTCCATTAATTATAAATTGCGTGGAAAGAACAGTTTTTCCTGTACCTGGACCACCCATTACAAGTATTACTCTCCCTTTAGGGAAGCCTCCACTAAGCATTTCATCTAAACCTGGTATTCCTGTTGGAGTTTTCCCGTTACTCATTTTTAGTTTCCTCCTCGACTTTTAATTCTTTCTCACTTTTTTCCTCTTCTTCTTCAACCTCTATAGGTTGAGGCGGAGGCGTAGTAAACATAACCCAGCCAATCCACATAAGTATTCCTAGAACAGCTAAAACTATTATAAATACAGGTAAAGCAATAGCCCAATCTCTCCACCAAGGAGGTAAATGAAAGTAAGGCGCAAAAAAAGCAGTTATATAGCCTATAGCAACTACTAAAGCTGCAGCAAATATTAAACCACCATAAATTTGATCTTTACTCATAAAAGTTTAATCCCCCAAATTCTTTAAACCATTTTTGTTGCATTACAAAGATTTAAGAGTTTCCGTTTAAGTTTATTATTTAACCATTTTATAAATCGGTTTTTTACTTAAGAGCATAGGTAGATTTAAAGGCTTAAATGGGTAACCTTTAGTTTTATCTTTAATTTCTGCGATTAATTCATTAATAAGCATAGTTTTTTGTTTTTCTTCTTCTCTAACTCTAACAGTTAACTTTCCAGTTTCAACTTCTTTTTTACCGATAACTAAAATATATGGAATCCACTCTTTTTCTGCTAAAAACACTTTTTTAGGCACAGTATCTTCTCTATCATCTATATCAACTCTAATTAAAGCAGATTTTAGTTTTTCAGCTAAATTTAAGGCTTCAGGTAAGTAGGATTGGTTAATTGGGATTAACCGTACTTGAATTGGGCTAAGCCATAAAGGTAGAGAGGGTTTTAAACCTTTAGCTTCTTTTTTTGAAGCGGAATCTAGTAAAGTAAAAAGGTATCTTTCTACAGTTCCAATTAAAGCTGTATGGATTATAGGGGGATAAACTTTCTCGCCTTTTTCATCTATGTAATAAATATTAAATCTTCTAGAGTTTCCAATATCAATTTGGAAAGTTGCTATTTCTCTAGGTCTATTTAGTTCATCAATTATCGTGTATTCAACATTTATAACCCAATAAAATCTTCCTTCAGGAACAAAATTTATTAATACAGGTTTTTTCTCTATACTTAAAAGTTTTAAAAGAAAATCTTTATTTTCCTCAAAAAATTTTCTTGTGATATTGTATATTGAAACGTATTCTCTCCCAAGTTTTCTTATTTCTTCATAAATTTTTTCATGAATTTTTAATGATATTTCTTTAGCATTTTCTAAATCTTTACAATAAATATGTAAATCAGGCATGTGAAGCTTTCTAACTCTAAAGCAAAGCAGTAATTCACCGCTTTTCTCTAGCCTATAACTATCAGCTACTTCAAATGTTCCGAAAGGCATTTGTTTATAGCTTATAATCCAGTCTTTCACCATAGCAAATTGTTGATGACAAGCAGCATACCTTAAAATTAATGTTTTTTCATCAGCTTTAATTTCATAAAGTTTTTCTCCAAAAAGTTTAGCATGTTCTTTTACAGGTGGTTCAGCTACATTAAACATGTTTGTTCCTTTAACACTAAAAATTGGGATTTCAAGAGAGTTAACGAGTTGCCAAGCATATTCACTTATTAAATCAAAAATCAATGTTCCTTCAGGCCCATAACGCATATGACCTATATCAGAGTATGGCTCCCACTCTATACCAAATTTACTGCAATAATCTAGAAATTTAGGTTTACCACCTGTTAACTCTTTTTTTAAAGCTTCTTTTTCAACTAAAGCTTTAAGTTCAGCTTCTTCATGTTTAAACTTATATTCCATTGGGTTATAAAGGTTTCCATCCAAATCCATTATAGCATATTCGGTTTTAATTTCAGTTGCAACCTCTTCTTTTTCAAGCGTGATTGTTCTTGAAAGCTCTGAAAGCGGATGGCCTTTACAATTTAAATTAAAACTTTTATACCAACCAAATGGACTTCTATAAACTTTAAAACCCTCTTTATTGATTTTTTCTTCTATTTTCTCAAGAATAGGGATAGCCACTTCTTTAGAAGCTAAATCACTTGATAAATGAGCATAAGGATAAATGACTATGTTTTCAGCTTTAACCCTATTAAAAACATCAGTAATATTTTCAACAGCTTTAGAAGCTATTACTTCAGGGTTTTTTTCATCATTTTTCTCAATTGTACAGAAAACTACAAGCGCATTCTTAACAAATGCTTTAAGATTTTTTGGTTCTTCAGGCTCAGGTATAGCTTTACTTTTTACTTCATAACTAAATTCATCAGCATGAATTAAAAGCATCCGCATTTAATTAACCTCTTAAACTTGTTTTAAGTCATAAATCTCCATTTCTCAAGCTTTTTAATACTTCTAATTTTCTTTTTAAACATTTTATAGTGTTCCTCGCATAAGTAAGCTTTTCCACTTTCTGAATTTAAGGAGAATTTAACTTCACTTAATTTTTCTTTTGAAACATATTTAACAGCTGGTTTATTGCAGTTTAAAATGCTGCATTGAATTCCTTTTTTAATTTTACCCATTTATTAACCCTTCAATTTTTTAAATGCATAAATAAACCTTTGAATTATCGTTAATGATGAAAAGAAAAATATTATAATTAAACCTATTTGAATTTTATTTAAAAAAGAAAATAAAGCTAAAATTATTAATCTTTCAGGTCTTTCAGCTAAACCTACACCTGAAAGTTTAAGACCTTCAACTTCAGCTCTAGCTCTAACATAACTTACCATTAATGATGATGTTAAAGCTCCTAAACCAATTTCAACGCTTGTTAATCCACCTAAAATCAGCCCAAAATAAATTGCTATTTCACTTAATCTATCTAAAGTTGAATCAAGTAATCCACCGAAGCTTGAAGCTTCACCATATTTTCTAGCTACAATGCCATCAATTGCATCAAAAAAACCTGAAATAAGCATTAATAAAGCTGCTAAACAAATTCTTTCAAAAATAAAATTTGATTTATAATAAGTGAAACCTGAAAAAAAACCAAATATTAAACCTATTAAACTTAAAGTAGAAGGGGAAAAACCAGCTTTATGAAGAAGCTCCGCTATGAAACTTAAAGCCGATTCAATGTAACCCTTTATTTTAGATAACATTTTCTAAATTAAACTTTAAAATTGTTTCCGTTCTTCTTTAGCTCTAACTTTTACAACTCCAAAATGAACAGCACATGAAACACAATAGTATTTAACAACTTTTTGAGTTGCAATATAAGCTCCTTTAGCCTTTAATTCTTTAGCTAAAACTGGATCAACTAAAGATACTTGTGTAGTTACTTTTTTAGCTTTATCTCTAGGAACAAGCATTCCACAGTTGCTGCATTGAACAAGATCTGACCGCCCTTTTCCACCTTTACTTCTACCTCTCGAACGCCTTTTTTTAGGCATAAAGCTTCACTCTCTTTTTTTAATATTAAGTTATTTATGCGCATTTAAAAAGTTATTGTAAAAGCTTTATTATAGTTAATAGGATTTAGCGAAATAAGCTATTTTAGTAGCTTTCTTTCCACAGTAAATGCATGAAGCAAAAACTTCTTCCTTTTCAAATGGAATAAGCCTAATTGTTGCACCAGTCTCCTCTTTTATTTTTTCTTCACAAAAATCGCTTGAGCACCAGCAAGCTTTAATAAAGCCTCCTTTTTCTTCTAAAACCTTCTTGAATTCATCATAGTTTTTAACAGTTGTTATATGTTCTTCAAGAAATTTTTTAGCTTTCTCAAAAAGGTTTTTCTGAATTTCCTTCAAAAGATTTCGTACAACAACAGTTAATTCTTCATCCTTAATAATTATTTTTTCACCTGAATCTCTTCTAGCAGCAACAACTTGATTGTTTTGAACATCTCTAGGTCCTATTTCTATCCTTAATGGTATACCACGCATTTCCCAATCATTAAATTTCCATCCAGGCGTATATTGAGGTCTATCATCCAATTCAACGCTTAACTTTACTTTTTTAAGCTTAGAAAGAACAGTTTTAGCTTTAGCTAAAACCTTAACTTTATCTTCTTCAGAGTAAAATATTGGAATAATAACTATTTGTATAGGCGCAATTTTAGGCGGTAAAACTAAACCTTTATCATCACCATGAACCATTATTAAAGCGCCGATTAAACGCCAAGAAATACCCCAACAAGCATTCCAAGCGTAATGCTCCTGCTCATCCTTACCAATATACTTGATTTCAAACGCTTTTGAAAAATTCTGTCCTAAATTATGAGCTGTAGCCATTTGAAGAGCTTTTCCATCAGGCATAAGGCTTTCTAAAGTAGCTGTATAAAGCGCACCAACAAACTTTTCTTTTTCAGATTTATAACCTGCCAAAGTTGGAATAGCTAAATAATCTTCAATTAATCGTTTATAAAGGTTTAAAATAACCATAACTTCTTTATCAGCTTCCTCCTTAGTTGCATGCACAGTATGACCTTCTTGCCATAAAAACTCGCTTGTTCTAAGAAAAGGTTTTGTTGATTTAATTTCAGCTCTTAAAACTGAATTCCAAAAATTTAATAATAAAGGTAAATCTCTCCAACTTTTAATCCATTTAGCATAAGATACATAAGCAATAGTTTCAGAAGTGGGTCTAATTGCTAAACGTTCAGTTAATTCATCATCTCCTGCATGAGTAACCCAAAAAACTTCAGGAGAGAAGCCTTTAAAATGTTCAGCTTCTTTTCGCAATAAACTTTCAGGTATGAGTGCTGGAAAATATGCGTTTTTATGACCAGTTTCTTTTATTTTTTTATCTAAATATTCTTTAATTTTTTCCCATATAGAGTAGCCATATGGCATAACTACAATAAATCCTTTTATCGGTGCATAATCTGCAAGTTGAGCCTTTAGGATTACTTGAGTATACCATTCTGAAAAGTTTTCGTTTTTTTTAACAGTTATTCCTATATCTTTACTCACTGTTTTTCCCTCAATCAACCTAAGTTTCTATGCTCTTAAGCTATTTTCTTAAAACAAGTATTCTTTTAAAATTTGCTGATTAATAAACCTTATATCCTTCAATTAAAATTTAAAAGGCATAAAATATTATTGGCTTGCTTATGACTAGCAAGTGATAAATAATGGGCAGCAATGAGGAACAAGTATTAAAACGTGAAGTAGGTTGGTATGGATCCTTTAGTATGGGATATGCTGATGTAGGAGCAGACATTTATATAGCTATAGGACTTGTTGCTTTCTATGCAGCTGGTGCATCACCGATTGCATTTCTTATAGCCTCTATTACTTATATATGTACTGGTTTAGCTTATGCAGAGTTAGCTTCAGTATATCCCTACGCTGGTGGAGCCCATGTTTATGCTATGAAAGCTTTTAATGATTTTTTTGGATTTATAGCAGGTTGGGCCGTTATGCTTGATTATACTATCGATATCGCTCTTTTTTCATTAGCCACAGCAGGTTACTTAAGCTTTTTCTTTCCTTCAATTAAAACCACTACATTTAGTTTAAGCTTATTAGGGATAAAAATCAATTTAAATTGCTTAGGTTTAGTAGCTTTTTTACTTGTAATGATACTTTTGGTGATAAATATAATAGGGATTAAAGAATCATCTCTTTTTAATGAAATTTTAGTTTCATGGGACTTAATAGTAGAATGCGCAATATTATTTTTTGGATTAATTTTAGCATTTAATATTCATAAATTTCTAGAACAAATAAAAACAATAGGCGCACCAATTCAATTCCCTAACGTAAATTATATATTCAGTGGGCTTAGTATACAAAGCCAAAATTTTATTTATGGGATCACATTAGCTATGACTTCTTTTATTGGAATAGAATCTATAGCTCAAGCAGCTGAAGAAACAAAAAGACCAGATAGATGGATACCTAGAGCTAATAAACTCTCTATAATATCCGTATTAGTATTTGCTATAGGGCTTTCAATTCTTAGTTTAGGCATAATTCCTTGGCAAAGGTTAGCTGAAGCTCAAGAAAATCCGATGGCGGCTATAGCAGAAGCAATACCTTTTATAGGAGGATATCTTGCACCGATAGTAGCCTTAACTGGTTTTGCTATTTGCTATGTATCAACAAATACAGGAGTCATAGGAGTTTCGAGAGTAACTTTTTCAATGGGAAGGTTTAAACTAATGCCTAAATGGTTCTTCAAAGTACATCCAAAGTATAGAACGCCTATTCGTACAATAATAATTTTTGGTTTAATAGGCGCAATACTTGCTACGTTTGGCGAATTGCATTTTGTTGCTGACTTATACAATTTTGGAGCTTTGCTATCATACTTCATGGTAAATATATCTTTAATAGCTTTAAGAAATATTGAGCCAGAAGCTTATAGGGCTTGGAAAGTTCCCTTTAACTTAAATTTAAAAATTAAAGACAAAAGCTTTAGCATTCCAATCATAAGCCTAATAGGATCGATTTCATGCGCGATAATATGGTTTTTAGTGCTAGCTTATCATCCAGCAGGTAGAGTTTTAGGAATTTTCTGGATAATTTGTGGATTGATTATTTTTTATCTGTATAGAAGGACTATAGGCGTTTCTATATTTTCGAACGAAACCGGTAGAAAAATAAAACCTGGAGGTTACACTTTTGATGCATTAGTATTGATTAGAACTCCAGAGGATGAAGAAGTAATAATAAAATCTTTAAAAAATGCATTAGATCAAAGGTTTAGGTTAACTCTATCTAGCATAATAGATCCTAGCCAATATGGCTTATCTGTTCAAAAACTAACTCATTATGAGCAAATAAAGGCTTTAGAAAAAGAAACTTTTAATGAATTGAATAAGATTGCAAAAAGGTTAAAGTCTGAAGGTTTCGATTGTAGAGTAAAAGTTGAAGTTGGTTCCGTTGAAGAAGTAATTAAAGATGAAGCTGAATCTTTATCTAACGATTTAATAATATTAATAAAGAGAAAAACACTTAAAGGACATTTAGAAAAAGAACAAGAAAGGCATATTTATGCCCTTCTTTCCAAGTATCCTGGAAAAATTATGATTGCTAGAAGAGTTGAATAAATTGTTAGGAAAAGTTGAGGCAATAATAAACATATTTGTTGAACCTAAAGAAATGGATAATGTAGTGAAAGCCCTTATAGAACTACCAGAAGTAGTAGATATATACGAAGTAACAGGAGAATTCGATTTAGTAACGTTTATAGAGGCTGAAAACATTTCCCATTTTAGAGATTTTTTAAAGAATAAAGTTTTAACTATAAAAGGAATAAAAAGTACAGTAACATCAGTGATACTTCATACGCATAAAAAATATGGGAAGCTTCTCGCTTGAAAAAGGAAATAGAATATAAAATTCTTATACCTATCTCAAATTTCATAGATAAAGATAGGCTAGTACAAGCCTTACATATACTTTCAAAACTTGAAAATCCTTTAATAGTTTTGTTTCATGTAGTAGAAGTCCCCAGTAGAACTGTTCCTGTAAATGGTTCCATATTATCTCAAGAAATTCAAAAAGCTAAAGAAATGCTTAATAATGTATCAAAGTGGTTAGCTGAACAAAACTATGAAGCAGTAACAAAGGTAATTGTTGCTAGAAATGCTGTAGAAGGGATAGTAGAAGAAGCTAACTCTGGAAATTACTCTTTGGTAATAATGCTTAAAAGAAAGGTTAAGAAGGGATTAAAGGGTTTATTCCATAAAAGTATCAGCGAAGCTATTATCAGATCTGTAAAATGTTTAGTAATAATCATGTTAGCTGAAAAA
>JAVZFM010000062.1:0-8665 GCA_038872815.1 Bathyarchaeia archaeon
AGCGTTACCTGAAATAAACAAAGATGAAATAAAAATAATAACAGAAACAAACTCTAAAGTTGCTCATAATCCTATGAGCAATATGTTAAATGCTGTAGGAGTTGCACCAATAAATTCTCTAATAGAAGAAGGGATAACAGTTGGTTTAGGAAATGATGGATACATATTTGATCAGTTTGAAAACATGAGAGCCGCCTTTTTATTACATAGAGTTCATAAAAAAGATCCAAGAGTTACTAATCCTGAAATGATTCTAGAAATGTCTACTATAAATGGAGCTAAATTATATGGGCTTAAAAATGATATTGGATCTTTAGAGATTGGAAAAAAAGCTGATATTGTATTAATTAATCCTAAGCTTAGCCCAACTCCAATTATTCCTGAAAGCGTTTATGCTCATTTAATAAATACTATAAGCGGAAAAGATGTTGAAACTGTTATAGTTAATGGAAAAATATTAATGGAAAACTATGAAGTAAAAACTGTAAACGAAAAGAAAGTTGTAGAAATTTCAAGGAATTCTGCAAAAATGCTTTGGAAAAAGCTAGGAGCTCTTTAAGAGCCTCCTCCAACTGGTGGAAAAATAGCTACAACATCTCCATCCTTTAGCCTAGTGTTCAACATCGATAACGTATCTATCCCAATTCCGTTTACTAAAATCTTTATAAAAGGTTTTACTTCATTCTTTGATTCATCAACGATTTTTTCTATAAAACCTTTTCCATAAAGCGATTTTAACTTATCAATTAACTCTTTAATAGTGTTTCCTTGAACCTCAATTTCTTTTTCTTTAAAACCAATATCTTCGATAAATGGACCCATTGTTCTAACTTTAACTTTAACCATAGCCCATCATATTTTTAATCTTTAGCCCCCTAATAATTTCTTTACTCTTGGAAACTTTTCTATTTCCATATGGGGAAAATACATAGCCTTTAAAAACTCATCTTTAAATTCAGGATCATTTGCTAACTCTATATACTCGATTTTATTAACTATTTCTTCAGCTTCTTTACGAACATCTAAAGATAAAAGAGCCATTCTTGCCCCACTTCCAGCAGTGTTACCTACGAACTTAATTCTATCAAGCGATATATCTGGATATAGCCCCAATATCCTTGCGCTTTGAGGGTTGACATAAGTACCAAAAGCTCCTGCTAAGAATATTCTTTCAAGACTTTCAGCACTTATTTTTAAGCGTTTCAACAATATTGAGATTCCAGTAAATATTGCTGCTTTGGCTAATTGAATTTCTCTTACATCAGCTTGTGTAATGCTTATATCCTCGTTTATGTTAGTTTCATCCTTCCATGCTATCAAAAACTCTGGAATTCCATTTTTAATCTTAAGCCTTGATGATTTTAAATTAGTGTTTATTCTTCCTTTTCTATCCAATATTCCTGCTTTAAGCATTTCAGCTATAGCATCAACTATTCCTGAACCGCATAAGCCTTTTGGTTTTTCATTGTTTATAGTTTTATACTCTACTTCTAGGCTATAAGGATCTATCCAAACTTTTTCTATAGCTCCATTTGAAGCTCTCATCCCATACTTTATATGCGCTCCTTCAAAAGCAGGTCCTGATGCTGCTGAACAAGCCAGTATTCTTTTTTCATTTCCAACCATTATCTCTGTATTCGTTCCTATGTCTATAGTCATGGCTATTTGCTTGGATTTATGAAGCTCTGTTGATAAGATGTCTGCTACAGCATCAGCACCCACAAATCCTGCAATGCAAGGAAGTGTATGAACATAACCACCTTCGTTTATATTTATTCCTAAGTCTCTAGCTTTAAATTCTAGAGAGTTTTGTACAACAGCTGGATAAGGTGATAAAGAAACATACTTAGGAGGAATTTTTAAAAAGATATGATGCATTGCAGTATTGCCTACAGCTACAACTTCATAAACTTTACTTGGATCTATATTTGCTTCATTGCATGCTTCCTTAATTAATCTATTCAATTCATTTTTAACGAGCTCACTTAATTCTTGAAGCTTTTTTTCGCTATCCATTGCATAAGTTATTCTTGAAATTATATCCTCTCCATAAGGTATTTGGGGATTCATAGCAGATGAAGTTGCTAAAAGTTTCCCAGTTTTAAGGTCTAATAAATATCCAGCTAGCTTTGTAGTACCTATATCTATAGCAAACCCGCATGGATTATTTAGCTCATTGAGTGGTTCTATATCTATTATTTCCTCATTTTTCCAAACAATTACGCTTACTCTCCAATTTTTTTCTCTAAGAGAGTAGGGGGATTTTCTTAAAGCTCTATAATCTATTCTTTTTACATTTATACCAATTTCTTTTAATTTTTCAAATATTCTATGAACATCGGCTTTAACATCGTCTAAAGTTGGCTTTTTTAATTCCAAATCAATTTTTGAAATCGCTGGATTCAATAAAACTTTTCTTTCTATTCCTTTAATCAATAATCTTTGATAGCCAACCCTGCTTTCTAAAGGCACTTCAACGATTATTTTGCCTTTTTTGATTATAGTTGTTAAACAAGCTAATCGATAGCCTTTTTTTATTTCTTCTTCTGAAAGATGTTTTTCTTCTATAGCGGATACATTTGATAAAAATTCATTTCCAAGCCTTATGATTACTCTACATTTTCCGCATATTCCTCTTCCTCCACAAGTAGAGTCTATGCCTATACTAGCTTTTTGGGCTATTTTCAATAAATTTTCATTAATTTTAGCTGTTGCTCTCTTTCCTTCAGGCTGAAATGTTATCTGGAACTCATCTGTATTATTCATTCTCATCACTTGAATCAATTCCTAAGCAATGAGCTTCATGGTTAAAGATCATTAAATAATTTAATGACTTTACTTTTTAAATGCATTGTTCTAGGTAAGATTGCTTAAATTTTTCAGTAAGATTTAAATGCAATTTGCTTGCTATTAAGTTTTCAAAGCTTTATGGTAAAATTTGGTGAGTGAAATGGCAAAACATGTTGTTGGTGAAGATTCTCCTGGAAAAAAGGTTATACTAATGGGAAATGAGGCTGTCGCTCGTGGAGCCATAGAAGGTGGAGTTCATGTTGTTTCAGGCTATCCTGGAACTCCATCATCAGAAACTATAGAAACCTTATCTTTAGTAGCTCCAGAGCTAGGATTCCATGTAGAATGGTCAACTAATGAAAAAGTAGCTTTTGAAGTTGCTGCTGGAGCTGCAATTACTGGAATGAGATCGCTTGTCACTATGAAAAATGCTGGACTTAATTGGTGTACTGATATGTTCATGACTTTAGTTTATGGTGGAGTAAGAGGGGGCTTTGTTATTTTTGTTGCTGATGATCCAGGAGCTCATTATTCTTCAAATGAGCAAGATACTAGGTTTATGGCTATGTATGGAGAAATTCCGTGCTTAGAACCTTCAAATCAACAAGAAGCAAAAGATATGGCGAAAACAGCTTTTGAAATCTCAGAAAAATTGGAGTTGCCAGTACAGCTCAGGTCAGTAACAAGAATTAGTCATGCGAGCGGAGATGTAACTTTTGGGGAAATCCTTAAAATAAATAGAAAAGCTGTTTTCGATAAGCATTGGAAAATTCCTTTTAGGTGGAACGTATATGGGCCTCCAAGTCCAGTAGCTAAGCATGAATGGCTTCATTCTCGTATTCCATTAATGAAAAAACTTGTTGAAGAATCGCCTTTTAACGAGCTTAAGCTTAAGAAAAAAGCTAAAATAGGAGTAGTAGCTTCAGGAGTAGCTTCAGCTTATGCAATGGATGCTCTTTATAGGTTAGGAGTAGAGAATAAAGTTTCATTCCTTAAAATTGGAACACCACATCCTTTGCCAGAAAAAAAAGTTTTAAAACTTCTTAATTCTGTAAAAAGAGTTGCAATAATAGCAGAAGGCGACCCTTTAGTAGAGCTTTTAGTTAAATCTATTGCAAAAGATAAAAACATTAAAGTAGAGATTTTTGGAAAATCAACAAACCAAATACTTCCTCCTTACGATGAATTAAACCCAAACATGGTCATGGAAGCTTTAGCTAAAGTTTTAGGCATAAAGTACCAAGAAATTCCAAAAGCAAGGAAGGACTTAAAAGATAAAATAAAAACAATTATAGCTCCTAGGTCTTCTACTTTATGCCCAGGTTGTCCACATCTTGGAAGCTATTGGGCTTTAAAGCTAGCTTTAAGAATGGCTGGTGGAAAAGTTTGGATAGTTAATGGCGATATAGGATGCTATGAACAAGGTGGATATGGAATTGCTGCAAAGAAAATAGAACCAAGCTTTTCTGAAGAATCAGTAAGGTACGATATAGAAGCTCCTTATGAAATCCTTGATACCAACTATATAATGGGTGGAGGAATTGGCTTAGCTCAAGGACAATTTAAAGCTGGTTATAACGATGGGGCCATTGTAGCTGTAGCTGGGGATTCTACTTTTTATCATGCATGCATACCTGCTTTAATAAACATGGTTTATAATAAATCTAAAGTTAAGTTCATAGTGCTTGACAATAGCTGGACTTGTATGACTGGTTTTCAACCAAACCCAGCAACAGGAGTAACAGCAACTGGAGAGCCTACCGACATAATAAAAATAGAGGATATAGCTAAAGCTTGTGGAGTTGAATTCGTAAAAGTTACTGATCCTTACGACTGAAAAACAACTAGAGACACTATAGTAGAGGCATTAAAGTATGATGGACCTGCTTTAGTTGTTTCTAGGAGGCTTTGTGCTTTACAAGCAGAAAGAGAAAGGCGAAAAGCAGGAATCAAAGCTAAGCTTTATACTGTTAAAATCGATGCTTGTACTGGATGTAAACTTTGCGTACAGTTAGGTTGTCCAGCAATAACTTTTGATGTAGAAAATAAAAAAGCTGGAATAGACAAGTTATTATGCGTAGGATGTAGTATGTGTGCTCAATTATGTCCGTTTAAAGCCATAGTTGAGGTGGAATAAGTTTGAAAGTAAAAGAATTTAATATAATTATAGCTGGCGTTGGTGGTCAAGGAAGTGTTTTAGCCTCAAGAATGATTGCTGATGCTGCAATAATGGAAGGCTATAAAGTAAGAGTTGGAGAAACTTTTGGAGCTGCACAAAGAGGTGGAGCTGTAGCAAGTCATATTAGAATAGGAACAAAAGTTTATGGACCATTGGTTCCAGAAGATGGCTTAAATGCATTAATAGGTCTCGAGCCTTTAGAGGCTTTAAGAGTTAGTGTTAAATATCTTTCACCTAAAGCTGTAGCCATAGTGAATACAAGGAAATGGTTCCCAGTCGATGTTAACGTAGGAAGAGCAAAATATCCAAGTTTAGAGGAAATAGAGGATTCATTGAAAAAGCTTTGTAACAAAGTTATAATGATAGATGCTACTAAAATAGCTGAAGAAGCTGGAAGCGCTAGAAGTTTAAATGTAGTAATGCTTGGAAATCTAGCTGCTATAGTTGAGCTTCCATTTAGTATAGAGTCTTTAAAAAAGGCTATAAAGGAAAGAGTTCCAAAAGGTACAGAAGAGTTAAACTTGAAGGCTTTTGAGCTAGGATATGAAGCTTTAAAGAAAGAATAAAAATAGGGTTTTTTAATGTCCTATGTAACAAAGCTTAAATGTGCTAAATGCGGAAAAGAGTATTCCTTAAAAGATAAAGCAGTTATGTGTAAAAATCGAGATGATGGTAGGCTTAACATTTATTATAACTATGAAGCGCTAAAGAATGTACTTTCGAAAAAAGAGCTTAAAAAAAGGCCTTTAAGCGTTTGGAAGTATAAAGAGCTTTTACCAATATTACATGAAGAAAACATAGTAAGCTTAAATGAAGGTGGGACTCCTTTAATAAAATCGAAAAGGCTTTCAAAACATTTAAACTTAAAATCCCTTTATTTAAAAGATGAAACAAGAAATCCAACAGCATCTTTTAAAGATAGAACAATGACTGTAGGAGTTTCAAAAGCTTTAGAATTTGGGGTAACAAATGTGGTAACAGCTTCAAGTGGTAATGCTGCAGCTGCTTTATCAGCCTATTCAGCTAATGCTGGTTTAAACACTTATGCTTTTGTTCTTGAAGCAGCTACTTTAGGAAAAATAGCACAATTAATGCTTTGTGGAGCAAAAGTGATTAAGTTTAAAGGTTTAGAAAAGGGAGTTGATCCAACTGTTAAAATGCTTAAAGAAGTACATGAAAATTATGGATGGTATCCATGCCCAAGCTTTGGTCCATTCAATCCTTATCAATTTGAAGGAGCAAAAACAATTGCTTATGAAATCGTTGAGCAACTTGGATGGAAATCTCCAGAATGGGTAATCATTCCAGTAGGAGCTGGAGGGCTTTTAGCTGGAAATTGGAAAGGATTTAAAGAGTATGAAACTTTAGGCTTTATTGAAGAAACTCCGAAAATAGCGGCAATTCAATCTGAAGGATGTGCTCCATTAGTTAGAGCTTTTAAAAAAGGAGTTTCTCCATTTGAAATAGAGCCTTGGGAAAGCCCAAAAACTGTTGCTACAGGGCTTATGGATCCTTTTCCATGGGATGGGGATGCTGCTCTTTTGGCTATAAGAGAATCGAAAGGAATAGCTGAAACAGTATCAGATTCTGAAATCCTTGAAGCTCAAAAATTGTTAGCAAAAATAGAGGGAATATTTGCTGAGCCTTCTGGAGTAACTTCTTTAGCTGGTTTAATTAAACTTTTAGATCTAGGAGTAATAGATAGAAATGAAGTAATAGTGGTAGAAATAACTGGAAGTGGTTTAAAAGATCCTGAAATTGCTTTAAGGATGTTTAAAGAGCCTCCAACCATAGCTCCATCGCTTGAAGAACTTAAAAAAGTAATAACTATCTAGTCTATAGTATAAAGCTACTCCATGGTTGAAGTCAAAAGCTTAAGTAGTTTCTTAAAAATAATCTCCTTTCATTTTTATATGTAATTATCCTTTGCATATATTTACATTACTTTATTGATTAAAATTTTTAAATTCATTTATAAAGCTAACTGAGTAACTACAAAGGCTTAATATAAACAAATAATTTTCATAAAAGCTTCATTTATCGATAAATTGCTAATAGTTAAGGCTTAAAAACTAAAGACTCTTAGAATATGGCAATTATATTTGCAATGAATATTGCCATAAATATTTCAATCAAAAATAAAATGCCATATGCAAGCGAAGTATTCTTTCATGTAATTTTCATTGGAAAATTACATGAAAGAAGTTATAAGCTATGTTTTAAAAAGCAGCAAATTCTTCGATTAGCTGGTTAAGTATTTCAAAGAATACTTCGCTTGCATCCCCACATACTGCCCAGTCCTATGTAGGAACATTGGAAAATTTAATGGTTTTTAAGGTTTTAAACTTAATTCAACCAGAAAGTCATGTATAGGAAAAATAAGAAAATTCATGTTTTTGATCCATTTATTCATGATGTTTTTTCGTACTTTACAAATGTTGAAGTTGGTGATAACACGAGTCTATAGTTGTTTCTCATCTTTCAAGAATTTATGAAACTTATTATTTGAGAAATAAAAGCGAAATAGAAATAATTAGCATACTCAATAATGAACAAATTGGCTTTGAAGTCAAATGGGGATTTAAACGCTACATTAAGACAAGACATTTGAAAAAAGTTTTTGTTTTAGACAAAGAAAATTTACCAGTTTTTCTAGCATCTTTATATGTATGAAAAAGAAAATTGTGAAATAGTAAAATGGCGTATAAATTCTTAGTTATAGGCAACATAACAAAAGATGAGTTAATTTTAAAATCTAGAAAATTCATTTCTTTCGGTGGTACAAGCTATTCTGCTATAACAGCTACTAGGCTTGGCCATAAAGCCTATATTTTATGCAGAAGTAATCATGAAATCTATCCTTGGATAGAAGAATTGAATAAAGAAGGAATACATGTTAAGGTACAACCAGATAAACATCTTACTTTTTTTGTTAACGATTACTCGTTTAAAGAAAGAAGACAATTATTGCTAGAGCATACTAAGAAAATCGTTTACAAATCTTTAGGAAGAATGGATATAATTCATTTTAACCCAATGTTTAATGAAATTAGCCTAGCAGATGTAAAAAAAGCAAGAAAAAATTGTGAAATTCTTTCTCTTGATGTTCAAGGCTTAGTTCGCGCAGTAAAGAACAAAGAAGTTATAGGAAAATTTTGGAATGAGAGAGAAGAGTTTTTAAATTATATTGACTTTTTAAAAGTTGGGAAAAATGAAAGTTTATTTCAAAGAAAAGAAGCTACAAAGAAATTTGTGAAGAGCTTTCAAGCATGGGAGCAGAAGTTATAGCGTTAACATTAGGAGAAAAAGGATCAATAGTTTTTAAAGAGGATTACTATGAAATTCCTGCTTACAAAGTCAAAGAAATAGACCCTACTGGTGCAGGTGATGTTTACGCTACTGCTTTCATAATTAAATATTTTGAAACCAAAGATGCCTTAACTTCTGGATTGTTTGCTTCTGCTTTAGCTTCTTTCGTTGTAGAAGGTTTTGGACCAAAAAATATTGCTTCAATAGAAAAAGTTGAAGAAAGATATGAAAAACTAAAAAAAGTTTATGAAGAAAAATGTAGATAAAATTATTAATTTGGCTCTGTCAACTTAAGATCCTCTCATGCATGAAATCTATAAACCTTAACGCTTCTATATTTAATAATTAAGCTTTAATAAGCTTATTAAAGCCTACATAAGGTATGTT
>JAVZFM010000063.1:0-8657 GCA_038872815.1 Bathyarchaeia archaeon
TTTTTTTACTAACCATTTTTATTCACACTAAAGCTCTTATAAGGTCTAAAACTGAAAGAACAAAAGCCAAAGTTAAGAAAAATTTAAATGCCTGTTCTACACGAAACCTTGGGTTTTGAGCATCCAAGAAAGAACTTAAGAAAACTAAGCTTAAGCATAGCAATAAAAAGCTTATAAAGTTTAAGCTATTGCTTGTAAAGAAAAGGCTTACGCCAAAAGCTGGTAAAATAAACCATTTTAAAGCATTCGATAACTCAAAAAATGCTAATAAAACTCCAGAATATTCTGTAAAAGGGCCTGCAACTATTTCTGTATCTGCATCAGCTATATCGAAAGGCTTTCGGCCTAGCTTTGCGATTAAGCAAATTATAAAGGCTAAAGTTGCAAAAGGATATCGAAAAGCCATTGCTCCTTCTTTCAATTGTAAATTCATTAGTTCCAAAAGGCTTAAGGATTTTGCATGAATTGCTATCGTAATAATTGAAATAATAAAAGGAATTTCATAAGCAACTATTAGGCTTGCTTCCCTACTGGCTCCAACAGCTCCATAGGGTGAGCTTGAGCTTGAGCCTGCTAGAATCATCGCTATGCTTGGAATCATTAAGCAATAAAGCACTACTATTAAGTCTCCAGCAAACCAAGCTATTGGAGGAAATTGTATTAAAGGAATTAATGATAAAGCTATTAAATAGCCCACTATTGAAAGAATAGGAGCTGTTATGAAAACAAACCCTCCACTTATTGATGGAATAATAGCTTCTTTGGAAAAAAGTTTAATCAAATCGGCGAATGTTTGATACCAAGGAGGGCCTTTTCTAGCCTGAAATCTTGCTCTCAATTTTCTAGATAACCAATAGAATAAACAACCAATTAAAAAGGCTAGAAGGGTTTCCCCAATAAAAGTTAAAGCTTGTATGAATAGCTTTATAAGCATTTTCACTTAACACTCCTCAACAATTTTTCAAAATTTGTATTAAAAGCTTTTCCAGTTTTTCTATCAACTATGGTTACTCTATCAGAACAAGCAAAACAAGGATCTACGCTTAAGGCTATAACTGGTGCATCAGCCAATGTCTCGTCAATAAGCATTGGAACAACAGAAGGATTATTCATCACTGAAGGAGTTCTAATTTTAACTCTTTTTGGAATATTCGATCCATCAGACTTTATGTAGTAGAATAACTCGCCTCTTGGGGCCTCAACTCTGCTATAAGCTTCGCCTTTTAAAAATCCTGGAAGCTCAGAAGAAATAGCACCATTAGGAAGTTTTTCTAGAGATTGATCAATCATTTTAATCGATTCATAGATCTCTTCAACTCTTACTTCAATTCTCGAGTAAACATCGCATCCATCCTTTAAAATGGTTTTAAATTCTAGTTCGCTATAAGCTGCATAAGGATCGTCTTTTCTTATATCAACGTTTATCCCTGAAGCTCTAGCCGTTGGCCCGACTACGCAATATTTTTTAGCCTCTTCTTTACTCAATATTCCAACATTTTTCGTTCTAGCGCTTATTAATGGATTTTCCTTTACTATGGCCTTTATTTTGTTTATAGACTCTTCTAGCTTGATTAGGTCTTTTTTTATTAGTTCTTTAAGCTTAGGGCTGATATCCCTTCTCACTCCTCCTATAGTGTTAAATCCATAGTTTACTCTTTTTCCGCATAAAGCCTCAATTGCATGCATTGCAATCTCTCTATCTTTAAGTATATGCATGAAAGCTGTATCAAATCCTATAACATGCATAGCAACGCCAAGCCAAAGCAAATGGCTATGGATTCTCTCAAGCTCAGCAGCAATACTTCTTAAATATTTAGCCCTTTCTGGAATGCTTAACTTCATTAAGCTTTCTACGGATTGACAATAACAAGTGGAGTGGGCATCTGAACAAATTCCACATACTCTTTCAACAAGAAATATGTTTTGATGAAATGTCTTTTTCGTTGCAAGCAATTCTATACCTTTATGGAAATACCCTGTTTTTATTTCAGCATTCACTATTCTTTCTCCTTCTACTTCTAGCTTATAATAAGCACTTTCCTTCAAAGCTGGATGAAAAGGGCCTATTGGAATTATCGTTGACATTTTTAACCCTCGAGTTTTTTTAATAAATCTTTTATTGGAACTCTACGGATCTCTAAACCCAATTTTTCATAAGGAATTCCCATAGCGATAGCCAACAACTCCATTAAATGAATGACTGGAATTTGAAAAGCGATTTTATATTTATGCTTCAACTCTATTTGTCCAAACTCAAGCTGTATATGGCATCCTGGACAGACTACGACTATACAATCAGCTTTTGAATCAACTATTCCCTTTAGCTTTATGGCTAAAGTTTCCAATAACGATATTCTTTCGCTTACTTGACGTTGAGGATATCCACAACACATTTTCTCTAAGCCATAGTTCACTAAATTAGCTCCAGTAGCTTTAACTATTTCTTCAAACATTTTTGGCTTTTTATCAGATTCCTCAATGTTAATGGCTTTATATAAATGACAACCAGCATGCAAAGCTACATTAAGCATGCTTAAGGACTTTATGATTTGAGATTTAATTCTCTCTAACCCAACTTCTTCGAATAAAACTTCAACAACATGCTTTACTTGATTAACTCCTTTAAACTCTTTATTTAAAGGCAAAAGCAATTTATTGATTTTATTCTTTGCATCAATGTTTTCGTTTAAAGCATTCTTAACTTCGAATAAAGTTTCATAACAGCCATTACAAATACACATAATGTCTAAACCCATTGCATCACCTATGGCTATATTCCTGGCTCCAAGAGCCAATCTAAGCTCTCTACTAATTAAACCAGTAGTATAAGGCTCGGGACAACAAGAAACACCATCCATTTCATGAATTTTTATCCCAAATTTATTAAGAACAAGTTTAGAAGTAGATTCAATGTTTGGAAGCCTTATTTGTATAGTACAGCCTAAAAAAAGAGCATATTCTTTTTGCATTGAAATCAACTCAATACCTAACTTTTTTTGTTCTCCAATCGTATCCAATTTTTTTATCGAATCCAACTTTTTTGGAAAGTTCTTGAACTTCATTTAAAGCTTTTTCTTGAGCAAGAGTAGTTGGAGGCAAATCTGGAAGATTAAGCTTAGCTCTTTGAGATTTTGTCATTAAAGTTAATGGAAAAATTTGTCCTGTTCTTAAAAGACTTTCCATTGTAGGCTTTTGAAAATCTTTTAGAATTCCTTTCATAGGCAATCTCATTGGAGGATTTTCATTGGGCCATTCAAAAGCTAAAAGAAGCTTTTTAGGATTAGGATGTCCATTAAAAACTATTCCAAAAAGATCTTGGATTTCCCTTTCCATCCAGTTTGCTCCTGGAATGATTTTCGCTATCGAGTCGATTTTTGAATCTTCTTTTGGCAAAATAACTTTTAAGTTAACTATTAAGTTCTTTATGCTTATTGAATATATCAATTCAAAATCTAGATAATCGTCAAAAACAGAGATTGCGGACAATCTAGCACAATCATATTTATCAAAAATCGATTTTATAGCATCTATCATTCTTTCTTTTGAAATAGTCAGCACTACTCTATTTTCATGAATTTTTTCATATGAAGTTATGCTTTCTCCTAAGATTTTTTTTATATAATTCAAAACTTCAGAGTTGCTCAAGCTATTCCCCTCCTTTAGCCACTAAAGCCATAAAAATGAGAAATCGTCGAAATTATGGGCTCTGGATAAATTCCTATGGCTATGTTTAAAGCCATGATTATAGCACTTAATAGAGTTAATGCTTTTGATTCATTCAAGCTTTCATATTCTTTATGGAGTCTTCCTAAGAAAATAGAGTGAAAAGCTTTAATAAGGTATGCTAAGGATAAGGCGCTTGTTAGTGTTAAAGCAATTAAAATATCAAGCATTTTGGTCTCTATAATTGATCGATAAGCATAGATTTCACTCCATAATCCTATAAAAGGAGGAAGACCTGCCAGAGAAAGTGAACCTACAAGGAAAGCTAAAGCTGAAATAGGCATTATATTCGATAAGCCTCCTAGCCTATTGATTTCCAATGCTTTTGTTTTAGAAGTTACTTGTAAAAGACTGAAAATTATAAGGGATAATGAAAACATTATGTTTAAAATATGAATAATCCCCCCAATCATTCCATGAAAATTGAAGACCCCAAATTCTAAAAGAATATATCCAACTTGGCTAAACACTATACAAAGGATGAACCTTTTTATATTATTTTGAGTTAAGGCTAATAAAGCTCCAATGAGCATTAACAAAACTCCTGAATATATCATATTTCCTGAAATAGTTAAGATCAAAAGAATTGCCATGAATAAAGCCGTACAAAGCTTTTTCAAAAATACTTTATTCAAAAGCTTTGAAAGCTCTTTAAAGCCATTAACAAGCCTATAGTAGGCTATATCCACTCCTCCACGATACATTAAATCGTAGAATTTTTTAAAAGTAGTAACTGGAGTAAAAATGAAAGTTTCTTGAGAAGCTTTGATTCTTTCGAAATGTAAATATGGTTGGCTTATTTCTCCTCCAGTATAGATTCCATTTTCGCTTAATCTTTTCGCCATAAAAACTTTACTTGAATAGTATAAGAAAAATCCTATGCTTAAAAATATCAATAAAATCATTGTTAAAAAAGTTGCTCCATAGACTCCTATGTTGGTTTGATAGCCTAAAATCGTTATTGCTAAAGGTTGTTGAGCAAACTTGTTTATAATTGGAATTATAAGAGTTTCAATAGGAATTTGAGGAAAAACTCCAAAAATAATGCATAAAATTGAAAGCACTATTATTGGAATGCGCATCATAATTGGGGCCTCGCTGGCATTTTCAAGCCTTTTTGGTCTAACTCCAAAAAAGATACCATAAATAACCTTGAGAATAGCTGCAAGGGTAATTGTGCTTCCAAAAATGGCTAGGATACAATAAAAAATGAATAAAAGCCCAACAGAGCCTTTAATACGCATTCCAGCTTCTAGAGCAGCTTCATAGATTATGAATTTGCTTGCAAATCCATTAAGAGGTGGGACTCCAGCCAAAGACAAACCTCCTACAAGCATAGCAACCATTGTAAACGGCATGTTATTTGCCAACCCTCCCAATTCGTTTACATTTTTAGTTCCAGTTGAATAAATTACGCAGCCAGCGCATAAGAATAGCAATCCCTTAAACAACGCATGGTTTAGAAAATGGAGTAAAGCTCCACTAAACCCTAAAGCTGTACCTAAGCCTATACCTAAAAACATGTATCCGATTTGACTTATGGTATGGAATGCCAGCAATCTTTTTAAATCTTTTTGTCCCCATGCTGCAAACACTCCTATAATCAACGTCAACACGCCTACGCTGGCTATTGTCAAGTTTATGAAAAAAATATTGGGCATAAAAACCAAAAAAGTCCTTGTCATTAAGTAAACTCCAGCTTTAACCATGGCGGCCGCATGAAGATATGCCGTTACTGCCGAAGGAGCTATAGTTGCATCAGGAAGCCAAGTATGGAAAGGAAATTGTACAGATTTAGCCATAGAAGCTAAGAAAAAAAGAATGATTATAGGAACTATAAATTCTCTAATTTCATTAGCCTTCTTGCTTAAAGCAAGAATGTCAAAAGTTTTCGTAAGCATGAAAAGCATCAATATGCCTATGAGCAGAAATATGCTCAAAGTTCTTGTTATGAATAAAGCCTTAAATGATGCTTGATTGCTTTCTGGCTTTTCTTTATAAAACCCAATCAACCCATAAGAGCATAAACCAACAATTTCCCAAAACATGAATAACAATAATAAGTTTCCAGCTAAGAATAAACCATTCATCGATCCTTGGAATATAAGCAATAAACCATAATACCTTGAAGCTTCGCTCTCATAAGCCATATCTTTAAATGAATAAAGAATAGAGATAAATCCAAAGAAAGAAGCCACTAATGAAAACAAGAATCCTAGATTATCAGCGTATATGATCGTATTAATTCCAAATTCTCTCATTGAATCAATTTCAATGCTTATTGGGCTATTAACTATGAAATTGTATAGGCTTAAAGTCGATAAAAAGGCTAAGCCTGAGCTTATTATAGCTAAAGATGCCAAGTATTTATAATCAAGCTTTTTAATGAATGCAATAAGAGTTCCTATAATTATTGGTAAAAATATAGATAAAAATAATAAAAGTTTAATCATGATTTCTCACCTTAAACGCTATAGATTTTTTCTAAAAGCTTTTTCGCTTCATTTCTATTAATAAAACGTAAAGCTAATGGAGAACATTTTTTTACGCATTCAGGATCTCCATCGCAAAGATCGCATTTTACTGAAATTTTTCTTTCTTCATCGAACCAAGGAGCTGATAAAGGACAAATCGTTATGCAATTTCTACAACCAATACATTTCGCATTATTTATCTTTACTATTCCTGTTTCAATGTTTTTAGAAATAGCCTCTGTTGGACAAACTATGGCACAAATTGGGTCTTCACAATGTAAGCAATAAATTGCTTCAAAAGATTTTGTTTTCTCATCAAAAACATGTTTGATATGAGATTTAGAATAATCAAGAACTTGATATTTTACGAAAGAACATGCCATTTCACACATCCTGCAACCAGTACATCTTGATGGATCGTAAAATATTACTTTTTGCTCATTAGCTTTATCCAATGATTTCATCACTTGCTTTTGGCTTTACTCAATAGTAGGATAAAAATTTTTTGAATTATTCATTATTACAGTAAAGTTTATATAGGTTCATTTTGCATGAATAGAGTATTTCATTCTAAAATTCTATAATCACCTATAGTATGCGGAACATTCCTTTTTTCACATTCTTCTATAAGCCTAACCTTTATTCTATTATCGCATGCTTTTACATCCTCTAGCGTTGGACAATGGACTTCAACATGCAAAATTTCTTGAAAAACTGGGTCCCATGAAAAGAATACTTTACAATTTCTACAATCTACTTCTTCAAGAGCTTTTTTCAATTCATCTATTAAATTCCTTTGAACTTCAGGGTCTTTAACGAATAAATACCATCTATACTTTATCATTTTAACCATCCAGCATTATTTTTTATATAGGCCTTAACTTTATATTTAATTTTTGGTGAATGCTTTAATGAAAATTGCAGTTTTAGGAGCAGGAAATGGAGGGTACGCAGCTTCAGCAGACCTTTCATTAGCTGGTTTTAAAGTAAATCTTTTTGAGTTTCCAGATTTTGAGGAAAACCTTAAGCCAATAATTGAGCATAAAGGCATAGAGATTGTTGGCTCAGCAAGAACTGGTTTTGCTAAATTGAATAAAGTTACTACAAGCATTAAAGAGGCTATAGAAGATGTAGACCTTATAATGGCTGTAGTTCCAGCGTTTGCCCATAAAATATTGGCTAAAAAATGTGCTCCATACATTAAAGATAATCAGTCCATAGTGCTAAATCCAGGCCATACTGGAGGAGCTTTAGAATTTTTTAACGAATTAAAAAAAGAAGGATTTAAAGGAGAAGTGAAAATTGGAGAAACAATGACTCTTACTTATATTTGTAGAAAAACAGCTCCAGCACAAGTAAAGGTTTTCCATGTAATGAAAAAGCTTTTATTCGGAGTTTTTCCAAGCAAGTACACGAATGAGCTTTATAGTCTATTCAAAGAGCTTTATCCATCGATAACTCCTGCGCTTAACGTGCTTGAAAGCGGGCTTACTAATTTAGCAGCAATGTTCCATCCACCTGGTATGCTTTTAAATGCTGGATGGATAGAGTTCACAAAAGGAGACTTTAAGTTTTATTATGAAGGAATAACTCCATCAGTTGCTAGAGTTGTAGAGGCTTTAGATGAAGAAAGACTTAAAATAATGGAAAAGCTTGGTTTTAAGCCTATAAGCTTTACAGAATGGTACTATTTGCAAGGATGTACCCCAATAAAGGCTAAATCTGTTTATGAGGCTTTACAAGCTGGAGGACCTGATCAATACCTTAAAGCTCCAAGTACTTTAAACCATAGGTATGTAGTTGAAGATATCAATCATGGTTTAGTTCCTATGGCTTCAATAGCTCGTATGCTTAACATTCCTACTCCAAACATGGATGCTTTAATAAGAATAGGATCAACGATAAATCAAACAGATTATTGGAAAGAAGGATTAACTGTTGAAAAGCTTGGAATAGCGAATTTATCTTTAGAAAGGCTTAAAGAATTTTTGGAGAAAGGAAAGCTTGAATGAATTCTAAGAATAGAAAGGAAATAAAGGAAACGCTTAAAAAAATAGAAGCTATGGTGAAGAATAAGCCAAAAACAATGCTTGAGGAGATAAGTGATCAAGCTAGCATTGATCCATTTAAAGTTTTGATTTCAACGATTTTATCACATAGAACTCGTGATGAAAACACGAAAAAGGCTACAGAAAACTTGTTTTTAGCCTATAAAGATGCTCCAAGCTTGGCTAAAGCTAATATAAAAGAAATTAGAAAATTGATAAAGCCTGCAGGATTTTATAAAGTTAAAAGCAAAAGGATAAAAGAAATCTCAAAAATAATTGCTGAAAATTTCAATGGAAAAGTTCCTGATAGCCTTGAAAAGCTTCTGAGCTTGCCAGGAATTGGTAGGAAAACAGCAAATTGTGTTTTGGTTTATGCTTTCAATAAGCCTGCTATTCCAGTAGCTACGCATGT
>JAVZFM010000064.1:0-8580 GCA_038872815.1 Bathyarchaeia archaeon
GAATTGCAAAGCTAAGTATGCATGGAATTAGCTTATTCTTAATCTAGCATAACATATGTAGGCTTTAATAAGCCTATTAAAGCTTAACTATTAAGCATAGAAGCGTTAAGGTCCATTGATTTCATGCAGGAGAAGATCTTAAGTTGACAGAGCCGTTTAAGACCTATGTTTGATAATTAGGTTTTAAAGATTCTTCTTAGAAAAGAGGTTTTATATTAAGGTAAACATAAGCGTATATCAAATAATTTAAGGTTTGCTAAATAATTAAATTGTTTGTTGGTGGAATATAATTGAGTACTGATGAATATATAGAACTAGCGCCTTACTCTGAAAAGGCATCTAGGCTAGAGCTAATAATTCGTTGGGCTTATGGAATAGCTATAGGAATAGTTTATTGGCTTTGGAGTATATGGGCTGGTATATGCGTATTCCTGCATTTTTGGTATATACTTTTTTTAGGACATAGAAGCAAAACTTTTTATAGGCATACAAGAAGATATGTGAATGCTCTTCCATACATAAATTCTTACTTAAACTTTCTAACAGATGCTAGACCAACATTAATTCCTAACATAATACTTTACTATAAAGAAGTTAGATCAAATTAAAGCAATTTCTAAACTACGCCTTAATTCATTACTTTTTTTTCCAAAGAGCTGGATAAGTTCCAATGGGCATAATTACTCTAATAGTTTTAGCAGCTACTCCATGCTCTTGATCAAGAATTTGCTTAGTAGACATTAAAGCTTTTGCAAATGCTACAACTTCATTTTTTAAAGTTAAGATTGCGATTATATCTCTTGGTTTTATATTCATACTTAGCTTAACTATTCCTGGTATAGCCAAATCTGCACCATGGCATATGGCATCTACAGCCGAATCTTTTATGTAAACTTTATCCATGTATTCAAGAGCTTCTTCCATAGGCCTTATCACTTTTCTCAATGGCTCTTCATTTTTGTTTTCCTTATACTCCTTTACAGCATAAGCTAAATCATAAAGATCGTACAAATTCTTGTCTTCAGTAAATGGTCCTGCTCTAATCCTTCTTAATTCTTTCATATGAGCTCCACATCCTAAAGCTTCTCCAATATCATAAACAAGTTTTCTTATATAGGTTCCAGATTGGCAAGCAACTTTTATTAATACATTTTTTCCCTCCTTCTCAAGAAGCTCTATGCTATAAATTATCCTCTTTCTAATAACTCTTTTCACAGAGGCTTTTAACGGAGGCTTTTGATAGATTTCTCCAATAAATTCTTCTAAGATTTTTTTAAGTCTATCTTCGCTTACATCTTCATGAAGTCTCATTAAACAAACATATTCTTTTCCAGAAAGCAAAAATGCTTGAAGGGTCTTTGTTGCATCTTCTAAAGCTATTGGAAGAATGCCAGTCACTTTTGGGTCTCCCTAAGCAATTAAGCTTTCTAGGGTCCCTCCATGACCGGCATGACTAACTCCAGTTATCCTTTTAATCCATGCTACAACTTCATGGCTTGAAGGGCCAGAAGGCTTATCAAGGTTTATAACCCCAAACTTTATATATAGCTCTATAGGTCTTTTATAAGGGAAAAAACCATATTCAGGATTAGATTCATCGCTTACTCGGGAAATGATCTCTGTTTTTAATTCCCAAGGTGGAATATTTTTCAATTTTATTCACCAAATTATTATAATTTATGGGTGATTGAGTATTAAGCATAAAGAGATCTTAAGAATATTATCAAGATTATCTTTAGTTTACAAACTTATAAACCTAATCAAGGGGTTTTTAAGAATTTCTGGTAGTTCAGGAATTGTAAGAAGATACTTCATAATGAACTTTTTTGATGGAGCAATGACTATGCTAGGCATTTTAATGGGAGCTTACATTAGTGGGACCTTAAACCTAAAAATCATGATAAGCGCAAGCTTAGGTGCTTGTTTTGCTATGGGAATTTCAGGGTTTTTTGGAACCTATATGGCTGAAAAAACAGAAACTTCAAAAAGGATTAAAGAGTTAGAAAAAGCTCTTTTATCAGACTTGAGCAACTCTTTACATGAAAAAGCCTCTTTTTATACTTCTTTATGGGTAGCCTTTGTTGATGGAGTATCTCCAATGATTGCTGCATCGATTGCAATTATTCCATTGGTTTTATCTTTAAATGACTTCATTTATGCATATTTTGCTTTAACCTTATCCTTAGCTTTAATCATGGCAAGCCTTTTTATCTTAGGAGCTTTTTTAGGAAAAATATCAGGAGAGAATGTAATTAGTTGGGGGCTTCAAATGCTTATGGCTGGAGCTTTTACAGCATTACTTATAATGCTTTTAGGAAAATTATAAGATTAAAAATCCTTAAAAGCCTTTTTTAAGGTGAAAGATTTTGAGCAAGCAAAATGAAAAAAACATAGCAATTAAACGCGTAGTTCTAGATGTTTTAAAACCTCATGAACCACCAATCCATGAATTAGCTTCTAGATTAGCTTTATTAAATGGAGTAAATGATGTTGGAATAGCTTTAATAGAAATAGACCAGGATACAGAAAGTATAAAAGTATCATTAGAGGGCGATAACATTAGTATAGAGACTGTACGGAGGAGTATTGAAGAAGTTGGAGCTGTAGTCCATAGCATAGATGAAGTTACAGTTTCAAAGAAGCATTTTCCTAAAAAGTAAAGCTATTAAGAAATTTTTGGTTTTACTTCTAGCTTTATATAATCAAGCTTTTGACTTTTTTCAAGAGCTTTTAAGACTTCTTCATCTGAAGCTCCTTTTTTAATTTTTATTTTTTCCTCAGTAACTTCTAAATGCTTTATGTTAGCTCTTCTCCTTCTTACTCCAGTTAATTGTTTAGGCCCAGTTACTAGAACAAAATTTTTATCGATTATATCTACTATTACACATTTTTTTCCAGCTTCTCTTCCAAAAGTTTTTACACATATTCTTCCAACTTCAATAGCAGGCATTTGTTTCCCCCATTTCTTTTCTTTCATAAGCTTTAATAAATTTAATAACTAAGGAACTTCTATAAGGGTTTTACGATCGATCGTAAAGCTTGATTAAACTTAAATTGGCCAATAAACTAACTTATATTGGCATAGCAGCCAATCCTGAACGTATTACCTCTATTTTAAGTTTAGGATCCACTTCCTCTAAAAATTTCTGAACTTTATTTGAATCTCCACTCACTTCTAGTATTAAATAGTTTATGCCTACATAAAGTATTCTTGCTCCATATTCATCTATTTCTTTCATTATCTTAAGCTTTATGTCTTCTCCTGGAAATTTAACCTTCACTAAAGCTAGCTCCCTTAAAATCGATGATTCATAATCTAATTCATCAATATCTTTAACTTGAACTAGCTTACTTAAAAGAGCTCTCATTAAATAAGCTTGTTTATCGTTACATTTAAAAAGTAAAATAATCCTTGCTTTTCCAGGTATCGTTGCTTTTCCAACAGTAATGCTATCTATATTAATACCTCTTCTTCCAAAAACCATTGAAATCCTTTGCATTACGCCAGGTTGATCCTCGACTAATAGGGAAAAAATCCTCGTTTTCATTTCATTGCTCAAAATTTAACACCTATTAAGTTAATACTTGATCCTTTCCTATCATTTCAAGAATAGATGCTCCAGGAGCAACTATTGGAAATACATTCATTTCCCTTTCAACCAATACATCTACTACAGCTGGCTCTCCGCAATTTAAAGCTTCTTTTAATGTTTCCTCAAGTTCGCTAGGTCTTTCTACTCTCCAACCTTTAGCTCCAAAGCTTTCAGCAAGCTTTACAAAGTCTGTTCTCTCTCCTAAGTATACTCCTGAATATCGCTTTTTAAAGAAAAGCTCTTGCCATTGTCTGACCATTCCTAAATATCTATTATCGAGGATTACCACTACTACTGGTATTTCTTCCTCAACAGCTGTTGCTAATTGGTTACAATTCATTAAAAAGCTTCCATCTCCAGCAACATCAACAACTCTACAATTTGGACAAGCCATTTTTGCACCAATAGCTGCAGGAAATCCAAAGCCCATAGTCCCTAAACCTCCAGAAGAAATAAACTTTCTAGGCTTTCTTACTTTATAATAAATTGCAGCCCACATTTGACATTGACCAACTTCAGTTGTGATTATATCATCCTCATTAAGCAAATTCATTAAGCTTTTTATTACAACTGGTGGTTTTATAGGAATACTTTTCTCATCAAAATAGATTGGTGGATTCTCTTTTCTTAATTCTTCAAGTCTTTCTTTCCAAGCATTTCTTTTTTCTTTATTAAAGCTTTTAATCAAGCAATCGATTATTCCTCTAAGCGATTGTTTAGCATCGCCTATTATAGGTAAATCGCATCTAACGTTTTTCCCAATCTCTGAGGGATCTATATCCAATTGAATGATTTTTGCTTTTGTTGCAAAGCTTTGAACTTTTCCAGTAGCTCTATCATCAAACCTAACTCCTATTGCAAACAAAAGATCGCATTCTTGAACTGCCAAGTTAGTTATTCTTGATCCGTGCATTCCTAGCATTCCTAAGCAAAGAGGATGATTTTCTGGAATTGATCCTTTTCCCATTAATGTTGTAACAACAGGTGATTGAAGCAACTCAGCTAACTTTAGAATCTCTTCTGAAGCTCCTGAAAAAATAGCTCCTCCACCAACCATTAAGATTGGCTTTTCAGAGTTCATAAGCATTTCAGCAGCTTTTTTTAACCTTTCAATACTGGGTTTTGGGGCTTCATAGTTGTATAATCTATAAGTTGGATAATCAAATTCAGCTTCATTCACTTGAACATCCCTTGGTATATCTATATGGACTGGGCCTGGTCTTCCTGAACAAGCTATTTCAAAAGCCATTTTAACAGTTCTTGGAATTTCCTCAGTTTTTTTAATTAAAAAGTTAATCTTAGTTATTGGTAACATTAAAGAGAATAAATCTGCTTCTTGAAATGCATCAGTTCCTATTAGAAAAGTAGGAACTTGACCTGCTATACTTATTACTGGAGAAGAATCCATGTAAGCTGTTGCTATTCCAGTGATTAAGTTTGTTGCTCCTGGGCCTGAAGTAGCCATACATACTCCAGGCTTTCCTGAGGCTCTTGCATATCCATCAGCTGCATGAGCAGCTCCTTGTTCATGTCGCATTAATATATGTCTAATCTCTGTTTCATTATATAACTCATCATAGATAGGAATAGTTGCTCCACCAGGAATTCCAAATATTACTTTAACACCTTCTTTTTTTAACGATTCTAATAAAATTCTTGCACCCTTCATTGATTACCTACCCTTAAGCCCTTTTAAACTTGTAAAAGTAAAAAATAAAGATTTTGGTCAAATAAAGTTACACATAAATTTAAGAATATGTTGTCTTTAGCCTAGGTTAAACTCTTTATGTATGGCTCTAACAGCTTTATCTCCATCCCCTTCTTTTACAACAAAAGATATGTTAAGCTCTGATGAGCCTTGAGCAATCATTATTATGTTAATGCCTTCACGAGCTACAGCTTGGAACACTCTAGCTGCAACTCCTGGAGTGCCTTTCATACCAGCTCCTACAACAGCAACTATGCACACATCGCTTTCAGAATCTATTTCTTTAATCAATCCCCCTCCTAAAAGAGATAATTCTAAAGCGTTAACAGCTTTTTCAAGCATAGCCTTTGGAACTACTAAAGAAATGTTTGCTTCAGAAGAGCTTTGAGAAATCATTAAAACGTTTACATTATTCTCGCTTAGAATCCCAAATACTTTAGCAGCTACTCCTAAAGCCCCTACCATTCCTGCTCCGCCTACAGTAATAGCTGCTACATTTTTAATGATCGTTATTGCCTTTACAACATCTCCTTCCTTTATATACTGCTCTTTAATAATTAAAGTTCCAGGGTTCTTAGGATTGAATGTATTTTTAATCCTTACAGGTATACCTTTCTCGGCTGTTGGCTCTAAAGCTCTTGGATGGATCACTTTAGCTCCAAAATAAGCTATTTCAGTTGCCTCAGAAAAAGATATAGTTTCAATTGTTTTGGCTTTTGGCTCTATTTTTGGATCTGCAGTCATTAACCCGTCCACATCAGTCCATATCCAAACTTCATCAACTTCTAAAGCAACTCCTAAAATTGTTGCAGTATAGTCAGAGCCTCCTCTTCCTAATGTAGTAATGTATCCTTCTGGTGTACAAGCTATAAAACCTGTAATTACTGGTACAATTCCACTCTTTAATAATGGATCTAATCTTTCTTTTACTTGTTGGGTAGTGATATTTATTAAAGGTTTAGCTTCGCCAAAGCATGAATCTGTAACTATGCCAGCTTCACCACCAGTTAAGCTTTTAGAGTTTATGCCTATATCATTTAATGCTCCACTTACAATTGGTGCTGAAAGCCTTTCGCCAAAAGATAAAACGTAATCATAGGAGCGTGGTGTAACTTCTCCTAAATAAGCTATACTAGTAAGGATTTTATCTAAATCGCTTAATTTATGGTTTAACTCCTCTATCACTTCCAAAAGAATTTTTTCATTCCTTATTGCAGTTTTTGCAACTTCATAATGTCTTTTACTTAAGTGTTCATGGAATTCTTTTATGAACTTAAAATCTGAAAGCTTTGCTTTTTCTACTGCTTTAATTAAACTATCTGTTATGCCAGCTAAAGCTGAAACAACTACAACTATAGAATTTCCAAGATTTACTTCTTCTTGAATAAGTTTTGCAATATTCTTAATCTTTTCTCCATCAGCTATAGAAGTTCCACCAAACTTCATTATTTTTTTCATCGATAAACACCTAAACTTTGTTTTACTAAAGCCATTTTTATATCTATTATATCCCTAAGAATTGCACTTGCAGTTTCAGGTCCACCTGCTCCACGTCCTATTAAAGTTATTTCATCACATCTCTCAGTTTTATAGGCTATAGCATTTAAAGTCCCATGCACAGCTAAAGGATGGTTTTTTGGTATAAACTCAGGTTGAACAATAGCTTTATTGTTTATTGATCCTATTAATTTTATAACTTTATCCTCTTTTTTAGCTTTTTCTACATCCTCAAGAGTTATTTCCTTTATTCCTTTTATCTTAACATCTTTTAACGAAATCCTTAAATTCATTATCCAATTAGCAATTATAACTAGCTTACATGCAGTGTCTATTCCCTCTATATCGTAGGATGGATCAGCTTCAGCATAACCAGCTTTTTGAGCTTCTTTTAAAGCTTCTTCCATGCTTATTGAAGCTTCAAACATTCTAGTTAAAATATAATTTGTAGTTCCATTAAGAATTCCTTTTATTGAAATTATCCTATCGCCTAACAAACATTTTTTAGCTAGATTCAATATAGGAGTTCCACCACCTACTGTTCCACTAAACCTTAATTTAACTTTATTGTAGGATGCAAGCTCAATTAATGAAGGTAAAGCCAATGCAAGGGGTCCTTTATTTGTTGTAATAACATGGCGCTTATTTGAAATAGCTGTTTTTATATGAGATAAACCCGGCTCTCCATTTAAGAAATTTGTTGACGTCACTTCAATAACTGTATCTGTTTCAACATTTTTGATAACATCTATAGCATTCATACCAGGATAACCGATTTTATCCATGAAGGAAACTGAATTTTTTAGCCTTTTAGTTTCAATAGCTTTAAATGGATCTATTCCAGCCTCATTTATTGCTGCGCCTTTAGTATCTACTATGGCTACAACTTTAGGATTTAATCCAAATTTTTTTATTAACTCATCTTTTTTATTAGCTAAAATCTCAATTAAGCTTTGACCAACTGTACCAAAACCAATTAATGTTAGCCTCATTTTTAATAACTTCTTTTTGTTTAATTAAACAACTTATGAATTAATTTGGAAGATTCTAACTCATAAGGCTTTTCATAGTTTTTAATGACTACGTCAGGATCTTTTAACCCATGACCAGTAGCTATACATAAAACTCCTTCATTCTTATCTATTTTTCCAAACTCAAGCAATTTTTTTAAACCAGCTATCGAAGATGCGCTGGCTGGTTCCACAAATATTCCTTCTAGTCTAGCTATAAGCTTTTGAGCATCTATTATTTCTTGATCTGTCACTGTTTCCATTAAACCATTCGATTCTTTTATTGCTCTTAAAGCTTTTTTCCAGCTTACTGGAGAGCCTATTCTAATCGCTGTTGCAAGCGTTTCAGGATTTGGAAAAGAATCTATTGTATTCTTGTTTTGTTTAAAAGCTTTTGCAATTGGTGAAGCCCCTTCTGCTTGAATTCCCACCATCCTTGGCAACTCTTTTATAAGGTTTAAATTTCTAAGCTCAATAAAGCCCTTCCATATAGCGCTTATATTTCCAGCATTTCCTACAGGAACAACTACGCAATCAGGAGCCTTATAGCCTAATTGTTCCCAAACCTCATATGCAAGAGTTTTTTGCCCCTCTATTCTATGAGGATTTATGGAATTTAACAAGTAAATGCTAGGGTTTAACTCACTTATTTTAATTACTTCTTTTAATGCTAAATCAAAATCCCCTTTTATCTGAATTACTTTAGCTCCATAAGCTATTGCTTGAGCCAACTTTCCTAAAGCTATTTTTCCAGAGGGAATTAAAACAAAGC
>JAVZFM010000065.1:0-8260 GCA_038872815.1 Bathyarchaeia archaeon
TCTTTAAAAGAGTTCACTGAATCACCCTATAAAGGATAAATTTTAAAAATAATTAAATTAAGAATTAATAATTTATTTATTGATATGAAACCATAAAGTTTTAAAATAGAAACATTAATATACCAAATAATAAATGAATATTAAAGTAGGCGCTTAAAATGGGTTTAGAAGAAACTTCAACATTTATTAAAGCTTTAACAAAGTCTCCTCAATTAAAGGTTTTAAGCATACTTGTTGAAAGACCAAATGAAGAATTAACAAAATCTCAAATAGCTCAAAAAGCAGGAATAGGAAGAACAACTCTTTATAGAGTATGGGAAGACCTTGAAAAGATGAAAGCTATAGTTCCAACAAAACAAGTTGGTGCTATAACATTGTATAGAGTAAACTTAGAAAGTTCAATAGTTCAATCTGTTTTAAACATAAAGCAACAATTGAATAAAGTTGAAAACGCTTTAACAAAAATAGAGGGAATAAAACATATTGAAGAATTTGCTAAAAAGAATTATGGAGAAAAAATTCCTGAAAACGTTAATGTTTTAGTTAAGCTTTATGAAGCAAAAGCTTTTTCAGTAAATGAAGCCATAAGCTTAGAAGAGTTAAAGCTTCATAAAAATGAGTTGGAATTATTGGAAAACTTAGAAAAAGCTGGTTTAATAGAAAAAATGAATAATAAGTTTTATTTAACTCCTTTAGGGATGATTACGGCTAAAGGAGCAACTCAAATTTGGAAACAAAAAGAAAGAGAAACAATGGAGCAAGCGCTTTCTTCATTAAAATTAGCGATTGATATAATCAATCAAGAAATCAAAAATATGAAATCGAAAATTAAGAAATAGATGTTCATATAATTTTTAGACTATTAATAATTAAATTAACTTTATTACAATTCATTCAACAAGGATGTTAAAAATGGCTAAGTACATATTCGTTACAGGAGGAGTTATGTCTGGGATCGGCAAAGGAATACTTTCAGCATCCATAGGAAAAATCCTGCAAGCAAGAGGGTTTAAAGTTACAGCAATAAAGATAGATCCTTACTTAAATGTTGATGCAGGAACTATGAACCCTTATATTCATGGCGAAGTCTTTGTTACTGAAGATGGTGGAGAAACAGACATGGATATAGGCACTTATGAAAGATTCTTAGACATAAACCTATCTATGGATCATAACATTACAACTGGACAAGTATATATTTCTGTAATCAACAAAGAAAGAAGAGGGGATTTTCTAGGACAATGTGTTCAAATAATTCCTCATATAACTGATGAAATAAAAAATAGATTACGCTCTATAGCCCAATCAAGCAATGCTGAAATAGCAATTGTAGAAATTGGAGGTACTGTAGGTGATATTGAGGGCTTACCATTTTTAGAAGCTGCTAGACAAATGCGTTTAGAGGAAGGTTATGAAAATGTTCTTTACGTGCATGTTACATTGGTTCCAGTTTTAGAAGTCGTAGGTGAACAAAAAACTAAACCAACTCAACATAGCGTTCAAGAATTAAGAAGAATAGGTATACAACCAGATATTATAGTTGCAAGAAGCAAAGAAGCTTTACGAAATGCTTCAAGAAAAAAAATAGCATTGTTTTGTAATGTAAATGAAAAAGGAGTTTTTTCTGCTCCTGATTTAAAATGTATTTATGAATCGCCACTTATTCTTGATGAACAAGGAATGGGAGATTATATATGTGAAAGGTTAGCTATTCCTAAGAAAAAGCCAGATTGGGACTTTTGGAAAAAAATAGTAAAAAGCTTTATAGAGCCTACACGTTTAGTAAAAATTGCTATTTGTGGCAAATATGCAGAAATGGCTGATTGCTATGTTAGCGTAAATGAGGCTTTAAAGCATGCAGGAGCAGCTTGTAACGTTAAAGTTGAATTAAAATGGATTGAGACAGAAATTTTTGAAAAAGATCCTTCAAAACTTAAAATGCTTTCTGAAAACGATGGAATACTTATTCCAGGAGGTTTTGGAGTTAGGGGAGCTGAAGGAAAAATATTAGCTATTAAGTATGCAAGAGAGAATAACATTCCATTTTTAGGGATTTGTTTTGGATTTCAATTAGCTACTGTTGAGTTTGCTAGGTATGTTGGGCTAGAGAGAGCAAATAGTATTGAGATAGACCCAAATTCCCCATATCCAATTGTTGATTTGATGCCTGAGCAAAAAGAATGCGCATATAAAGGAGCAACTATGAGGTTAGGAGCTCATGAAATTGTTATAACTCCTGGAACTCTTGCATTTAAATTATACAACTCAAGTAAAATCTATGAAAGGCATAGGCATAGGTATGAAATCAATTTAAATTATGTAGAAAAACTAGAAAAATATGGGCTTTTGTTTTCAGGCAAAAGCTCTGATGGAAAAAGAATGGAAATTTTAGAGCTCCCAACTAAAAGCTTTTATTTTGCAACCCAATTCCATCCTGAATTTAAGTCTAGACCAGGAAAACCAGCGCCTCCATACTATGGATTCATAAAAGCATGTATAGAGAATTCAAACCTTAAAGCTTAATCTATTATATCAAATCTTACTCCCAAATCAATAAGCTCTTTTTTAATCTTTTTATAAATTTCAGCCCATTCTAAGCTAGGTTCACAAGCCTTAACATCATAACATTCTTGAAATGCCATTCCTTTTGGGGGATTTCTTAGCTTATCTTCATAATACTTAACTAATTTTTTGATAAGTTCATTAGTATCACTACGCTTGAATCCAGATTTAGCAAAAGCTCTAGTTAGCTCTCCAGCAAACTTTCCTTCAAGTCCACTACAATAATTTTCATATATGCCAGTAGCAGATCTAACTCCACATAACCAAGCACTACCAGAAATTACATTTGCTATTGAAGTAGCTGCTGTTTCATATAACAACATTTCTGTACATGGCCCTGCGCATGGGCTTGATCCCCCTCCAACTAAAATATGAGTATTTCTTGAAATAGCTTGATGCGATAGGCTTTCAGCCCATATAGACTCTCGACTAGTGTTTGCTTGATATCTTACATCATGAGCAAAATGTCCTGGCATATTGGAAAAATGTGTAGCTCTTGAAAGCAAGCATGCAGCAACAGTAGTTATGGCAGAGCCTTCTGGTCCGCCTACATAACCTCCTATCATTGGATGTGTATAACCATTTATGTTAGCATTCATACTTAAAGAATGTGCAACCTTAGCTAACTGATCATAGTTTGTTTTTAGCTCTGAAATTAAAGGCGTTAAATGCATATCTTCTGGAAAAGCTCCAACATTTACGCTACATCCGGAGATATACCCTATGGCTGTAAGACTTGTCTCAACGACTTGAACTGGCATCCATTTTCTGTTAGCTCTTGAAGCTGATTCCCTTAATAATCGCATATCCATTTTTGCAGCTAATACCTCCATAGGAGTTCCTGCCATAATTTCTCTTCCATAGATTTTTGCGAGCGTGGGTCCAGTTATTCCATCTATTACTCTTTCTTTCATGTAACTGTAGCAAACTGGAATGAAAAGTTCTTCAGAAACAGGAGTTCCTAACGGACCAATAAAATTGAATATAAAGCTTGGCTCTTCTGGCATTCTTCTTTTCATAATTACTTTGTCTGGGCCTCTTCCTAAAACGCATTCAAATGGTGCCTCACGTATAGCTGTTTTTAATTCTTCTTCGCTAAATATTATTCTTCTTTCTGTTGAAGTGCACAGAATGCCAAGTTCTAAAGCTAACTCGAATCCAGCTTTAAAAACATTATCGATTAGGTCATCATCATTTGGAATAAGCATTTCACGATCAAATTTGATATCATATTCTTTAACCTTTTCAGAAACTTTTTTTGGCAACAACTTCATGTTCCATTCTTTTTCTTCACAAATAGGTCCAGATTCTGCTTTTTCCAACACATCAAGGAAAGAATGCATAGATAAATCACTTACGTAATTAATTAAAAAACTTTTATATAAAAGTTTGGATCGATGTGATGTACACTGCATATACTTTGCACTCAATTTCTCTCCATAAGCTAGTTAACCAATGGGCATTAAACCAGCTTAGCCTAGAGTTTCTTTTGGCAAAAAGAAACGCAATAGAACGCTACTTTAGAACGCTTAAAGAAAGGCTAAAAGGCTTCTATGATAATATTGATGTCAAAAAGCTTATTGGCTCATGGCTAAAATCATTTTAGAGTTAATCAAAGCCTAGGAATATTACCACTAGGATAGTTAAGCTTATCTTGCCAGTATCGCCTCCCTAACCAAAAACTTTATATTTTAATTAATGGAAAAAAGTAACGGGTGAACAGTTTTGCCCGAAAAGAAAACTAAAGGAATAATTGCGTTGCTACTTTTAATAATCGTTATACTTGCGGCTGTGGCAATTTACTATATGTTTTTACCTCCACCAGCTCCACCACCTGCTAAAAAGTTTAAGATGGCACTTGTTACTGATGATTCATTGGCTGATAGGGGATGGGCAATGGCTCATTATGAAGGATTATTACGTGTACGAGATGAACTTGGATGGGAAGTTGCTTATAGTGACCTTGTACCTCCTTCTGATTGGGAAACAGTAATTCGGAGTTATGCAGAGAAGAAATATGATGTAATCCTGCTAGCAGGGGCGCAATTTGTAGAACTAGCAATCAAATTAAGTCCTGAATATCCCGAGATAAAATTTGCAGTCACTCAAGGATATCCAGGTCCTACGTACCCTCCCAATGTAGCATCTTTCGATATAAGAGTAGAGGAATCCGCATACCTAGCTGGAGTATTGGCTGCAAGAATGACTAAAACCAAGAAAATTGGAATTTTGGATGGAGTTGATTATCCATCAGTAATCAGGCTTATTGAAGCTTTTAAACTAGCAATTAAAAAGGAGGATCCAAATATTGAATTACTTGAGGTTTGGACTGGAGATTGGTACGATACTGCTAAAGCCTATGAGTCAACCAAATCATTAATAGAAAGAGGCGCGGATATAATTTACGTCTACATATCTACAGCAATTGTAGGTGCTACAACTGCAATAAAAGAAAAGCCAGACGTAATATTCATAGGCTCTTATCGAGATCAAGTTGAATTGGCCCCTGAAAGAGCAATGACAAGTGTAATTTTTAAATTTCCCGAGGCTGCATTAAAGATAGCAAAATTAGTCGAAGAAGGCAAATGGGAAGGAGGTTATCACAGCTGGGGACTTTCTGAAGGATTAGCTGGAATAGCGCCTTATCATGCTTTTGAAAATAAAATACCACAGGAGCTTAAGGATAAAATTTCTAGACTTGAAACAGACATAAGAGAAGGTAAATTTAAGGTACCACAAATTTGGGAACATGATGGGTATAAAAACTATTTATGATTTTTTAAACTTCTTAATTTTCTTTTAAAGAATAATCATAATGAGGATTGAGAGTCATTAAGCTTAAAAAAAGCACCCTAATCGATGTTTCTATACAGATTGTTTTAATTCTAATGGCACTTTGTGTTGTGGGCATAGTCCTCTTTATTTATGGATTTGATCCCATGCTCGCTTTCCTAACTATTTTTACAGGAGCTCTTGGCAATTTCTACGGGATCTCAGCTACTTTATTAAAAACAGCACCTTTGTTACTAATAGGTCTGGGAGTATCCTTAACCTTTAAATGTGGTCTTACTAACCTTGGTGCAGAAGGTCAGTTGTATATAGGGGCTCTAACTACTGCATGGTTAGGATTAACTTTTACGAATTTACCCTCCTCGGTTTTGTTATCCGTAATAATAGCAACATCATTTACAGCTGGCGCTTTATGGGCAATCGTTCCAGGTGTATTAAGGGCAAAACTGGATGTGAATGAAATAATAGTATCTTTTATGATGAATTTTATTGCAATATATCTCACGAGATATGCGGTATTAGGACCGCTTAAAAATAAGCTTTATCCTATGGAGCCTCAAACTGATTTTATTACAGCCTCAGCGGCACTCCCAAGGATCCTAGGAACGCGTATTCATATAGGGGTTTTCTTTGGAATTATTCTTACTATCATACTTTACATTATTGTTCAAAAAACATCTTTCGGATTTAAGGTAAGGTCTGTTGGAACGAATCCTGAAGCAGCAAAGTATGCTGGCATTAATGTTCCGGCTATAATAATTATTTCTATGGCAATAAGCGGCGGATTGGCTGGATTAGCTGGCATGAGCGAAGTAGCTGGTGTGCATCACAGGCTTATGGATGGGATCTCTCCAGGATATGGATATCTTGCAATAGCTGTGGCTTTATTAGGAAGAAACAATCCTCTAGGCGTTTTACTTTCTTCACTTCTTTTTGGAGTTTTATTAGTTGGTTCAGATGAAATGCGTCGTGTAATGCAAGTTCCTGTGGGAGTAATATATTTTATTGAAGGCATAGTGATGATATCAATTTTAATTGCTGCAATTATTAGTAGAAAGGTGCTAGGAAGTTGATTGGAGAAATTATTCATCAAGCGTTCTTAATTTCTTTTTTAGAGAGCGGTATCAGACTTGCTGTACCGGTGTTACTAGTGGCATTGGGAGAATTATTTGCGGAACGTTCAGGCGTTCTCAACCTAGGAGTAGAAGGAATAATGTTAATGGGATCTTTTATAGGCTTTAATGTGGCCTTATCTACTGGAAATTTGTGGTTGGGGGTAATAGCAGGAATCTTAATAGGTGTAATTGCAGGCTTATTTATGGCATTTATGAGTGTCACTCTTAAGGTAAATCAAGTTGTCTGTGGATTAGCCATTTGGATAACTGGTTCAGGATTATCGAGCTTTCTTTTTAGAATTACAGGTGGACATACAGCTACTGTGCATGTGAAAGGATTCGAGCCATTTTATATTCCATTTTTAAGTGACATTCCAATTTTAGGGGCTATCTTCTTTAGACATAGTGTCCTTGTATATATGGCATTTATTTTAGTTCCAATTTTGGCATTTATTCTTTTTAGAACAACATTGGGTCTAAAGATTAGGGCTGTTGGTGAAAATCCAAGAGCCGCTGATGTTATGGGTATAAACGTGGCTTTGATTCGTTATTTATGTATTATATTTGGCAGTAGTATGGCTGGACTTGGAGGGGCCGTATTAGTACTTACATATGTAAAGATGTTTACGGAAGGGATGACTGGGGGCAAGGGTTGGATAGCTTTAGCCATAGTTATATTTGGAAAATGGGATCCTTATAGAGTTTTAGCAGGAGCATTATTATTTGGATTAACAGACGCTTTCCAATTAAATTTACAAGCCCTGGGAGCGCCCGTACCACCTCAGTTTTTGCAAATGCTCCCATATGTGCTAACTATAGTTGTATTAGTTGGGGCCCTTGGAAAAGCCGGGGTTCCTCTAGCTCTTACTAAGCCATACATCAGGGAAGAAAAATAACCTTACTCAATGATTATTGGTGAATTAAGAGGTGGAGAAACTTTTTTTCCTAATAACTCTTTACATATTTTTACCCCATCTTCAGCATGCTTTCCATAACCATCGGCTTTAATTTCTTTAGCCCAATCTGAAGTTACAGCTCCACCTCCCACAACCACAAAATATTTGAATCTTTTGCCAGTATCCTGTAAATATTTTATAACCTCTTTCTGGTAGGCTCTAGTTGTAGTCATTAATGAAGATAGAGCGATTATATTGGCATCTTTTTCTTCAGCCTTTTTTACAAAGGTTTTTGTTGCAACATCAACTCCAAGATCATAGACTTCAAACCCAGCAACAGAAAGCATTATTGAAACTAAGTTTTTTCCTATATCATGTATATCTCCGCTTACAGTTCCTATGACTACTTTTCCAAATTTAATTTCCTCAAGCTTATCGCTAATCATTCTTGGTTTCAAAATCTCTATAGAGGCCTTTACAGCATCAGCTGAAAGCATCATGTCCGTTAGAAAAAGTTCCAATTTACTAAATTTATCACCAACTATTTCAAGCCCTTTTGATAAGCCTTTTTTGAATATATCTAATGGGGGAATGCCAACTTCTAGAGCCTTTTTTGTAAGCTCTTTTGCTTTTTCCATATCGCCATTAATTATCGCTTCAGCAAGGTTATCAAGTATATTTTTATTCAATGAGTTCAACCTCTACTCTAATCAGGTTAAAAGATATTGTTAGGATAAGCTTATAAACCTTTAGCTTACAATATTTCAGCCTTTACCATTATCTTAGATTTAGCTAAGCGTTTGGAGCTTAGCAGCTTTGCTTTATTTTTCTGGCTTATCATATAGATGTATAGCTAGCCTAAATGCTTTCAAGCATAGGTTCTCTTATTGGAGCGTT
>JAVZFM010000066.1:0-8085 GCA_038872815.1 Bathyarchaeia archaeon
TTGTGCTTATCAATAAATCAGTTAAAAAGATTCGTCAAACGTTTACTAGGGTATAGTAATGATATAAATTTCAATTTTTAGGTCTTGTAGTTAACTTTTGGATTTGATCAATGAGTACAAAATCTTAATAGAACCTAATAAGTTTTCAAAAAGCTTATATATATTTTCTTAAGATAAAATAGTTTGGTGAAAATTATGTCTGAAAAGAAAACAAGTAAAGGAATAATTGCAGTATTGCTTCTTTTAGTGATAATCTTTGCAGGTATAGCTGTTTACTATGCAACTCGCCCTCCACCAACTCCGCCAACCCCAGAGAAACCTAAAGTTAAGGTAGCTATGATAATACCAGGCTCAATACAAGATGGTGGGTGGGGAACAATGGCTTATCTTGCTACAGGTGAAATAGCAAGAAAATTCGGTGTTGAGACTTCTTATTCAGAATGGATTAGCGTTGCTGATGCTGAAAGAGTTGCTAGAGAGTATATAGCTGCTGGATACAATGTAGTAATTTTCCATGGAGGAGAGTATTATGCTGTAGGAGATAAGATAGCACCCGTATTCCCAGATGTGATTTTCGTAGTTCACGGATTAAAACCATTGCCCTATGATAATGTTTGGACAATGATCACCGATTACTATAAAGTATACGGTTATGCTCCAGGTGCTTTAATGGGAATGTTGACTAAATCTAAGAAAATAGGGTTTGTTGGTGGAATAGAATTTCCAAGTGCTATAGCTGCAGTTAATGCCATGTACATGGGTGCAAAGGAGTATTGTCCAGACGTAAAAATGTATTATGCATACTGTGGAAGCTTTGATGATCCTATTAAAGCTAGGCAAGTTGCTGAAGCTCAAATTAAAGAAGGTGTTGATGTAATATTTTGTTATGTAGACTTAGCAACATTTGGAGTAGTAGAGGCTGCTAAGGCTGCACCACATCATGTATGGTTAATAGGCATAGATATAGACAAATACGGTGTTGATCCAGAAAGGTTCGTAACAACTGTTTTAGGGGAATTTGGTAAGCTATATGGCGATATTGTCGAACAAGTAATAGCTGGAAAGTCAAAGGGAAGTGTTAAGGTATCAGAATACCTAAGTCTTGCTCCAACAAGGGGATTAGTTCCCAAAGAAATAGAAGATAAAGTTTTTGAACTCGATAAAAAGGTTAAAACAGGTGAAATAAGCGTTCCTGAGATAACTGATAGGTACATAGTGCCTCCTCCATAAAAATCTTTTTTCCTTTGGATAAGGTTTTGCTTTATGGCTTAATTCTTACTTTTTAATGTTTCAAGTCTTCAATTCTTCTAATCTTTTTAGCCTTAAAGGCTTATCACCATGTTGTATATGAACACTTTAACTATAAGCTCTTTTGTCATCTCCTTCATAGTTTCGACCATTGAGAACTTTTTGAATAACCTTTTAAATGTAGAGCAAGCTGTCTTGATGTCTATCGCTTTTCATAGCCTTTAAGCTTAACCTATGCTCTATAGCTTTTTTATTCTTCCTAGCTTGTTATAGCTTCTGTATTTTTAGTATCTAAAAGCTCATAAAAAACTTTAATGAGTTATGTGCTTCATCTAAAGCATTTCTAGTCTATAGATAAAAAAAGCAATCGAAAGATTTAAATTAAATCATAAAGCATAAAATTTTGAAATTCTTTTAGGAGGTTTATCATGAATGATAAATAAAAAAGTAGCTATAACAAATATCGATAAAATCGTTAGTGGAGATATTAACAACCCAATCCTAAAGGCTGACACGATACTCATAGAAAATGGAATAATTAAAGAAGTAGGCTATTCAAATGAGCTTAACATAAAAGATACAAGTATCACTATAGATGCAAATGGTTTAGTCATTTGTCCTGGTTTTATCGATCCACATGTTCATCCTCCACTTGAGGACTATTCTCCACAAAATAGGATGTTAGGGCCAATGGAAGAAGGATGTATGTGGGGCATAACAACTTTTATTTCAGAAGGAGAGCAAGGACCTGGTTTACCAAGGTTTTACGAATGGGATCCTCAAGGTGTAAAGGCCACAGCAATACTTGCTAAAAAAATATTCGATAGATATAGGCCTGGTGGTGCAAAAGTTCATGGAGGAGCATTAGTTTTAGCAAAAGGACTTACAAAAAATGATTTTAAAGAAATGGCTGATGCAGGCGTTTGGTTAATAGGGGAAATTGGTGGAGGTGGGTTGGCTGAAGTTGAAGAAGTTTTACCGATGATAGATTGGGCAAGAGAATATAGGTTTTTTATTTCTGTGCATTATGGTCCAAGGCTAATTCCAGGTGCAACTACGATGACAACTGAAGATGTATTAAAAATAAATCCAAATAAAGTTGCTCATGCTAATGGAGGAACTACAGCAGCTCCATATGATCAAACCATGGAGCTATTAGAAAAAACGAAATGTGGAATAGAAATAGTAACATATGGAAACCCTCGCATGACTTATGAAATAATCGAAAAACTCAAGAAAAGAGGTGAACTGCATAGAGTTGTATTCGGTAGCGATGGTTTTACTGGGCAAGGATATTTGCCAAACGCTATTCATAGAGCCATAATCATAACTTCTTCTATGAATAAGCTTCCTGCAGAAAAAGCTATAGCAATGGGAACAGGAAATACAGCAAGATTATACAATTTAAACAGAGGAATAATAGAACCAGGTAAAGAAGCTGATTTAATAGCTATAGATGCTCCACCAGGTTCAAGTGGTGAAAATGCTCTTGAGGCTATTGAACTTGGAGATACTTTTGGAGTTGCTATGGTTATGGTTGATGGAAGAATAGTAGCATTACGTGGAAGGGATACAAGACCTGTAAGAAAATGGATAAAAATAAACGGAAAAGAAGCTATAGTAAGCGATATAAACGAGTATCTTTTCGATCCTCCAAGAACCTATGGAGTATTCAGTGAAGTAGGCCTTTACAAAGTTTAATAAAATAAATCCTATAATTCTAGTTCCTTGAATTTATTACTCCAATTCTTTTTTACTATGTAATTTTTCAGCAAACTCTATTGCTTCTTGAGCATCTTTTTTAGTATAAGTTTCATAGAGAACAGCTGATGGTGTTAAAGCATCTGGATACCTTTAAGAATGTAATATCTACCTAATATTCTCTCATAATCAACGATTTCATTAAAATCTTCATTGTATTGTGTATACTTTTAAGCAAGCATTTGAACTGAATACTCGAATACTGGTCTTTTTGTTTTGAAAATAAGATATGCTTTTAAAGCTTTTTGTAAAGTTTATTCAGCCATAAAACATGCATCAGAGTAAAAACAAGCATTAAAATTGTTTTTTGCTACTTCGATCAACCTTTCAATAAATTTTTTATTCGTATCTTTAATAATTACTAAATCTATATCGCTTAATTCATCAACTTCGCCAGTTACATACGATCCAAAAAGTATAATTTTCTCAAGTTGGTAATTCTTAATCACTTTCAATTTATCCATACTCATGTTCCTTATTTAATAATTAATTACTACTTTGATTGAATTTATGCTTTGGCTTATAATTAAACTTTTTATTATTCAAATTACATACTCTAAAAATGTTTTAATAAAGCTTATACAATGAGGTTTGCTAAAAATGAAAATATTCTTAGGACCAGCAGGAGTGCCTATTACAGCAAAGGATAAAACAACAATTGGCGGTTTAAAAAGAGTAGCAGAGTTACAGCTAAATGCTTTTGAATGTGAATTCGTAAGGAATGTTTACTTAAGCCAAAAAGCAGCTGAAGAAACTGGAGAATTGGCAAAAGAGCTTAAAATTCAATTAACAGTTCATGCTCCTTACTTTATAAACTTGCTTTCTGAGAAAAAAGAAACAGTAAAGGCATCAAAAAAGCGCATATTAGATTCGCTTGATAGAGCTGAAAGGATGAAAGCTGAAGCAGTTGTTGTTCATGCAGCTTATTATGGAAAATCAACAAGCGAAGAGGCTTTTAATAAAATGAAAGAAATAACTTTAGAAATTCTAGATGAAGCAAAAGCTAATGGTATAAAAGTTAAGCTTGCTTATGAAACAATGGCTAAAAAAACTCAATTCGCTGATTTGGATGAATTGCTAAAATTGGTTGAAGAAATAAACTCAAAGCAATTAGCTTTATGTGTAGATTTTGCGCATATATTTGTTAGAAACAATGGAAAAATAGATTATGTTGAAGTTTTGGATAAATTAAAAGGCTTTACACATGTATACTCCCATTTTTCAAACGTGAAATATAATTTAAAAACTAAAAAATTCATGGATGTTCATGAGCCAATAAATGATCATCCATCTTTTAAGCCTTTAGCTGAGGAAATCATAAAAAGAGGAATGAATATTACAATAATAAGTGAAAGCCCAATTCTAGAGATTGATTCGCTTAAAATGAAGGAAATCTTTCAAAAATTAGGGTATGAGTTCTTGAACCAATAGTTACTTTTTTAATCTGATTATGTGGCGATATTATATATCGCCACAAATACTATGCTGCATACAACTGTTTAATCCATAGTATTTATTATACTCTAATTATTGGCTATGTATTTTTAATCTAATGCCTCCTTTGCTTAGCTTTAAAACTCACAATAATTCTAAAGCTTAAATTAAAATTAACCTCGATGACTTAATTTAATTATAAGGCAATTTAGGAGTATCTATAAAATTTTCATTAATTGCGAAAGATATATATAGCGTATTCCCTCTAATAGCATTTTGGTGAAAATTTATGTCTAAAGGGATTTCAAAGAGTATTGTAATAGCAATTTTGATAGTTCTTGTAATCGTTATAGCTATAGCTGTGTACTATGTCACTTTACCTCCACCTGCTCCAACTCCGAAAAAGATAAAAGTGGCCTTAGTTTTACCTGGTCGTATAGATGATCTTTCATGGAATTACATGGCATATCAAGGTTTGATGATGGCAAAAAAGGATTTTGATATAGATGTTGCTTATTCCGAGATGGTTGCTATAGCTGATGCTGAAAGGGTAATAAGAGATTATGCCGCTGCAGGTTATAATCTAGTATGGGTTCATGATTTCTTAATGGGCGATGCGCTTTTTAAAGTGGCTCCAGATTTTCCAGATACAGCATTTGTATGGGGTTGCGGGTATAAAGGACAAGAGCCTAATGTAGCGTATGCTGATGCATATCCACATGAAGCTGCTTACTTGGCTGGAATGTTAGCAGCTGGAATGTCAAAAAAGAATAAAATTGGTATTGTTGCCGCTTATGACATTCCAATCCTAATTAGTGTTGTCCACTCAATTAAAGAAGGTGCAAAAGCATTAAAACCCGAGATAATGGTATTTGAAACTTGGACAATGGATTGGGAGGATGCATCTAAAGCAAAAGAGGCTACTTTAAGCCAAATAGATGCTGGTGCTGATGTTATTATATCGTTAGGCGATGGCATGGGGTATGGAGTTATCGATGCTTGTAAAGAGAGAAGAGTTTGGGTTATAGGGGCACAAGTTGATCAACATGAAAGAGCTCCAGATCTAATGCTTACTAGCATTTTATGGGGACAAGAGTACAATATATACAATGCAATCAAAGATTACATAGAAGGGAACTTTAAGCCAAATAAGTTTTATGTTCAATCAATAAGTAGAGGAGGACCAGGATTAGCTCCTTATCATGAATTAGAGAATGCCATTCCTTCTGATCTTAAAGAAAAAATCGAAAAAACTAAACAAGATATAATCGCTGGTAAGCTTGTAATTGAAAGAGTTACAACACATTAGCTATGAAATTTCTACAAAACTACCAATTCTTTATTTTATAAACCTAAATCGCTAAAAATGCAGTGTAGTTGAGGAAAAAATTTTGAAGCTTTTTTGGTTAAAAGAAAAGCCTACTCTTGATGTTTTTTACTCAATAATTCTAGGTACAATTGTTGCTCTTGTTATAGGAGCTATATTGATTTTTATAGCAGGAGCTAACCCCATAATAGCTTATTCTTCTCTTTTTTATGGAGCCTTTGGAGGTATAAAAAGCGTTGGCGAGGTTTTAACTAAAGCTAGCCCATTAATGCTTACAGGTCTATCTGTGACAATAGCATTTAGAAGTCAATTTTGGAATATTGGTGCTGAAGGGCAGTTAACAATAGGGGCTTTATTCACTACTCTAATAGGACTTTTTTTCACCGATTTTCCAGAACCACTCCTTATTCTTATAGCTATACTGATTAGCTTTTTAGCTGGAGGAATATTCGCAGCCATTGCTGGGTTACTTAAAGTTAAATTTCGGGCTAACGAGATTATAGTTACTCTTATGATGAACTTTATTGCCATTCTTACAGTAAGTCATTTAGTGCATAGAGAGTTAAGGGATCCTACGGCATGGTTGCCAGTATCGCCTATGATAACACCTTCAATACGGTTGCCAATAATTTTGCCTGGCACTCGTTTACATGCAGGATTAATAATAGGATTAATATGCATATTCCTAATTTACGTAGTTATATTCAAAACAACTTTAGGGTATAAAATAAGAGCAGTCGGTTTAGGTTTTGAAGCAGCATATTGCAGTGGAATAAGTGCATCTAAGAGTATTATGATTGCATCATTTATAAGTGGTGGACTTGCTGGTTTGGCTGGAATGGGTGAAATAGCCGGTATCCATTATCGCTTAAAAGAGGGCATATCTATGGGATATGGCTTTTCAGGTATTTTGATAGCCCTTTTAGGAAGGTTACATCCATTAGGAGTTTTTTTAGCATCTGTTTTGTTTTCAGCTTTAGTCGTAGGCGCAGAATCAATGCAACGCACAGCAGGAGTTCCAGTATTTTTAACTCAAGCTATTCAAGCTTTGATAGTATTATGCGTTTTAGGATTTGAGATTCTGTTTAAGAGGAGGAGTAAAATTTGATTGAAGAAGCTTTTCTAATTAGCCTTTTAGCAGCTGGAGTTAGAATGACCACCCCAATTTTATTTGCTGCTCTTGGGGAAATCTTTACTGAGCGTTCAGGAGTTATGAATCTTGGGTTGGAGGGAATCATGTTGATGGGAGCTTTAGGTACATTTGCTGGAATTTATCATACAGGTGATATATGGTTTGGTATATTAATAGGGGCAATCATAGCTGGATTTATGAGCCTTCCATTAGCTTTTATGAGTGTGACTTTAGGCATTAATCAAGTAGTTGTCGGACTTACGATTACGCTTTTAGGCACTGGTTTAAGCAGCTTTCTTTGTAGAACTATATTTGGTATCTTTGGTGTTCCTCCGCCAATAAAGGGACTTGATATTATTGAAGTTCCAATATTGAGTCAAATACCGATTCTTGGCTCGATTTTATTTAAACATAATATATTAGTGTACTTAGCATTAATTCTGACTTTTATTTGCGGATTCATACTTTTTAAGACTACATTGGGTCTTAAAATAAGGGCTGTAGGCGAAAATCCTCAAGCTGCGGATACTCTGGGAATAAACGTGCATCGTATACGCTACTTATGTGTTATATTTGGAGGATTAATGGCTGGATTAGGCGGAGCTTATTTAACGTTAGATGTAAAAGTTTTTCAAGATTTGATGACTGGTGGACGTGGATGGATTGCTTTAGCCTTAGTTATATTTGGAGATTGGAATCCCTATAAAACCTTAATTGGAGCTTTAATATTCGGTTGTGCCATTGCTCTTCAATTTAAGTTTCAAGCTGTGGTGATGATTTCTCCTCAGATCTGGACTATGGTACCTTATGCTTTAACTGTTATTGCTTTTGTTGGACTTGGTAGAAAAGCAAGTACTCCAGCAGCATTAGGCATTCCTTATAGAAGAGGCGGTGAATAAGTTTAAAGCATTATAATTTTTTCTTCTTATTTCTAAGTAAGTATTTGTAAAAACAAAAAATAAGCACTTAGAAAAGAGATGAGTATTGTGGATTTATACGTAACCTGTATTAAAATCATAAAAGCTTTTTCATATAGTTGTTCAATATCAAACTACAACAAAAATAATATAAACGTTTATAAAGAACTCATTTTTTGGTGAAAGAATTGCCTGAAGCATTTTTAAAAGATATTCAAAAGCTTGAAGTAAGGCTTAAAAGATTTTTAGAAAATGAAAACAAATTC
>JAVZFM010000067.1:0-8069 GCA_038872815.1 Bathyarchaeia archaeon
GATATGTGTCTATAACTCCCATTATCATTTCTCCATGCCCTATTAAGTCTCTTATATGCCGTTTATAGAGCTTTTCATTTTTAATTTTTATAGAGTGTAAACTTGAAATGTAATCGGCTATGATACAACATCTTTTTATATCTTTTTCATTCAAAAATCCTCTTTTTGCTATTTCAAAAAGATCTTCGCTATAGGGCCTCCATTTCTTTAAAGAAATTTTCTCTACTAGGTTGAAAAACTCAATAGAATTACCTAAAGATGCTATTTCACCATTTTTAAGGATAGCAAGAACATCAAAAGAGCGTCTAGCAGTATGTTTTGGAGCTATGTTCAATAATCTATGCTGTAATAAAAGCGTAGATGCTCTATCGCTTACATAATCATGTCCCCATCCAGTATCTCCTCTAACAATTCTAATTATAAATTCAACATCTTTTTTTCCTTTTTTAACTAATATTGAAAAAACAGCGTTATGAAATCCTTCTCCAAGCTTTTTTACTGAAACAATTTTAACATGTTTTTTAAACAAGCTTTTCAAATAATTCTCTATACTTTTTTCTTTTATTTTTAAAACAGTTGTTCCAACTTCAAACTTTAAATTCATAAGATATAAATTGCTAATTTTTAGATAAAAGCTTTTTACTTAAATCTCTCAATTATGGCTTTAAAAATTATTTCGGCGCATTCATTAGGGCTTAGCCTATTTGATTCAACAATAACTTCTGGATTTAAAGGTTCTTCATAAGGGGCTCCTAATCCAGGAACAGTAAGTGATTCTTTTGATAAAGCTTTTTTATATATATTCTTTGGAGCCCCAAAAGTCTTAACTCTTTTACTTTCTCTTTCAATACATATTTCCAATGGACATTTCACATAAACTTCAATAAACTTTTCTATATTAATTCTTGCATTATCCCTAAATTTTCTAAGATTCCCAGTTGCATCGATTACTACATTTATGCCATTTTCAGTTAAAATTTTTGCTATAAAAACTAAAATCCCATAAACAATTTCTCTTTCTTCATCAGTATAACTTGGTTTTGGAGTAGCAACTTTTCTTAAAGAATCTATGGATAAAAGTTGCACTTTTATGTTGTTTTTATTCAATTTTTCAATAAGATAGTTTGCTATAGTTGATTTCCCGCTTCCTGGCAAACCAGTGATCCATGCGCACCAGCCATTTGTATTTTGGCACATTTTCAAGCAATTTATCAATTTTGTGTTATTAAAAATTATCTCTTAATAGATTTTATAGCAATTGATAAAAGTTTTATCGGTTAATTAATAAAATCTTGTTTATAAACTATTTTAAAATCAAATTTACTATAAGGATAAGGGGGTTTAAATTGTTCAGAGTTAACATTCTGGCTAAAGTATTACAAGAAATAGCTACGTATGTTAAAAAACCCTATGAGCAAATTGGATTGCTTATAGGAAACCTTAAAGATGATGAATTATGGGTTACTGATGTTGTGCATGGAGAAGGAAATTCTTCTGACTCAGTTACAATGCTTTCTCCATTAAGAATTGCAAGAGTAGCTGACGATATTTTAAACGGTAGGTTACAAGGAAGAATTGTAGGATGGTATCATTCACATATAGGAAGCGGGGTCTTCATGTCTGATATAGATGTAGAAACTCAATTAAAACTTCAACAGTTTTCCCCTTATGTAATAGGGTTAGTTATCGATAGCCTAAGGAATGAATTTGGTATATTTGTTTATGATGCTATCCTTGGTCCAGTACAAATTCCTCAAAGTTACATAAGGATAGTATGATGTTGTTTTTATTCTGAAGCTGCTCCTCCAACTAAAAGGATAAAGCCTGCTATAACAACGCTTAACACAGCAGCACCAGCTCCATATACGAGTAAACCATCGCCCCAAGGAGTAGTCATTCCATAAACAAAAGCCCAAAGTCCAACTATTATTGAGCCCAATATCCCTAATCCAAGTAGAAGCACTCCTGCAGCAACTAAACCAACTCTCATTTTGGCATCACCATTAACAAACCTTATTTGCTTAATTGAATATTAAAAGTATATCGTTATGTTCATGTATATTTGCTAAGCTTATAAAAATCCATTTTTCCATCCTAATTATAGTATTATCAGTTTTCCATTCTCAAGCTTGGTTTTAATAAGCGTTTTTACATTAATTCCAGTTTCATTTTTGACTCTTTCAACCCCTTTTAGCTCAGTTCTTTCAATAACTGCTATAGCATCTTGCACGAGTACGCCATGCTCTTTTAAAGCCTTTATAAGTGCGCTATAAGTGCCGCCAGTAGCTATTATTGAGTCTACAAGGATTACTCTATCATTTTTATTAACTCCATTTATATACATCCTAGATTCAGCATATCCAGTTCTTTTAATTACTTCAATTTCATTTGGCAATCCATGCTTTCTTTTCCTTATTATTAAAAGTGGAATTCCAGTTATTAGCGTAAGCACAGCACCTATATGAATTCCCATTGCTTCAGGTGTTAATATTTTTGTAACTCCATCAAGATTTGCGACTCTTGAGATTTCAAAAGCACAACCTAGCAATGCATTAGCTGATAGCTCAGGAGTACCTGAGCTTAATGGATTTACAACATAATCATAAGCTGCTCCATAGCTTTGTATTTTAATTATAAGCGCTTTTTTAAGGCTTTCTTTTATAGGAATTAACCAATCCAAGGTCTTTCACATTCTAAATAAATTCATGCATACATTTTAAGAATTTCATAAATATTATTTAAAAGTATATTATTTTCATCATAAGTTCTAATTGTAATCCTAAGGCAATTTTTTAGCATAGGCATATTGCTTACATTTCTAGTAACAATTCCTCGATTTAACAATTCCTTATGAATTTTTAGCGCATCTACATTTAAGAATTTTATTAAAATGAAATTAGCTTCTGATGGATAAACATGTATTTTGTTAGTTTTCATTAAATCTCTTGAAATCCTCTCTCTTTCTTTAATTATTTCTTTTACGTTTTTTTCCATAACATCTAAGCTTTCTAATGCTAACTTAGCTAAAGCAAAAGAAATAATGCTGACACTGTTAGGAGGACGAACTTTATTAAACAAATTACATAATTCTTTTGAGCTTAGGATATAGCCTATTCTTGCTCCAGCTAATCCAAATGCTTTTGAAAAAGTCCTAACTATTACTAAATTTTGATATTTAGAAATTAAATCTGCTACAGTTTTTTTACTGAATTCAAAATAAGATTCATCGATCACTATGGGACATTTTAATTCCTCCAATAAACGAATTATGGCTTTACGTTTGCTAATGTTTCCAGTAGGATTATTTGGACTACATAAAAATACTACCCTTGTTTTTTCTGAAAATGACTCGATTATTTTATCTACGTTATCTGAAAAATCTTCACTCCTAAATATTGGAATAATTTCACCATTTAAAATTTCTACACATACTCTATACATACTGTAAGTTGGAGCAGAGATTAATGCATTAGTTCCGTTATCGATAAAAACTTTGGCTATGATATCTAAAGCTTCATCAGCTCCATTAGTTAAAACTATTTGATCTCTATCGATATTTGTATATTCTGATAGATAATTTCTGATCTCAGTATATGAAGTATCTGGGTATTCATTAACTTTAAGTTTGAGCAATATAGAGCTTAATTTATTTAAAACCTCTGTAGGAGGATATGGCGAAGTATTGGTATCAAAACGAATAATTCTATTAACGCTTAATCCTGTTTTAGTTGAAATTTGTTCATTTGAAAGTTCCCATTCATATGGCTTAAAATCTTTTAAAAATTCTCTAATTTCCATTGTTAACACATTATTTGTTTAAGCTTTATTTAAAAAAAGGTTCTCTTCTTTTAATCGCTTCTATGAAAAGATCTTTAATTTCATTTAAAGATTTTCCAGATAATAATTCTTTAGGAATATCTATAAGATTATCATCCCTCATAAGACATGGTTTAAGCTTTCCATCACAAGTTAGTCTTAATCGAGTGCATCCTGCGCAAAACTCGCTATTATCCATTGGTCTAACAACTTCAACTTCTACTCCATCATTTAATAAGTATTTTTTTCTATTATGCATAAACCGTCTTATATCAATTTTTACTGACTTTTTTTTAAGCCAGCTTTCAATATCGTAAAGGTCATGATGATACTTAATATACATATTTTCATCTATTCTAAGCTTTTGGAGCTCAATTAGCTGTAAAACTGCTTTGCTTTCTTTAGCAAGTTTTATCATTTCAGGTATGCTAGCCTCATTCACTCCTTTTAAAATAACCATGTTTATTTTAACTGGATAGAATCCAACTTCAGATGCTAGTTTAATTCCTTCTATTACTTTTTCAAAAATTTTCCTCCCAGTTTTAGATTTTGGAACTTGAGTGATAAATTGATAAACTTTAAAATCGTTAGAAGGCAAGCTTATATTTACGCGTTTTAATCCTGATTTATAAAGCCTTGAAGCTAAATTTGCAAAAAGAACTCCATTAGTAGTCATAGATATATCTTTAACTTTTTCCCCTAAAGATGCTATTTTAGATATTATTTCGCATACATCTTTCCTTATTAATGGTTCTCCTCCAGTTAATTTAAAACGATCTATTCCTAGCCTTAATGCGGCTTTTGTTATCTTGAATATTTCATCAGCCTTTAACTCTCTAGATGAAGAATTCATGCCTTCTTTATGGCAATAAAAGCATTTCAAATTACAAAGCTCAGTTATAGAAATCCTTAAATTTGTAACAGGTCTTCCATAATTGTCATATGATAACTCGTTAAAGGTTTGCATCTAATTTTTCATTCCTAAAAGTAATAAATATTATTAACTTTATTGAGTATTTTAAACCTTAGCTTTTATTGGAGGGACTAAATTGGGTAGCATTGGATTACATAAAAAAGGTGAAATTAACCTTGAAAAAATAATTAATGAAATTAAAAAGGGAGAGAACTTCAAGAATGTAGGAGCTACTGTTTGTTTTATAGGTAGCGTTAGAGAAAAAGGATTAAAAAAAGATAAAGTGTTAAAACTTGAGTATGAAGCCTATTATGAAGAAGCAAAAGCTAAGCTTAAGGAAATAAGGGAAGATTTACTAAAAAGAAATGGAATAATTGATGTATCAATTCATCATGTAATAGATTCTTTAAATGTTGGTGAAGAAGCGCTTTATGTTGTTGTAGCAGGTATTCATAGAAAAGACGTATTTCCTGTGCTAGAAGAAGCTGTTGAAAGAGTTAAAAAGGAAATTCCTATTTGGAAAAAAGAAATCACAGAAAAAGAATCTTATTGGGTTTCTTAGTTTTTATCAATCAATCTTAAAGCAACTTCAACAGCTTTTTTAGGGTCTTTTTCACTAACTACTTTCATCAGTTTTCTATCGTCCAAGAACTTATCAGCAATTTTTTCCGCTATTCCTCCGCTATTCACTAAAGCTACTATTGGTTTAAGTTTTTGATAAGCTACGCATGCCTCTATAAGAGTACCAACACCGCCTCCAATAACTATGAGGGCATCAGCCGTATAAGCTGTAATAAAATCTCTTGCATAACCAATGCCTGTAGAGATTACTACATCGCAAAATGGATTTGCAAATTCCTTACTCTCAAAAGGGATTATTCCTACGACTAATCCTCCCTCTTCTTTAGCCCCTTTACTTGCAGCCTCCATAACTCCTCCTAAACCTCCAGTTATTAATATAGCATCATGTTTAGCTATTTCTTTTCCAACTTCAAATGCTAAATTGTACGCCTGAGGCGTACAATGATCTTCACCAAATCCTATTACTAAAATATGTTTTTTCCTAATCATTCTCCCACTTCTATTCAATATAACTGGCCAAATAAATAAATGCAATAACTCTAAGACAACTATGATTTAAAATTATCATTTGCATATTTGGGCGCAATTAAGCTAAAAAGCTTTAGTAGTGAAGAGTATAACTATTTATAAATCAACGTTTTCAGTTATGCAAAATGTATAAAAATAAAGCTTTTCAGTGCACAATTGAAGATTTTTAAACGAGCCTAATTATGATAATTTGATTTAAATAACATATGTTGCTTTAGCTAATTTTTCAGCAGCTTCATAAGTTATCCCTGTCTCTCCAAGTATAGTATACCTTTCTGGTCTAATTTTATGAGCAATACTTAAAGCTTTAACTATATCTTCAGCATTAACGTTTAACTCTTTAGCTGTAGTAGGCGCTTGAACTTTTTTAAGAACTTTCCTAACTAATCTCCAATTAGCATTATGCAAGTAAGCGCACATTATAGTGCCCACTCCACATTTTTCGCCATGTAAAGCATTGTTTGGAGCTACTAAGTCTAAAGCATGGGTAAATAAATGCTCAGAACCGCTACATGGTCTTGTGCTTCCAGCAATACTCATAGCTACTCCACAACTAATTAATGCTTCTACGATTGTTCTAACACCCTCCTCGCTTTTTTTGCTTATAAGTTGTGCATTTTTTAAGATTAACTTTGCACTCATTAAAGCTAAGTTAGCTGCATAATCTCCATAATATTCATTTTTAATTCTATTAGCTAATTTCCAATCCCTTACAGCAGTATATTTGGCTAGAATGTCTCCACATCCACTAGCAATGAATCTATAAGGAGAACTTAAGATAATTTCAATATCGGCTATTATAGCAATTGGTGCTTGAGCATTTATTGAATAAGGTTTTTCAAGCCCTTTTATTGATGCAAAAGGGCTTGAAATTCCATCATGAGATGCTGTAGTTGGTACGCTTATGAATGGAATATTTAAACTAGCTGAACTTGATTTAGCTACATCTATGTCTTTTCCACCACCGATGCCTAAGATTACTGATGGTTTAAAGTTCATAATTTTGCTTATAACTTCGTTTACAGATTCAAGAGTTGAATTTCTAACTATGGTATAATCCGTTTTAAAACCAGCATCTTTTAAAGAATCAATTACTGATTTTGCAGCTATTTTGTATGTTTTTGGGCCAGTAACTATAAAAGCTAGGTCTTTGAATCCTAGCTTTGAACATATTTCTGGTATGACATTTAAAGCGCGATTCCCTATAACGATTTCTCTAGGCAACTGCATAAGATGCCATTTCCATTCACTTTTTTCCAATTTTTCTTCCTCAATCAAAGGTATGTAATTATTAAAAAAATCAATATAGAAAAGATTATGGTTGAAACAATGAATGTTAGAGTGAACCTAGCCACTTTTTTTACAAACTCAGAAAGATCTTCAACTGTTTTAAGGCCTAAAGTTTTAACTTTAACATCCTCTGAAGCGCATGAAACTTCAACTTCCTCTAGATTTCTTTTTGCAATTTTTACGCCTTCTAAAATGATTTCTAAAAGTTTTTTTTGATCAATAGCATACCCAACTGGATAATAGCCAAATTTTGAAGATATTATTCCATTTACCATGTGCGTATCAGTTGTCATTACTTCACCATCTTCTACTCCAAGCTCGCTGATAGCTTTCAATATTTTTTCCCTTAATCCAGCCTTCATATTATTGCCATCTATTACTATATAGCTTACTAATTGGTCACAAACCTTTATTAAAAAAACCCTTAATCCACCTGGCCCAATTCCTTGACTTAAACTGAAATCTTTTAAATCAATTTTTGCAACTCCAATCTCTATTGAGTATGACTTTTCTTTTAAAGCAATATCTATAGAAGCATTTATGGAGTTTATTATATCGATTGTTTTTTCTTCATCAATAAATGAAAGATTCTCAAGAGAATTATGTGCATCTATAATTATTAACTCTTTGAAATTTTCTTTCCATTTTTCTGAAATTAGCGAATATATTTCCGGAGATATATCTTCCATATCGAAAGGCGAAAGAGTTATTGTTATTAATGCATTTTTGTTTAACACTTGGCAACTAGCTTGTGCCTTTCCACTTTGAACTCTAATCAATTTACTACTTTTATCTCTAAAATTAGAGCGACTTAATAACTCTATAACTTTTCTAATAACTATTTCATTTTGTCTTTGCGAAGGAAGATTTAGCTCATGACCTGATATTCCATGAGGAACAGCAACTATGGTATCATACTTTTTTTCAATTATTTTTTGGA
>JAVZFM010000068.1:0-8009 GCA_038872815.1 Bathyarchaeia archaeon
AGAAGCCAATCTTTTGAATTGACTTATATCCATTTCTTCAGGGATTATTTGAATATTGGATTCGATTATTTTCACACGACAACCAACTGGCTTTATAGCCTCTTTTAAATCTTTTAAGCTTATTTTTCTTTCTTGCATTGCTTTCGAGTTTAATTTAACGTTTATTCTCATTTTTGTTAAGTCTTTTTCTATGCTAGTTGCAATATCAGCTAAACTTGTATGAGTTATAAGTGTAGCTACTTCTTCAGCCTTTTGTTTACTTTCTTTATGCTTTTTATCAAGATAAACGATCATCATGGGCGTTGAAGGCATCTTTCTTGCATCAACTATTTCAATCAATCTAGGCAATCCTAGCGTAACGTTTTGCTCTTTTACTCCAGCGAAATGGAATGTTCTAAGAGTCATTTGAGTTCCAGGCTCTCCTATAGATTGAGCTGAAACTATTCCAGCAGCTTCTCCAGGTTCTATTAATGCTTTTTTGAAATCCTTAATCACATAAGCTATAACCCTGTCTATTCCTTCTTTGCTAAGATCGGATTTCAATAAAGCATTTTTTAACTCTTCAGTCAATAAGGGAGTTAGTTCATCTTTAATGCTTTCTATTTTTTTAAGAATATATTCCTTATCAGCTTTTATTCCTTTTTTCATGCTAACTCTTACGGAATCTATGAGCCTTTCTACGTTAACAGCTTTTCCATGATCACTTTTTGCAGTATCTATGCCATCTTCTCCATATTTGAACTGGATTATGTTTCCATTAGAATCTCTAACAGTTCCATCATACTCTATACGAAGATGCTCAAGAGCATTAATTAAACGTCTTTGCATGTATCCGCTTTGTTGGGTTCTAACAGCAGTATCAACTAGCCCCTCCCTTCCACCCATTGCATGGAAGAAAAATTCTACTGGGTTTAAACCATTTCTATAAGAAGAATAAACGAAGCCTCTAGCTGCTGCACTCATATCTCCCCACTCAAAGCATGACAATGTCCTATCTCTATAACCTCTTAAAATTCTTTTTCCTCTAATAGATTGTTGTCCTACACTAGCTGCCATTTGGCTTATGTTTAATAAAGATCCTCTTGCTCCAGCTCTAACCATGATGATTCCACTATTATCCATTGTAAAGTATTTCTCTGCATACTCACCAGCTACGTCACGCGCTTTTGAAAGTTCATTCATTATATAAATTTCTAAAGATTCTTCAAGAGTTTGTCCTGGTAATCTTTCTAAATTTCCTTCTTTATAGCTTTTAATCAATGAATTTACATTTTCTTCATACTTGCTAATTTCTTTCTTGATTTTTTCTTTAACAGATTTTGGTATATCTAGTTCATCGATTGCATAAGTAAATCCTCTTATTGTTATAAACCTATCAAGCAACTTCGAAATAGAATTTAAAAACTCTCTTGCTACTTGCGATCCATAATCTTTAACGATTCTATGGAAAAGACTATCGGATTTCTCAGCCCCTATAGAGTTTTTATCTATTACTCCTTTTTCTAGAATTCCTTCTTTAATTACAATATAAGCATCATAAGGGCATTCATCTTTTAAACATTTTTGGCAGCCATAAACGCTACAAAGATTAGATTTTGATGCAAAATTAAAATCTTTAGGCAAGAATAAACTAAATATTTGTTTTCCAGACCATAATTCTTTTGGCTTTTTTATAGCAGGCTTGGGCAATGCCCCTTCATATCTAGTTGCTACTAATAATTTACCAACTTCTTCTTTTGTTAAGTATGTTGAAGAATGCGTTAATAAGAATGCTGCACTTAATAAATCTCTAATTGCACCTATGATTGGACCACCATATCTTGGAGAAAGTATTTGATCTTGAACTTGCATTAATATCTTAGCTTCTGTTCTTGCTTCCTCACTTTGAGGCACATGTAAGTTCATTTCATCTCCATCGAAATCAGCGTTGTAAGGAGGACAAACGCATGGATTTAACCTAAACGTCTTATAAGGAAGAACTTTAACATAATGAGCCATTATGGACATCCTATGCAAAGAAGGTTGTCTATTAAAAAGAACAATATCGCCATCGCGAAGATGTCTTTCTACTACAAATCCAGGTTGTAAGGATTCTGCTAAACTTTTCCTATCTGCAACGAATTCAAGCCTTATTCTTCTTCCATCAAGCCTTATTATATACAAAGCGCCTGGATATTTCTCTGGACCATTTTCCACTAATTTTTTCATTTCTTCTAAATTCCATTGAGTTACTTTTTCTGGAATTGTAAGTTTTGTAGCTACTTCTATTGGAACTCCAACTTCATTTATATCCAAGTTTATATCAGGAGATATCACAGTTCTAGCTGAAAAATCAACTCTTTTACCTGAAAGGTTCCCTCTAAACCTTCCTTCTTTTCCTTTTAATCTTTGAGTTAAAGTTTTAAGAGCTCTTCCAGATCTATGTCTTGCTGGTGGAATCCCAGATACTTCGTTATCAAAGTAAGTAGTTACATGGTATTGAAGAAGATCATGAAGCTCTTGGATTATATTCATGGGTACGCCTGATTCTCGTGCCTCTTTAAGTTTTTGGTTTATCCTAATTATGTCCACTAGCTTATGGGTTAAGTCATCTTCAGAGCGTATTCCAGTTTCTAAAGTAATCGACGGCCTTACGCATACAGGAGGAACCAATAAAACTTGGAGAATCATCCATTCTGGTCTGCATGCTACTGGATCCATACCAAAAAGCTTTAAATCTTCATCAGGAATTCTTTCAAATCTTTCCCTTATAGCGCTTGGAGTAAGCTTTGGAGCCCCACCATCCATTCTCTCATAAAAGGATACAGGCTTAATGAATTCTATGGCATATTGTTTAGCTCCACAATGGGGGCAATTTTGTGATTTTTTTGCTTCACGTATTACATTTTCATAAAAATCATCTGGAACTATGTTTAATCTTTCTTTTTCTTCCTCCAAGAACTTTTTATAATGAGAAATTCTTTCTTCAGAAAGTAAAATTCTGCCGCAGTTTCTACATGTGGCCGATAAGAGTTTATAGATTAGTTTAGCAAAACTTACATGGATTATTGGTTCAGCTAATTCTATATGACCAAAATGCCCTGGACATGCTACAGTAGTATTTCCACAAGTTTTACATTTTTGTCTAGGCTCAAGAGTTCCAAGTCTACCATCCATAAGCCCATGAACAATTGGAGCACCATCTTCATCATAAGTATCTGCAGTTTGGATCTCTACAACTGAAAGCTTTCTCATTTCATTTGGAGAAAGCAAAGTAAACTTGATCTTTTCTATACTCTTTAAAACTTCCTCAATTATGGCCATAGCTTATACACGTCCCTCAAGCTTAAGTCTTGGAGCTATTCCCAAAGAAATTAGCTCTTGGATTAAAAGCTTAAAAGCATAAGATATTTCAACTGGCGATATTATGGCTTTATCTCCACAAACTCTGCATACATACCTATTTTGTTTTGCATCATAATAAGCCAATAAACCGCAATTTTCACACACTAGCGCTAAATATTTATCGGATTCTTCAAGAAGTCTATCTTTTAAAAGCGCTGAAGCTCCATAACCTATTAAGCAATCCCTCTCCATTTCTCCAAACCTTAAGCCTCCTCCCCTAGCTCTTCCTTCAGTAGGCTGTCTTGTAAGCATTTGGACTTGTCCTCTTGCTCTAGCATGGATTTTATCAGCAACCATATGATGCAACTTTTGATAATAAACGATTCCTATAAAAACATCAGCAACTAATTTTTCGCCAGTTATTCCATTATAAAGTACCTCTCTACCGCTATGCTGAAATCCAAGCTTCAATAAAGCATCCCTAATATCTTCTACTTTTTCATTACTGAATGGAGTTCCATTAACTGGATACCCTCTTATAGCTGCAACTTTTCCAGCTATTGTTTCAACAAACTGACCTATTGTCATTCTTGATGGTATGGCATGCGGGTTTATTATGATATCTGGAACTATGCCATCTTCAGTAAATGGCATATCTTCCTCTGAAACCAAAAGTCCTATTACGCCTTTTTGTCCATGTCTTGATGCAAATTTATCCCCAAGCTCTGGTATCCGCAAATCTCTAACCTTAACTTTAACAAGCTTACTGCCCTCTATAGATTCTGTAATAAAAACTGTATCTACTATTCCAGATTCTGATGGCCTTACGCTTATAGAAGAATCCCTTTTTGTTGGACCTTTTATTTCAAATTCTTTATATTCCTCTAAAAACCTTGGAGGACTTGTTCTTCCTATTAAAACCATATTTCCATCAACATTTGCTTCTACCGAGATTACTCCATCTTCTTCAAGCAATCTATAGTACTTTTCTCCTCTATAACCTCTCATACCTGGATCTGGAATCTCAAATCTATCCTTTAATCCACCTAAATATTGCCTACACTCAGCTTCATAAACTCTAAAGAAAGTAGACCTTCCTAACCCTCTTTCAACGGATGATTTATTCATGATTATTGCATCTTCCATGTTATATCCTTGAAATGAAAGCACAGCTACTACACAATTTTGTCCTGAAGGTCTTTCATTATAATTAATGACTTCCATTGGACTTGTAATAACTAAAGGTGTTTGAGGATAATGTAGAATATGAGATCTTGAATCAGTTCTAAGAAAGAAGTTTGTACTGAATATGCCTAAAGCTTGCTTAGCCATAGCCGATTCATAAGCATTCCTAGGCGATTGATTATGCTCAGCATAAGGAATCAAGGATGCACAAATACCAAGAATAATATAAGGAGCTAATTCAAGATGAGTTGTTTTACTGTTTATCTTGCTTTCATCTACAGCAACAAGTATGTTTTCTTCTTCATCAGCATCTATATACTCTATTATGCCATTTTTTATTAGATAATCCCATGTTATTTCTCCTTGTAAAATCTTGTTAATATGTTCTTTCGTTAATTTTGGTTTACCCTTTTCAACTACTATTAAAGGTCTTCTTATTCTTCCTTCATCACAGTTAATGTAAACCTCAGGTCTTCCACCTTTCCTAGATGGCATATAGTATGCTACGTTAACTTCTGAGCTTATTTTACTACTCCTTCTTAATTTTCTTATTGTTTCGACTAATTCCTCTGGGTTTTTGCAATATCCTGCGATTATTCCATCTATGAATACCTTTGCTCCATTCTTTTGAAGGTCTACATCAGCTTTCTCGCATGGAACAACACCGAGTTCTTTAATTTTTTTAACCATAATCCAAGGATCAATTCCAACAGAGGTTACAGCAGATAGAGCTAAGTTTTTTACTAATCCACAATTAGAACCTTCAGGGGTTTCATTTGGACAAAGCCTTCCCCAATGTGTTGGATGTAAGTCTCTTGCTTCAAGGTTTGGTTGACTTCTGCTTAATGGAGATTGAAGCCTTCTAAGATGGCTGAGCGTTGAAATAAAATTAGTTCTATCCAATAATTGAGTTATGCCAACTCTTCCTCTTATCCAATTTCCTGTAGCTATTGCATGTTGAATTCTTTCAGTTATTATTCCTGGTCTAACAGCGTTAGAAAGAGTTATCTCCATACGTTTTCTAATCATTATTCTTTCAAGTTGATACTTAAGGTCTTTAACTAAATTCCTAAAAGCTACTCTAAAAAGCTCTGCTAAAAGTGGTCCTGCTAGCTTTAACCTTTTATTAGCGTAATGATCTTTATCATCAGGAATTCTTCTACCAAGCTTAAGCTCAATTAATCTACAAGCTATTTCTGCAAGGAATAAAGCTTTAGAATATCTATTTTCTAAATTCCTACCAAGATGTGGCAGGAAATTTTTATCTAATACTGTTTCAGCTCTTTTTAATCTATACTCCTCTATTTGGCCTGGAGCTAATCTATTTCCTATGAATAAAAGAGCTTCTTTAACTGAAGTTATTCCAACAGCTTTTTCAAAGGATGGCTCTAACTCATCTTGGATTTCAGGGTCTAAAGATACAGCTTCAGCGATTTTTGCATCTTCTTTTATTCCAAGAGCCTTCATAACGGCTATAATTGGAAGGTCTTGAGGAACTCCAGGTATTGAAACATATATGGCTCCATCGCTTTTTAAAGTAACTTCAATCCTTGCTCTAAACCCTACAGCTGTTGAAAATATTTTAGCCTTATAAACTGGAGAGGTACCAGTTTTTTCAATATCCACTAAGATTCTATTTGGTGCTAAATCCTCAAGCGCAACTATAACTCTTTCTGAGCCATTTATGATGAAATATCCTCCAGGATCTAGCGGGTCCTCACCAACGCTTAATAGATCATTGTAGCTTAACTTTGAAAGCGGGCATATTTTTGATTTAAGCATAACTGGGAGATCGCCTATGTATACAAGTTCTTTTTGTCCCTCTTTACCGTCTATAACAGGAGTCATCTCTAAATAAATGGGAGCAGCATATGTAAGATTTCTAATACGAGCTTCACTAGGATAAATTTGACGCTCAGAACCACCTAGTTCTATAACCTTAGGTGTACCTATCTCTACCTTTCCAAGCTTTATTTTAAATGAAAACTCTTCTACTTCTAAAGGTATTTCTTCAACTTCATCAACGATAGCTTGAATTCCATAATCTATAAACTCATTATAAGAGTCTATATGTTGCCTTACAAGCCCAACTTCTTTAATGAATTCTTTTAAAACATTCCATAAATCTAAACTAGTAAGTGACAATCTTAATCTACCCTTAAAATTTTAATCTTTTACTACATATCTATAAACTACAACCTCTCCAGCTGTTGAGCTTTTTCTTATAATCTTTACTATATCCCCAGGCTTAGCTCCTATAGCTTTAGCAGCAGGATCAGAGGCTTTAATGTATGGAAGTTGATAAGGTTTTACATGGTATTTTTTCAATACAGCTTCAGCCTCTTCCTTAGATAGAACTATGTGCTTTGGAACCAATACATGATCAAATATATTGAATGAACTCTTTTCCGCTTTTCCCAATTCTTAAAGCTCTCCCTAGGAAAGTATTTTTACACACTTTTATTTAAGCTCTTCATAAGCTAAGTATTAGCAAAATCGATAAGTTAATAAGTTTTATTCTAATGCTATAATATAAACATTTTGAATTCTTTTAGGGGATAGCATTTGATAAAATCAATTATTAGCTTAATATTTATTGTTATCTTGTTTCCATGGATTTTCGCTCATTCATTCCAAGCTATAAATGGAGAATATGTTCCTATAGCTAAAATAGTTTCTGTAGAGTTTCCTACGCAAGTATATTCAAATCAAACATTTTTAATAAATGTTACTATTCAATATTCTTATTCCGATTGGACTATAGCTGATTTAGGAATTTTTGCACCAAACTTCACCAACATAGTTGCCTCCCTCAGATATTACTTAACTGGAAATGGGAGTAAAACGTTTTCATTTAAAATTAAGGCTCCAGAAGAGCAAATTGAATGGAAATTAAATGCTATAACCAGATATTGGTATAAAAATAATTGGTGCTATGACAAAAACAACTCTGTTTTCCCATTTTCTATAAAAGTAATTAATGATTCAAATTTTACTTTAAAAACTCAACCAACATTAGTTTCTATCAGTAATAGCAAATTGTACTATTGGAATAAAGCTAATAGCGATACATGCATACTATGGTTAGGTGGCGGGCATGCAGAATCTAATTACGTAACCATAAACCCTTATGAGCTAGAATCCTTTGGGACTATGAGCTATATAAATGACTTGGCCAAAAAGTATAGTATTTTAGTATTATGCGAAGGTCCATATACTCAAAGTATGCCCTCTGGAATTGTACGTATTCTTAAATATAGCGAAGATAGCAAATTCATCAATGAAGTTTATTCTTGGATTGTTAAAAATGGGTATAAGTTCGTTTACTTAATCGGTTATTCTACTGGTGGAGTAGTTGTAGGATACGAGGTCTCAAAAAAAGATCCACAAACTTGGAAAGCTCCAAATGGAGCAATAATAATAAGTGCACCACTTAAAAAGCCAACTCCTGAAGGATCTTTAAGCTCTGTATATTATGCAAATAATGTTAAAGCTAATAC
>JAVZFM010000069.1:0-7871 GCA_038872815.1 Bathyarchaeia archaeon
AGTCCTGTTAAATATGCTGTAGATAAATTACCACAATTCCCTTTCCAATTAAATTTTTTTCTTAACTCCATAGAAGTAGCTGAAGCAAGCACATAATCGCCTTCAGGCTTTGCCTCTACTATTTGAACTATAATGTTTTTGTTCGTAGGTCTTACTACTAATCTAGGTAAGCCTGAAATTACTAAAGCCCTTCTTTTTCTATAATCTGTTTTACCTTCTCTTCTTCTCCTAAATGGAACACTATAGTCAGCTCCTTTAGCCAATAGATTCACCTTTAAAAGCCTTAATACACGTAAGCTAACAATATTCCTCCTATTCCCATTTTTTTCGCATCTAGATGCGAAATAACTCCTTTATTAGTAGATAAAATTAAGATTCCTATATTCCTTGCTGGAAGATATCTTTCTTCAAAAAGTTCTATTTCATCAGCTTTTACTGAAAACCTTGGTCTTATAGCTCTCGCTTTGTTTATTCTTCCTAGCAATTGTACTTTAAACTTTCCTGATCCTCCATCATCTATGAATTCAAATTCTCCTATATAACCATGTTTTTGCATAACTCTAAGCACTTGTCCAATTAATTTAGAGGCTGGCCAAGTTATACATTCACGCTCCCTTCTTTCCTCGCTATTTGAGATTGCTGAAAGAGTGTTACTAAGTGGATCTAGTAATGCCAATTAAGTTCCCCTCCTAAATCAATTTTATAATTGGCTCATCTTCTCCTATTACAAAAGTATAATCTGCTATTGTTTTAAAAAATTCTCCGTTAGCTCCTTCTATACTAACTATAGATGGCCTAAATGCTGTTCCTTTTTCAATTTTAGTTATTCTTCCATGTTTTCCAACATTTTTTCCAGCTATAACTAAGGCATAAGCTTTTTCATTAAACTTTAAGTATTTAATTATAGCTTGATCTTCTAGGCTTATTTGAACAACATCATGCGTTTTATAAAAATCTTCCTCAGGCTTTTTTGGATCTTTAACCTTTATCAATATATTTCTTCCATCATGAAGGTTAAGTTGAATATTTCCTCCTTTAACATTAGTTTTATTCTCTATTCTGCATAATTTATACCATGCCTCTTCTTTTGGAATTTGTACTACATATAATCCTTTATTAAAAACTGGTAAAACCCTATAAAATGAGTTTATACTTGAAACTTCAATAACATCCATTAAGCCTACTGGAAACTTTAAATCCTTTCTAACTTTTCCATCAATTTTTATCTTTCCACTACTTATTATTGCTTTTGCTTCTCTATATGTTTTAGCGTAATGAAGAATGTCCCTAACTATGATAGATAACGGAAAGCACATTCTTAATGGATGAGGACCAGGACTAGGCTTAACAACCCATTTGAACTCCTTAACATGGATAGGCCAAAATGCTGGAGATGGAAACCTTTTTAAATGTTTTGATCCACCTTTTCTACCCAGCTTTTATCTCCTCCTTTTTTCTTTCTAAAGCTTTAATACGAAGTTTATCCTCTAGGTTCAAGTTTGTAATCATTACTTTAGAAGGATGAATTGGAACTTTAACAGTAGTACCTGAAACTTTTTCTCGAGTAACTCCTTCAATGTAAATAGAAATATTTTTTGTATCGACTTCAGTAACTTTCCCTTCAATTCCTTTAAAATCTCCTCTAAGAACTTTTACAGTATCCCCAACTCTTACTGGAAAAGCTCTAGTATTGTATTTAGCTCTTAATTCAGTAGATAAATGACATGAAAGCAATTTACGCCTTAAATGAATTGGGGCATTGTAGAGAGCTTTTCTTTGCTTTGATGGTTTTGAAGATTTTAAGTCCATTTCTATTCCTTCTTTATTTTCTTCTTACCCCTTCCAGTTTTTCTAGCCGCTATAGAACCTACTTTAGCGCCAGGAGGAGCATGTCTAGAAACAGTAGTTGGTTTACCTGCATGCTTATGTCTTCCTCCACCAAAAGGATGAGAAGCTGCTACCATGGCTTGCCCTTTAACTCTTGGCCACTTCCTTCCCTTACTTTTCATTAAATATATTTTTGTTCCAGCTTTTATGAAGGGCTTTTCTATCCTTCCAGTACCTGCTACTACTCCTACCATTGCTCTACAATTATCATCTAAGATTATACTTTTTCCAGAAGGAAGTTTTACTTCAGTTCCAGCTTGAGTATGAGCGACTACTAAAGCATAAGAGCCTGAAGCTCTAGCCAGTTTTCCTCCATCTCCAGGATTAGCCTCAACATTGCAAATAAGAGTTCCTTCAGGAATTTTTCCTATGGGCAATATATTCCCTATCTCAGGTGTTGAAGAAAATCCTCTTGAAACATTTTGATATATGCTTAATCCTTCTGGAGCTGGAAGATAACATTCTTTTCCATCCTCAAACTTTATTAATGCTAAAGGAGCTCCTCTACCAGGATCATGAACAATATCTTCTACTATTCCTTGAACAGCAGATTTAAACTCAGAATCGCTTAATGGTGGAAAAGAAACTGGAGCGACTCTTTTATAAGTTTTAGCCCTAAAAACAGATCCACCACGTCCTCTTCTTTGAACAAGAATTCTTTTTCCCATTTTATAAGATCACCTTAAAGTAACGATTTGTTGTATTTCTTTAATCTTTGATGAAAATATTTGATCTAAAGTTTTAATAGCGGATTCAGTCCATACTGTAAGCCTTCCTGGATGAGTTCCAGGAGCCAGTAATCTAACGTTAAGATCTTTAGCTTTTATTACATCTATTCCTAAGAAGTTTTGAGCAGCCTTTGCTACTCCTTTATCTTCATTAATAACTATTAAAGGACCTATGGCATGTTTTATAACCCTTCCCCTTCTTTTACCTTTTCCAGCACGAATTTTAACACTTGCTATAACTCTTTCAACATCTTCCCATACGCCAATGTTTATTAAAAATCTTTTAAAATCAGAGGCTTTTTTGATAGTTTGAATTTGATCAGAAACTATCAATGGAAAGCTTGGGATAGAATCTACTCTATGGCCTCTTCCTACAACTATTTCCTTTAATGCTGTAGCCGCTATTGCTGAGAAAAGAGCTAACCTTTTTTCCTTTTCATTAATCCTTTTATAGATTTTCTTTTCAGGGGTTGGTGGATGAGCTAATCTTCCTCCTACAGTGTTTGGAGCAAAAGCAGCTGCTCCAGCTTTTGGATATCTTTCTCCTTTTACACGTGGCACTCTTGCCAACCCATGCCCAACTCCAAGTGACTCAGCAGTTGTTCTTTTTCCAGCCATGGGGTCTCTACCTTTAGGTTGGAAACAATGTGATTGAAGTATTACGCATACTCGTTTTATCAAATCAGGTCGAAATTCAGTGAAGAAAAAATCTGGAATTTTTATAGTTTTTATAGGCTTTCCATCTACACCATAAACATTAATTGTTTTTTGCAACTCAATACTCAAATTAACCACCTTGTTTAGACTCTAAACTTATATACTCTATTTTAGGTGGAGGAGTTATAGGCTCTTTAGCTCTACATGCATATCGCATTATCAAAAGCCTTTTATTTGAACCAGGAGTACTGCCTTTAAGCATTACATAATCGTTTTTAATAATTCCATACCTTATAAATCCACCTTTTGGGTTAACATCTTTTCCATCATTACCTATTTTTAATATTTGTTTATTATATTCTATTCTTTGATGAAATCCCATTTGTCCTGCTCTAGGAACAGTATACATTACATAATGTGGATGCCATGGTCCTAAAGTGCCTACTCCTCTCACTTTTTTTCTTGATTTATGGGATAACTTTTTAACACCCCATCTTTTTACAGTGCCTTGAATTCCTTTTCCTTTTGTTATTCCAATAACATCTATCCATTGTCCTTCTTTAAATACATCAGAAACTTTTATTTCTTTTCCAAGAATGCTTTTAGCATACTCAAATTGATCTTTAATGGTTCCTCCATCTATTTTGATTTCAATAATTTCTGGTTTCTTTTTTCCCTTTCCAGCAAGCCTTGGTTGGGCGATAGCCACTACTCGAATTTCTTTAACTTTATCTAGAGAGCTTTCAATTTTTTTTAAGGACTCATCAGTTTTAAATCGCTCTGGAAGCGTAAAAACTCTTTCCAGATCTTTAGGTGGCTTTTCTATCCAAGCTTCTGTTAAAGTTTTTAAACCGTTAAAAGTTTCTTCATAAGCCCTTATAGCACATATAAGTATTGGTGGGGCTTCTATTACTGTAACTGGAATAGCTATTTCTTTTCCATATGTAAGCGCACCTTCTCTTGTATCTATGGCTATAACATGGGTCATCCCAGCTTTATATCCACAAAACGCTAAAAGCTTAGGTTCACCATCAGTTTTTGGCCAAAATCTAACTCTACCGACCCATCTTTTAGCGCGTGCTCTAGGCAAATAGGCTAAAGATCCTCTTTTTGGTGCATTTTTTTTCCTATGGCCCATGCTTAAGCACCCAATTTAACAGATATGAACTTGTATTCACTTTCTTTCATTTCTTTTAAAATTTGAGTTGCTATTCTATCAAGTAATTCTCTTCCTTTGCTTGTGAGTTTTCTTCCTTTTTTTCCATCAAGCTCTACTAACCCTGCTTTTTCTAATTGTTGTAAAGGCTTTCTAATAGCTGAACCTCCAGCTTTTTTACCATGCTCTCTACTTCTTCCCTTTCTTTTTCTTCCACCATACTCTACTCGTAATCTAGAAACTCCTATTGGTCCATGAAGATAAAGTTTTCTAAGCAGGGATGCACATCTAATATACCACCAATCTTTATTTTGAGGAGGGTATTCTTTATGGGAGCCAGTTTTAACCCCAATAACCCAATTAGGTGGAGTCACTTCATAAAAATTAGTTTTTATGTGCTCCGCTAATCTTTTAATCAATAATTCAGCAGGTGCATCGTATACTGTTGGCATTATTCTCACGCTTACGCTTTAATATCATTTTAGTTTATATTCTTAACCTTCTTAAGAGTTTGTTTTACTTAATTATAAATTTATCTGAAAGTTTTAAAGTTTATTGAAAACATTAAAAGCTAAGGCTTAAGTAATCTTTACTAGGTATTATAAAGTCTATTAAAGGGAACAAGAAATAGATAAACTTAATTCTTTTATAGTCTAGATTTGCTAAATTTTCTAAAGGAAAATTATTAAGGATAAATTAAAAATGTGCTATAGCTTTGATTAAGACGTAAATTTTTAGAATGATACAGAGCATTAAAACCTTAGAAGATATTTCTAAGTTTAAATCTTCATAAGGCTTGCCAAAGCAAGCATTTAATAAGCTTTTAGCTTGTTAAAAGTATATGAAGGGTATAAATAAAAAATTATTTTTAGAGAAAAAATTTCAGAGCGAGAACTTTTCTACTTTAAATTACAAGCTTATTGGGCTATTTCAAATCCACATGGAGGATGTTTAAAAGCTACAAAAGAACTAATCGAGTTATGTCGAATAGGTAGAAGATATCTTGGATGTTGGTTGTGGAATTGGAATAACCACTTACTACATTGCTAAAAACTATAATTGTAAGTTAGTTAGTTAGTATTGATATTTCCAAGAAATTTATTAAAATAGTCGAAGAAAGGGCAAAAAGGATGCATGTGGAAAGTAAAGTTGAATTTGGGGTTTGTTCGTGCACAACATCTTCCTTTTAAGGATAATGTTTTCAATATAGTTATTGGAGAATCTATAATCGCGTTTTTAGAAGATAAACAGAAGGCGGTAGATAAGTTTGTACTAGTGGAGCCAGGTGGGTATGTAGGGCTTAATGAAGCGACCTGGCTAAAGACACCACAATCAGAACTAATGGAATAAATATCCCGTACTACTGGGGCTAAGCTCCAAACCTCTAATGGTTGGAAGGAATTACTAGAGAACTCTGGGGTTAGGAAATATAGAAATGAGGATATATAAAACTAATGCCGTTAATCAATTTGTTAGCGAGATGACATATATAGGGTTAAGAGATTTTTTAAAAGGCTGGTATAATTTTTATCATTAAGCGTAAGAAGTTCTGCTTTTAGGAAATACCTAAAAGAAGCATTACCTCCTAAGAATGTTTTTAAGAATTTTTTCGAATGTCTAGGATTTGGATTATATGTTGGTAAAAAATAAGTACTTTTTAATTAAAATTTTAAAATAGGATTGTTAAGGAGATAGTTTATTAGAAGAAGTAAAATTCAAGAATTTATACTTTCAAATAGAAATTTATTAATACTAGAGCTTTATTCTATGTACAGTTCAGGACTTTTTTAGTAAAAACTCATTGGCTTATTCATTTTTAAGCCTCTTAACAAATTTTTCTGGAATGATTCCATGCGTTTTACAGGAAAAGTCTAATGCCTTAAATAAATCTCTAAATTCCTTTTTAAATTTTTACGCCAAATCCGCTAATTTGTAAATTCATTTAAAATTCTTGTTAGAATATAAAATGCTAGGATTAAACCGTTAAACTTTTTAAAGCATTAATGAAAGATAATTGTTAAACAGTAATACAAGCTTAATTAAGGGAGGAAATATAGAATGACTCTTAAAGAGAGAATAATGCTTACGATTTTGATTTTATCCATTCTTTTTGCCGTATTATGCGAAGTCTCTAATGCAGCTCCGAGCGGATCAATCGGAGCTCCGAGCGGATCGGTTGAAGGAAATGTGCTTGAGTTAAATGGACAAGAAATCGTTACTGTAAGTTTCAAGAATACGGCAGGAGGAGGCCTTGATGATGTAGCTTCTACGATTCAATATATTGCCCTTGCAGCGGCAAACCTTAATCCGACCCGTGTTAGAGTCGATCCTCTAACAGCTACATGGGAAATATATTCTCCGGGCTCAAATACACCTAGGACCAGTGGAACTGTTAATGGCGAACTAGAAGATGGCTTTTATTCACCCTACTCTACTACTCAAACTGTTCAAATATATACTTGGAAGATAGGGCCTCCTAGCGATAACATGAACGCCTATACAAACCCAAGCGAATTTAACGATGAACTTAAAGTTTTAAGGCCTGGAGAAACCATTAAGCTCATAGTTAATATGGCATGCCAAGGCATAGTTGGGGATTCAATGTTCTGGTTCTTTTTCAAAGCTACAGAAGCGCATTATACTGAAGGAAATTATCCAATAGACATTAATGCAATCCAAGAAGAGAATAGAATGAATCTCTATTATTCAAAAATACCCAAAGGCGATAATAAGTTATATTGGTTACCTTTACATAACAGTTATGATCCCCACGATGCTGATATTGGTACAGGCCATAATTTCGACCAACACTCTTGGACAAGGGGCCCAACGACGCACGCGTTTGCGAAAGCTAATAAGCTAGTCCATCAAAAGCCTCCTGACGATCCTCCTGCTGAAAAATATTCTTTCCATATATGCGGTATAAAATTCAATGACCTCAATAGGAACGGCGTATATGAAGCTGATATTGAGCATGGTATCGGTCTAATATTAAATGGTAAGTGGATAGAACCTGGGGTTAAGATAACCCTTCTGGGTCCAGATAAACAGGCAAAAGCAGAGGAATATTATCCTGGTGATTTTACTTACCCTAATCCTGAGGACAATCCACTTTATAGCGATGAGAATGGACTCAGAGGAAGCTATTGTTTCAATCTAGAAAACGTAAATCCAAAAGGCGGTGTTGATAAGCAAGGAACATATGAATTTTGGGTTAAAATAGAGGAGCTTGCTGGAAGAGAAGCAACAACCCCAACATTGATAGGACCTATAATTTTAAGGGCGAATAATTATGGACCTTATGAAAGCCTTGATAATCACTTCGGAAATTCTTTACTGCCAACTAGGCCCAAATATGTTGGTGGCGAATTCTACTCGCCGAATAAACTTATCATCCTAATGCCTTATCTAGCCTTAATCGGTTTAGCCTCAATAGTTGCTAT
>JAVZFM010000070.1:0-7712 GCA_038872815.1 Bathyarchaeia archaeon
TTACTTGGAAAATTTAAAGATCCTAAAGAACTTGAAGAGTATTTAAACAATAGGATTAAAGAAAGAATAAATGCTATAGGCTTGAGTGAACCTTTGTATTCTCCTAAAAGGCTTATAAATATCATGTTAAAAATAATTGTTTTGGATTTTGGCCAATCTTATTATATTAAAAGCTATGGAGGCTCATCGAATGTAAAAGATATAATCCTTGAAGCTTTACCTAGAACTATTCTTCTTTTTGGTACAGCAACAATCATTACGATAATAATTGGGATTTTTATTGGAGCTTTAGCATCTTGGAAAGCTGGAACATTTCTTGATAGATTTATTTCAGCTTATGCTGTTGTAAGCAATAGCTTTCCGCTTTGGTGGATAGGAATGTTAATGATATTTTTATTTGCATATACGTTTAAAATTTTTCCAGCTAGGGCAACTCCCTTAATCCTACCTAGCGTTACTAATTATCCGCTTATTCTTTTTTACCATATGAGTTTGCCTTTATTAACTTTGATATTGATGAGTTTTGGAGGTTGGGCTTATATAGTTAGGAATCTCATGATAGAAACGCTTTATGAAGATTATATTATGGTAGCTAAAGCTAAAGGCGTTCCTGAGAAAAAAATAATCTATGGACATGCTTTAAAAAGCACAGCTCCCCCAATTATAACTATAATGGCTTTAAGCCTTTCAAGCTCTTTAGGAGGAGCAATAATTACTGAAGCTGTTTTTGATTGGCCTGGATTAGGAAGACTATATTGGGAAGCAATAAGCGTTTTAGATGTTCCAGTAATAATTGGATTAACCTATGTTACAACTCTTGTGTTCTTAATAAGCATGTTTATAGCTGATGTACTTTATGGACTTTTTGACCCAAGGATAAGAGTAAGCTAGTGATTTCCATGAATTCTATACTGTTTTCTATTGCAAATTTCTGGAAAGAATATAAAAAACATAAAACAGGTATAATAGGCTTAGCCTTACTATCTTTATTAATAACTATTTCTATCTTTACGTTAATTTTCATTCCATTCGATGCTTATAAACAATGGCATAATCCAACTTATTGGAGTAAGTATCCTAAATCTGTTCCTCCATTTTGGATAAACTACTTTTTGAAGTCAAAACTTCCTGAACATACTATTCTAAACAATCCAAAGCTTAGTCTTATTAAAAAGCCTGAATTGAAGGTTGTTAGCCATTATTATTATTTAAACTTTATTTACGATAGCTTTCCCACAGATTTTATACTTAATTTTGCTTTAAAATACTATGAAAATCCTCCTATGCTAGAGTTCTTAGTAAAAAGACCAGATAAAGATTTAATAGTTCTTACAAAAACAACTCTTCCACCAAAACCTAAAGATTTGCTTTATTATGTTTATAACTCAACTATTTTTTCTACAGAAAGAAATCTTAAGGTCAATGTAGCACAATACATAATTAACAAAACTGGATTGATGATAGGTTTAGATTATATACATCCTGAAGTATTGATTTTTGCTATAAGTGACCCTTCAATTCTCCAATCAGGAAAAGCTAAAGTTTTAAAAGGTAATTATGAGTTTTTAATAAACTTTTATCTTTTTAATGAAAAAGATGAAGTTTTATCCAGTGAGCTGATAATTGGTGGAAAAGTATTTGGACTTTTAGGTACAGACGATTTAAGAAGAGATTTATTAATGGGGATTTTATGGGGCACTCCGATAGCTCTTTTGATAGGTTTATCTGTAGCTTTTCTTGCTGTACTCCTAGGGTTAAGCTATGGAGTAATAAGCGGATACTATGGTGGAGGCATTGATGAATTCATGATGAGGATTAGCGACATAATATATGCTTTACCAGCTTTACCTTTCCTTATCTTGCTTTCACTTTCTATGGGAAGGAGCATAGTTTACATAATAGCTTATTTAGTTGTTTTTGGATGGGTGGGTGCATCAAAAGTTGCAAGAAGCATAGCTTTGCAGCTAAAGAATATACCTTATATTGAGGCAGTTAAACTTATTGGTGCCTCAAACCTAAGGATAATGTTTAAGCATATAATGCCTCAAATAACTCCTTATGCTATTGCTAATATAGCTCTTTCAGTACCTGCTGCAATTCTTACAGAAGCTGGTTTAAGTTTTTTAGGTTTAGGAGATCCAACTTTACCAACATGGGGCCAAATTCTTCATGATGCACAAATTTATAGCGCAGTTATTAGAGGATTATGGTGGTGGATATTATCGCCTGGGCTTATGATTGCTATAACTGGTTTAAGCTTTGTTTTAATAGGAAATACAATTGAAACTATTCTTAATCCTAGAAGGAGGGCATAGCTATAGAAAAGCTAGAGGTTAAGGGATTAAAAACTTATTACTTTACTAGAAAAGGAGTTGTTAAGGCTGTAGAGGATTTTTCCTTTAGTTTAAAAAAAGGAGAATCTCTAGGAATAGTTGGAGAATCTGGTTGTGGAAAAACTACTCTTGGTTTATCAATTATTAGATTAGTTCCAGCTTCAGGAAAAATCGTAAATGGAAGCATAAAGCTGGATGGAATAGATATTTTAAAAATGGATGAAGTTATTTTTAAAAAAGAGATTAGATGGAAAAAGATTTCAATGATATTTCAAGGAGCTATGAATGCGCTTAATCCTGTTTATACTATTGGATACCAAATCTCAGAGCCATTAATATACCATTTAGGGCTTTCTAAAAAAGATGCAATTAAAGCTTCAATGAATGCTTTAAAAGAAGTTGGGCTCAACGAAAGAATAGTAAAACGTTTTCCTCATGAACTAAGTGGAGGGATGAAACAAAGAGTAGTTATAGCTATGGCTGTTGTACTTAAGCCAGATATTGTAATTGCTGATGAACCAACTACAGCTTTAGATGTAATAGTTCAAGCTGAGATAATAGATCTTTTAAAAAAGCTTAAAAATGAACATAAAATATCGATAATTCTTTTAACTCATGACTTAAGAATAATTTATAAAATAGTCGATAAAGTTGCCGTTATGTATGCAGGAGAACTTGTAGAAATCGGAAATATGGAAGATATATTCTACAATTCAAAGCACCCCTATACTCAAAAACTTTTAGCTTCTATACCAAGATTAAAAGATGAAAGGAGTAAATTAGGGCATATACCTGGAGTTCCTCCTGATTTAGTAAACCCTCCTTCAGGATGTAAATTTAGCCCTAGATGTCCATATTCAATAGATGCTTGTAAAGAAAAAAATCCAATAGAAATCCAGATAAATCACGAGCACTCTGTTAAGTGTTGGTTATACATGAAATAGAGCTTAAAAATTCGTGAATGAAGTTGTTAAATTCTTTATTAAGCGTAAAAATGTTAAAAAAATGGTTTCCATTAAGAAGGTCTTTTATTGAATTTTTTAAAAGAACTCCTATTTCTTATGTAAAAGCTGTTGATGAAATAAGTTTTGAAATTAAGGATAAAGAAATTTTTGTTCTAGCTGGAGAATCTGGATCTGGAAAGACTACTACTGGTAGGCTGCTTGTAAAAGCTTTAGAACCAGATAGCGGAAAAATAATCTTTAAAGGTAAAGATATAACTAGGCTGAAAGGTAAAGAGCTTAAATTTTTTAGAAAAGAGGCACAAATGATTTTTCAAGATCCTTACGCATCTTTAAACCCAAGGTTTAAAGTGTATGATACTTTAATGGAACCTTTAATTGTGCATAGAATAGGAAAAAACAAAGAAGAAAGAATAGAATTGATAGCTAAAGCGCTAGAAGATGTAAAACTTTCTCCCAAGGATTTCATGTATAGGTATCCACATATGCTTTCAGGAGGGCAAAGACAAAGGCTAGCTATAGCTAGATCCTTAATCTTAAAGCCAAAATTCATAGTTGCTGATGAGCCTGTTTCAATGCTTGATTTATCTATTAGAGCAGAAATACTTGAGCTTATGATAAATTTGCGTAAAAAATATGGAATTTCCTATCTTTATATTACTCATGATTTATCAACAGCAAAGTACATAGGAGATACTTTAGCCATAATGTATATGGGGAAAATAGTTGAAGTAGGGTTTTTAAAAAAATTGTTAACTAAGCCTTTACATCCTTATACTAAAGCACTTATAGAGGCTATTCCGGAGCCAGATCCAATTGATAGGCTTAAGGAAATTGATTCAATCCTTAAGCAAGCAGTTGCTGAAACGAAAATACCAAGTAAAGGTTGTAGGTTTTTCCCAAGATGCTCTTACGCTAAAAGCATTTGCTTTAACAATGAGCCTAGCCTTATTGAAGTTGAGAAAGATCATAAAGTAGCATGTTTCTTTGTTTAAAAAGGAGAAACAATAGCTAGCTTAGATTGAATTACTCCCTTTTTACTCATTATTTCCTTGGTAAGCTTTAAGATTTCTTCAACTTCCCCTTTAAATGCTATTGCTTCTAAACAATATTTTTCGCTTAAATGAATATGCATAGATGAGCGTATTAACTCGCCATAATGATGTTGTATATCTGTAAGAGTTTCTTCTAAGCCTTTAACTTCATGATCGTAAATTATTACTAAAACCCCAGCTTTTATACCTTTTTCTTTTTTTGTCCATTCATAATCTGTAATGAATTGCTTAACAGAGTCTTGAATTGCTTTAGACCTGCTTTCATACCCAATTTCTTTTACAACTCTATCCAACTCTTTTAACAATTCTGGTGGAAAAGTAACTCCAACACGGATTATGCTAGACAATTTGCATCGTAGTAAAGCTATAGTAAAACTACCATAAAACTTTATATATTAGTAATACTTTTTTATAAAATGGTATTACCATGAAATTTACAACAAAGGATCTTACAGCCATAGCTACTTGCTCAGCATTTTGGACAATTTTGAATATAATTATTTCACCAATTTTTTGGCAGTTAACACGTTTACCTTTCTTTTGTGATTTATTAGCTTTTATAAGTTTAGTCCTTGTTATATGGTGGACTCGAAAGTTTGGTTCAGCATCGGTTGTAGGCTTAGTTGTTACAGCTTTAACGCTTATTCTTAGACCAGCTGCTTTACATATGCTTGGATTTTTAATAGCAAGCATTGTTTTTGATATTTTTGCGAAGATTCTTGGCTATGCCAGTTTTATCGAGAAAAAAATAATTAGCTTAATCGCAATGGTAGGCTTTTCTTTTGTTTGTGCTTGTATTGCAGGGCTTATTATAGGATATTTCTTTATGGGTTTTAAAACTTTTAGCTCAATTATCATTTTTAGCAGTTTACATGGGATTGGAGGTTTTATAGGCGGTATTATAGGATTTGTTCTAGTAAATGCTCTTAAAGCAAGAAAAATTGTTCCTACAGAATAAAAATTTTATAAAGGTAGATCAAAAATTGGAAAAAACTTTAATAGATCTTGTTAAAAAAGCTGAAGAGTTTCATGGACATTTAGGACCATTCTTGGTTTTAGGCTTAAAAGCAGGATTATTTGGATTGAAAAAATTAAAAATAGATAAAAATAAAAACAAAGAATTGCTTACAACAGCCATGCTAGATTATTCTATACCTTTCTCATGCATAATCGATGGACTTCAAATTTCTACAGGCTGTACTATTGGAAATAAAAGGCTTATTGTTAAAAATTCATCAAATTTTCTGATAGAGTTTTTTAATAAAAAAGACAATAAGCGTATAGCCATTTTAATTGATCAAAAAATTTTAAATAGAATTCGTGATGAATTAAAAGCTGAAAACAAGAATTCAAAAAAAGTTTTAGAATTAGCTGAAAAAATTGTTTCTATGGTTGATGATGAATTATTCATTATTCATGAAAATAATTTAGATTAGTTGAATCCAATGAATAAGCTTGATTTAGAACTTGCTAAAGATTTGCTTATAAAAAACTTCCTTACGCTTGTAATAGTTAAAAATTGTAAAGTTGTTTTTAAAAGCAATTCATCAAGTATCATGGGCTTAATTAAAGCTATTGAAATGTTCAAGGATGAATTAAATGGATCATCTGTAGCAGATAGGATAGTTGGAAAAGCAGTAGCCCTTTTATGCGCCTATGCAAAAGTAACTAATGTTTATGCTATAACAATAAGCGATGAGGCACTAAAAAGTTTAGAAAAAGCTAAAATATATGTTGAGTTTAAAAATAGAGTTTCAAAAATTCTTAACAAATCAAGATCAGGAATTTGTCCTTTTGAGAAACTTTTACTCGATATAAGTGATCCTGAATTGGCTTATGAAAAATTAAGCAAGTTTATTAAGGATTTAAACTTTTAATAACAATTAACATTTCTTTTACTTTTTCACTTTTGACTTTTCCATTTAACCATTTATGCTTATCGCATACGCACCTTCTTACGCCTATTATATCAGCTTTAAGTTTTTTAACTATGCCTATATCCTCTTTACTTAAAGCTCCAGCTAAAGCAACAGTTAAACCATATTCATGAGCTTTATCTATTATACCGCTTAAAGCCTCTAAGCTTAAGTATTGAAAAAGCTTTTTTGAAGTCTTATTCTTAACATCAATAAGAATTCCATTAGCATTAGATTCATAAGCTATAGCTGGTAGATTAATTGGGTTTAAAGAGTTTATTAAGTTATAGTCTGCATAACCACAAGCAATGATTTTAACTTCAGGATAAAACTCTTTAACAGCTTTTACAATCCAATCCATAAGGCTTAAAGCTTCATTAAAACTTTTAACTCCATAAAGCCCCGCTTTTATATAATCTACACCCAAAGATGCTGCACCTAAAGCTGCTAAAGATGCTGTACCTGGTAAATTTGGCAAATCGCCTATAGTTACACTAATTTTGGCTTTATTTTTAAAAAGTTCAACTATTCTTCTTGTAATGCTTGGATGATTAGCTCCAAGAGATCCTTCTTTTGGATTTTTAATATCTAAAATATCGCACCCTCCTTTAATAGCTTCTAAAGCTTCATCCTCATTTATAACACTAACTAAAAGCTTCATAAATGATCATCATAAAAGCTTTTATTCCATAAAGCAAGATAAAAGTTTTTCACTCTCATTTTTAATTGTTAAGATCTCTTCTTTTGAAATCCCAGTTATGTTAAAAAGTTCTTCAACGCTTTTCTTTAGAATATCTTTAACTGTAATTATGTTTAATTCTGAAAACTTTTTTAATTGCTTTTTTTCAATGCTTTTCAAAATTGTTATAGGATATAATGATTTATTTTCTATTAAAACTTCTAAACCTTAATTTTTAGGATACTTCCAACCAATTGCTTTTATGCCCTTACATTCAGTATGCATTTTAGCTTCTTCAGAAAACTTAGTGTTAGTAACCAACCAAGCTTTATTGAAACGCTCGCATAAACCTAAGCGAGATCCATTTTTTAAATCTAAAAATCTTGCATAAGTATAAAGAGCTTCTTTAAGACCTGTATCAATACCAGGTGAGTTATGATATTTGCATTCAACCATGGATCTATGGATTTTCCCTAAAATTGTTTTTTCAGCTATAATATCTATTTCATGAAAAGAGCATTTGTCTTTAATCATGCTTCTTAAACGGGTTCTATATCCATAATGCTCTATTATTTTAGCAAAAAAGTTTTCAAATGAAAAACCTTCAGGACCAAGCTTCATCATAGCTTCTTTAAGGCGGTACTTAGAGCTTAGCACTAAACTTTCTTTCTCAAGTAATTCATTAATTTTATCATGAATTTCTTTTGTTGTAATTCCATTATAAAGAAATTTTTTCTCAAATTCTTCAACAATTCTATCAGTTATTC
>JAVZFM010000071.1:0-7683 GCA_038872815.1 Bathyarchaeia archaeon
TCCTTCAAGAAGTAAGATTAAAATTAAAGTTTTAACCCTAAAGCCCACTTCAACGATAATAGTTGATGGAAGGTATAGGCATAAAGTTTTAATGAATAAAACTATATCCATTGAAGAATCTATGCATAAAGCTGTATTCGTTAGGTTTGGTAAATCGTTCTTCCATAAAAATATTTCACGTTTATTTCAATTAAAGGGATAAGTTTTGTTAAAAGTTTTTGTTGTTGACACTTCAGCTTTTATAGCTGGATTTGATCCTTTCTCTGTTGAAGAAAAAGTTTATACTGTTCCTGAAGTGTGGAAAGAACTTGTAGAAAATACAATTCCATATTTTAGATTTGAAACTTCATACAATTGTGGCCGTTTAAAAGTTAAATCGCCAAGTTTAAAAACGAAAAAAACTGTTATTAAAAAAGCTATCGAAATTGGTGAAAAGTTAGCTCTTTCTGAAGCTGATTTAAAGATTTTGGCATTAGGTTTAGATTTAAAACTAAAAGGTGAAGAACCAATAATAATTAGTGATGACTATTCTATTCAAAATATGGCTGAAAGTCTTGGTTTAAAATACTCTTCTTTAATAACCTTTGGAATATCTTATAGGTTTAAGTGGATATTTTACTGTCCAGCTTGTTTCAAGAAATACCCTCAGTCTAATGGCTTAAATGTATGCATTGTGTGCGGTACAACCTTAAAAAGGAAGGTTTTAAAGAAAAAATCTTTAAAAAAATGAATTTGTTAAACCGTTAGTTTCATGCCAAGTTTTAAATAAACATTTTCGCTAGTGCTCTTAAAACGTGGCAAGCCAAAGTTTGAGCTAATTCTAGAAAGGTTTTAGCTTTTTAATTGTTAAATGCTTGTGTTAAACATAACCTATACATAGTCAACAAAAGAACGAATTTGAAATATCTTAAACTGGTGTTATAAAAATGACAAAAGCTTACCTAAGCATTAAAAGCCCTAAAAATAGAATAGCTTTAAAAAACTAAATTTATATAGAAACTTTTTCTAGTTGTTCTAATACTTGATTCCTTATTTCATCGGCAGAAGGCAATTTAGCTACAATTTTTCCATTTATTATAATTGGTTTTAACATAGACTCAGTTTTACCACCACACTTTGGACATGTTGGTTCTTGAGACTTATTATCCAATTGTACAATATCTATCATGCAATTATGACAACGCCATACTTGCTTTTTTCCTCCAAGTTTCCCTCTTTTAGCACAAAGCTTTCCATTTATTTCCACTATGTCCATTGCAAAATCTACAGTAGGTGCGTCACTAACAGAAGTCCCTATCCCAAAACCTTCAGCACCAGCCTCGTAAAGCTCTTTTATGTTCTCCTCTTTTATGCCACCAGATACATAAATCTTAACATGTGAGTAACCACGTGCATTAAGTTCCCAGCGTACTTCTTTAATTATTTCTGAAAAATTCCCTTTCCTTGAGCTAGGCGTATCCAATCGTATTCCATGAATTCTATCTCCTAAAGCTTCAACAGCCATTATGGCTTCTGTTTTCTCATCAAAATAAGTATCCACAAGAGCTATTCTTGGAACATCTCTTGGAACTATTTCATCAAAAGCTTTCCAAGCTTCTACTTGATCACCAATTACTATTATTAACGCATGAGGCATTGTTCCTACAGGTTCTTTATTTATGAGTTTTGCTCCAGTCAATCCCGAAACTCCATCAAATCCTCCTATATAAGCAGCTCTATCTATCATAGGAGATAAAGCTGGATGTGCTCTACGAATTCCAAAAGATATTAACCTAGCTTTACTAGCTATTTTCCTTATTCTTGCAGCAACAGTGGCTATCCCAGAAGCTTGGCAAATTAAGCCAAGTAATGGGGTTTCATAGATACAAAAATTCCCATAAGGCCCTTCTATGTTCATAACTGGTTCACGAATTCCATAAAAATCATATGAATAGAACAAAGTTCCTTCAAGCATAGAGTAAATATTTACTTGAATTCCTTCAAATAAACGAGCCACTTCTTCAACTCCACATAAAATTGCCCAAGGCCAATTCTTTGGAAGCCTACCGGTAGTTATTTCGGCTATAACTTTTATGTTAGCTAATTCTTTTTTCTCAAGAATTTCTTTAGTCCTTACAAAGTAGATGTCAGTAGTTTTTCCAGCTTTTATTTCTTCATCAGAAGCTGTATGGAAAATACGCATTGCTTATCGCCTTTAAATTTGATTAAGTAAGTTCTATAAAGACCTTTTAATTAAATCTTCTGCTGCTTTTTGAGTTTTTTCAATTATTTCAATCTCATCTAATCCTTTTATGATCCTATTTTCCATTATTATTTTTCCATCTATGATTGAAGTTTCTACGTCATATCTACTTGCTGAATAAACAAGTCCAGCTATTGGATCATGAAGAGGCACAATATGAGGTTTTTTTAGATCTACAATGATTATATCGGCTTTTTTTCCTGGTTCTATTGAGCCAATTTCTTTCTCAAGCCCTAAAGCTTTAGCTCCATCTATAGTTGCCATTCTTACAACCTGATTTGCTGTTAAAGCAGTAGGGTCTAACAGGTATGCTTTTTGTAAACATGCTGTAATTTTCATAGTTTCTATCATGTTTTGGCTATTATTACAGTTTGAGGCGTCTGTTCCTAAAGCAATATGTACTTTGTTTTTCAGTATCTTGGTTAAAGGCATTATTCCAGAGGCTAAGTACATGTTGCTTACTGGACAATGAATAACACTTGCATGATACTTACTCAGTAAAGCTATTTCTTTATCAGAAAGCCATACTGAATGTACTGAGTGAAATTTTGGTCCTAAAACTCCCAATTCATTAAAAACCTCAATATAACCCTTTTTATATTCTTTTTTTATGTAAGAAACTTCTTGCTTACTTTCAGCAACATGTGTATGGATTCCAATATTAAATTTATCCATCAATTCTTTCATAGCAATTATAGAATCAGGAGTGCAAAATAGCAAATTTACTGGGCTTATCCAAACTTTAATTCTTCCATTAGCACTTTCGTGCCATTTTTGAATTATCCTAAAATATTCTTTACGGATTTCATCTAGACTTTCTACAAAAATATCTAATGCATTCTTTTCATGATATCCACGCATTATAAAGGCTCTTATTCCAGATTTGATTAAAGCTTCAGCAACTTTATCGATGTTACTTTTTTTATCTTTTGCCATATAATAATTTTCAACTACACAAGTAGTACCTGATTTTATGTTCTCAATACATCCTAAAAGGGTTGCAAAATAAGCATCATCCTCGTTTATATTGGCTAAGCAAGGCCATGTAAATTTCTTTAGCCACTCAAGTAAGACTAAATCTGATCCTAGACCCCTTATTAAGCCATAAACCATGTGAGTATGAGTATTTATAAATCCAGGCATTACAAGTTTCCATTTTGCATTAAGTATTTTTTCGGGATTATACTTTTTTGAAAACTCTTCAGTTTTACCAACCTCAACTATTTTACCATCATCTATAAAAACAGAGCCATTCTTGATAATTTTATTATTTTTATCTAATGTTAAGATTATCCCATTTTTAATAAGAATTGACAAAAAATCACCAAAATCTTATTACAAACTTTTGGATATAAAAAAGTTTCAAACTATCACTTTAATTACTTATCAAGTTAGTGGTATATTTTCGTATTTCCTAAAAAATCTTGCAAAATCGTATAAATAGAGTTGAACATAACCAGCCCATTCCTTATACCTACTTCTAAGAAATTCTTCCACTTCATTTTTGTTTATTTTTTTATTACCAAAATAAAGTCTTGAAACAATTCTATGAATCCAAACATCAACTGGAACGGCTTCAGTTATTCCTAAACCATACAAAAGAAAGCAGTTAGCTACTTTTGGACCTATTCCTGGAAGTTCCATTAATTTTTCTTTTGCATCTTCAAATTTAAATTTTTTTATTTCACTCAAATCTATAGAGCCTTTATAAACTTTTTCAGCAGCTGTTTTAATATAGTTAGCTCTATATCCAGTTAAGCATAAGTACTTAAGCTTATTTATAGATGCTTTTGCTAACTTTTCTGAATTAGGAAAAGTATGGAAAACTGATCCATCTTCGAATTCTATTCTTTCGCCAAAATTTACTTTTATCAATTCCACCATTTTGTTCCATTGCTTAATCGAAGCATGTTGGGAGCAAATTGAGCATATCAAGCTTTCAAATAAGTTTGAAGCTTTCATTAACCTTAAACCTTTACATGTATTAAAAGTCTTAGAAAGCTTATCATATTCGAACTTCTTATAAAATAACTCCAAATTATCGCGAAGACGAAAAATTTGTATTAAATAGCTTTTAATATGTTTAACCAATTTGTCAGAAAATTCTTTAGAGTATGCAATTATTTTTAATCTTTTTTCATTTACTTTGATATCTTGGAATACCTCATATTTAATGTACTCATCATTAATTAACTCAGCATCCCAATATTTTCCCTTTGAATATTCCCAAGCACTTCCTGAAGTTTGTCCACTTTTTATAGTCCTCTCTAGATTAACTGGGCCTAAAATTTCTTTGCTTGTTAATTCAATCTCACACTTCATAAGCTTCCTAAGTAAAATTCATGATAGTAGATCCATAAAACGCTTCTACTTCATTAATTTCAATTTTTACTAATAAAGTGTAAGCTCAAACTTTATATACCTTTAACGGTTCTGCTATTATGACTTCAACGTTAGGTAATTCCCTATTTACCTGCTTCTTAAATTCAAGCATTTCATCTTCTGTACCATGAATAGGTATGGCCATTTTACAATTTAATGCCTTTACCATTTTTAATGCATCATTTACATTAGCTGTTGGCGATGGGCTACCTACTGGTACAAAAGCAACTTTAACTTCCTTTTTATGCTTTTCAATATCCTTCGTATAGCCAGAGTCAGAGCCATGGAATAATGTTAAACCATCAGCTTCTATGAAAAACATTAAAGGATTTTTACCAGGATGTATAGCCTTTATTGAAGTTATTTTTATTCCTTTTATTTCTTGAGATCTATTTGCCTCTAGCAATATTAGTTTTTCTTTACCTATAGAATCTTTTAAAGAATTAAAAGCATCCAAATTGCATGCTACAATAGCATTTGTTAAACCTTGTATTTCAATTGTTTTGGATTTATTAAAATGATCATAATGCTCATGAGTTATTAGAACTAAATCAAGTTTTTCCAAGGCTTTTATGTCATTAAGCATAAAATAATCAGCTGAGTCTATTAGAAACCTATAACTGATTGTTTTAATTGCTATAGCTGAAATTTTATAAAAGAAAAATGCTAGCTCATTTGGCTTTATTTCTATGCTATTCAATTCTGAAAATGCGTTTTTAATCTCAACCATTTTAAAACTTCCTCTCTTTCTATTTAAAAGAAAAGGTTAAAGTATTTTAATAACCTTACTCTTGAAGATTTAATGGTGATTTCAATTTGCCAATTAAGGAGAAAGACTTCGTATTAATAAACTATACATGTAAAATTAAAGAAACTGGAGAGATAGCTAGCACGACTATTGAATCCCTTGCTAAAGAAGTAAAAAAACCGATTCATATACACGCTCATGAGCATATTCATGAAGAAATTTATGAGCCTGCTTTAGTTGTAGTAGGTGAAGGTTGGTTCCCTAAAGGCTTAGAAGAGGGATTAATTGGGCTTGAAGAAGGAGGCAAGATAACTCTTGAATTACCTCCTGAAAAAGCGTATGGATTAAGAGACCCATCAAAAGTTAAGCTTTTGCCTTTAAGACGTTTTAAGGCTCAAGGAATAACTCCATTACCAGGAATGGAAATTGAAATAGATGGAAAACCTGCTTTAATAAGAGCGAGCGGGGCTGGAAGAGTACAAGTAGATTATAATCATCCTCTTGCTGGTAAAACTTTAATCTATGAAGTTTCTGTAGAAAAAATCTTAAAAACTGTTGAAGAAAAAGTTAGATCAATAATCCATAAAAATTTACCAGGCGTAGATAAAGAAAAATTCAATTTAACAATATCTGATAAAGAATTAATTATTGAGATTCCTCAAGAAGCTTTTTTTGTAGAAGGAATACAGTCCATTAAGCAACTAATAAGTAACGATGTCCAAAAGTTCATTCCAGAAATTAAAAAGATAGCTTTTATAGAAGTTTTCAAAAAGCCAGAAATCGAGGAGCCAAAAGTTGAAGAAAAACAAGATTTAAAACTTGAAAAAAGTGAATCTATTCAAAAAACTTAAACATTTAGAATTTTATGATTGAAATTTATCGATTTAAATTTAAGGTTTCCATTAAAAAGTTTTCTAATAAGCTAGCCTTAACATAAGGAAGTTCAATTCTAAATTTATTATCAATCTTAATTACACCTAATGTTTGTAGATCTTTTAAGAAAGCCTTGAATAAATAGCTACTTACTGGTTTAATTTTATACTCTTCACATACAATTTTATAAAAATTTTCCATAACTTTAAAAGGAACAAAAATAGATTCGTTTTCTATCTTAAAATAACGAGCTATAGCCAATAAAACATACTTTAAATCTTTTGGAAGTAATATTATATCTTCATCCTTAACTCTAGGATCTGTTCTTTCTTGAGCTTCACGAACATGCTCAGGAAGTATATAACTTGATCTTTCTCTATTAGCAATCAATCCTGCAGTAAGAATTAATTGAATAGCATATCTCGCATCTCCATGCCCTATCGCGGATGCATTTCTCGCTATAAAATCAATTATATCTTGGCTAACAGAACCTTCAATAAAAGCTTCTTCAACCCTATTTGAAATTATATCCCTAAGTTGCTCTTCAGTATAAGGTAATAATTGCAATCTTTCTTGAGGTCTAAATTTGCTAAGAGTTTCTGGACTCAATCTTTGCATAAATTCATCATTTCTCGCTATAAAAATGAAATTGATCCTTTGAAAAGTATTTTTGCTGGTATCTGTTAACCTAGTTAGTTCATAAACTATGTCTTCTCCAATATTTTCTATGTAATGATCTATTTCATCAAGTGCTAATAAAAGAAGAATTTCATTTTTGTTTAAAAAATCCCAAAGCGCATAAAGTAATTCTATAGCCCCATATCCACGTAAAGGGAAATTTGGAGTTACTTGTCTAATTATTTCTTGGACTAAACTAAACTTACTTTTTATTAACCTACAATTTACATGAACATATTTTAGTTTTAGATTATGTTCTTTAGCAATTTTCTCTAAAGTTCTTCCAACTCTTTTAGCAGTAGCAGTTTTTCCAGTTCCTGTTAACCCAGTTATTAAAATTCTTTGGCTAAAAGCTCCAGGATTTTCTACTATTATTTTAAAGACTTTCACTAAATAGTCTATTTTATCTTCTCTATGAGGCATGTATGGCGGAACATACTCAAAGCTTAATTTTTCTAACCCATCTTTTTTAAATAAACTTCCTTTACGCTCTAAATGAAAGCTCATAGATTTCATTACCTAAAGCTTTATAAATCAAAAATTAAACTAAAAAGCTTTCTAAAATTGTTTAAGCTTAAAGTATTTCAACTAAAGAAAGCTTAAGCTTTCTTTTAATTGGGCACTCTATGCTTTCTTTAATTCTTAAAACTTTAATTCTATCGCCTGAAAATATTCCTAAAGGAAAGCATATTTCTTTATTCTTACAAGATTTTAAATCACAATCTATTGGATTAAATGTAACAATAGCCTTTTCTATGGC
>JAVZFM010000072.1:0-7519 GCA_038872815.1 Bathyarchaeia archaeon
ATCCTGATCCAGAAAAACTTGATTTTACTTCAAAAGAAGAATTAATGAAAATAGAAGTCAAAGCTGTGGAGTGGAGAAATAGAATAAAAAATCTATTCCATAGACTTTCTCGTATTCATGGAGATTTTCATCCATTTGGAAACATACTTTTCGATAAAAATGATAAAATGTTAGCCATAGATCAATCTCGTGAAGAGTATGGTGAGCCAGCAGACGATATAACTAGTTTAACTATAAATTATATATTCATTAGTGTTTGGCATTATGGGAAGTATATAAAGCCTTTTTCTGATTTGCTTGAAATCTTTTTTGAAAGATATTTTGAAAAAACAAAAGACAAAGAAATGTTTAAGGTAATGGCTCCATTCTATGCGTTTAGAGGATTAGTTGTAGTTCATCCATTATACTATCCAGATTTAGACTCAATGAAAAGAAGGAAAATATTGAACTTTGTAATTAACGTTTTAAACTCTGATGAATTTGATCCATCTAAAATATCTTTTTATCTAGAGAAAGCTCCTTAAACCATTCTTTCTATTAGCTTGTTTATAGCTTCTCCTCGATAGCCCAACTCACCATAATTTTTGTATTGGCGTTTAATGCTATATTTAAAACCTCCTTTTGGCGGATGTAGCTTAAAAACCTTTTTTATACCTACTTCCCAAAGCTTATTTAAAGGAATCTCAAAACTCACTATAGCTTTAGCCAAATCTTTTATTGATGATAAACCAAACTTTTCTTTCACAAATTCATCAGTTAATTTCTTTCCATTAGATAATTTGCCCCTTTTAGTTAAAAGAAGTTCTATAGTCTTTTCATTTACCTCTCCCCATGTTATCATGTCCTTTGCTTTTATTAGCATACCTTCTATTTCTGGCTTTTCATAAAAGATTGTAGCATTATACTTTTTATATAGCCTTAAAGAATTAAGCGTATATTCAATATCTTCAGGAACTCCAGCTGTTCCTCTTATCCTAACTATAACTATGCATTTATCGTTTTTCTCCATTGACTACTCACCCAAACTGTTATAATGAATTAGCTTAATCAATATTAAGCATTGTTAATAAATATATGGGAAGTATTTTAACTTATGGTTTTAATGAAAAATTTTAAATATCTTTATAACTAATTCAAAACAAAATTATTCTATTGAATGAAAATGATAAAAAAAGAGCTCTTAAAACATCCTACAAAACCATTAGAGATTTCTTCAAAATTAAAAATTGAAAAGCTATTGGATAGAATGAAGTTTACTGGATTTCAAGGTAGGAAGTTAGCTGAGGTTTTTGAAATATGGAGTAAAATGCTTAAAGAAAATAAAATAGTTATATGGTTTGGATTAGCTGGAGCAATGGTACCAGCTGGAATGAGAAAAGTAATATCATACTTAATTAAAAAAAGGATGGTTGATGTAGTAGTCTCAACTGGAGCTAATTTATATCATGATTGTGTTGAAGTCCTTGGTGGGAAGCATTATGTTTTATATCATCATATTGACGATGTGGAATTAAGGAAGCATAGAATAGATAGGATCTATGACGTTTTAGCTGATGAAAACAAGTTTTATGCAATCGATAGGTGGATAGAAAAGAATTTTTGTGAAATTTTAAAAGATGGTCATCAATATTCTTCAAGAGAAATTTTATACTTGCTTGGAAAAAAGCTTTATGAACTAAAAGGAGATAAAGAATCAATTTTAATATCCGCTTATAAAGCAGGCGTTCCTATTTTTTCACCAGCGCTTTGTGATAGTTCTTTAGGGTTTTCAATAATGTTTGCTAATAGAAGGGGGGGAAGAAAAATAATCCTAGATGGATTAAAAGATGTGCATGAAACATCTCTTATAACAGAGAAATCAAGGATTACTGGAGTAGTTTATATTGGAGGGGGAGTACCAAAAAATTTTATTCAGCAAACTGCCGTAGTAGCTAGTTATTCTACAAGGCATGATAGAAGTCACAACTATGCGATTCAAATAACCGCAGACCTACCTGTTTGGGGCGGCCTTAGTGGAGCTTCTTTCGAGGAAGCTCAAAGTTGGGGTAAAATAAGTAAGGATGCAAAAAAAGCTATTTGCCATTGCGATGCCACTATAGCTTTGCCAATAATAGTAAGTGCGCTTTCTCAAAGGTTTAAGAAATACAATAGGAATGTTCCAGTATTCGATTGGAGTGGAGAATTAAAAATAAAGTTCCATAAAATGATTTTATAATGATTTAACGGTGAATTGATTTGCAACCAATGTACAGAATAGTCCATATTTCAGATACGCATATTTCTCCATATGGACAGTTTTTAGAAGACTATTTCGATGAAGCTGTTAACGAAATAAATAAGCTTGATCCTTCTCCATCCATTATAGTACATACTGGCGATCTTACAGATAATGGTGTTCTTGCAGATTATGAATTGGCCTTAAAAAAGCTTAAAAGCTTAAATAATAAAAAAGTCTTAATAACCCCTGGAAATCATGATGAAAGGAATTATGGTCAATCGCTTTTTAGAGAATTAATTAGCGCAATGGATAAAGAAGTTAGATTCAATAATATCGTCGTATATCTTATGAATAGCCCTGAACCTGATAGAGATGCTGGACGTTTAGGCAGAAGAAGGCTAGAATTTCTTGAAAATAAGCTTAAAAAAGTTCCAAATGAAATCATTAAAATAGTGGCTTTTCACCATCATTTAGTTCCAGTACCAGGCTCAGGAAGAGAAATGAATGTTTTAGAAGATGCAGGCGATGTTCTTGAAACAATTTTAAGGTATCGTGTAAATTTCGTATTAATGGGACATAGGCATGTAAGGCGTGTGCTTAAAATTGAGGATTCGATTTTAATAAATGCAGGTACTGTTTCCAGCATAAGAACTCGTGGAAGGTTTGACCATTCATTCAATATAATAGATATTTATCAAGATGGAACCATAAATGTAGTGGAGAGAAATTTATCTTCAAAAAAAGATACTCTATTAGCAAGCTATCATAAGTAATGATTAAGCTCTTTTTTCTTTTTCTAACCTTTTTTTAATCCTTTTTAACCTGAATAAATCTTCTCTTTCTCTTTCTTCTAAATGCATTTGGATATACTTAATTGTGTTAATAATTCTTGGAATTATTACATATTCTAAGCAATTTACTCTACGCTTAGTGGATGCTATAGCTTCTCCTAGCCTTACTAAAGCAACTTCGTTTTCTGCTAATTCTGAAATTAGTTCTATGGCTTTATTCATTTTTAATATTCCTTCATCAAGCTTTATTGAAGTACTTAAAGGGTTGTATGGGTAACTTTCAAAAGGTTTAACCTTTGTTTCAATAACTGGGATGCTTATTCCAATTACATCCCTTGATTTTACATCAACTAAAAAACGATTTTCAACTGATAAAGATGTTTGAAGCAATTTCATAAACCCTAACCTTATTTGAGCTTCAGAAAAATCCTTGTATGCCTGATATAAAATTTCATGAGTTTGCTCCCTTAAGCTAGAAATTTCGCGTATGAATTGAAAAAATTCAATCATTAAAGCATCTAGTTTTTCTCTAAGCAAATCACGGCCTCTTTCAGCAATCTTTACTCTTTTTTTTAAAGCTAAAAGCTCCATTCGTGTAGGATGAATTCCAGCTATAGTTTGAGACATTTGTTAAGCCCTTGCCCTATATTTTGGATGATAGGTTTTAATTGTTGAAGGATCTATGCGCTTTAATTCGCTTTCTGGAAACATTGAAAGAAGTCCCCAAGCAAGATCTAAAGTTTGCTCAATATCTCGATCTTCATAAACTCCTTGATTTATAAACTTTCTTTCAAATAAATCAGCAAACTTGAGGTATAGCTTATCCCTAGAGGATAAAGCCTCTTCTCCTATAACTGCAATCAAGTCTCTAAAGGCTCTTCCTTCAGCATATGCATAATAAAGTTGATCTGAAACTTCTCGATGATCTTCACGAGTTTTACCTTTTCCTATACCTTCATTCATTAACCTTGAAAGAGATGGATGTACATCTATAGGAGGGTATATTCCTCTTCTATGTAAGCCTCTATCCACATAGATTTGTCCTTCAGTAATATAACCAGTTAAATCTGGAATTGGATGAGTCATATCATCATGAGGCATTGTTAAAATTGGCATTTGAGTTATCGATCCTTTACTTCCATGAACTCTTCCAGCTCTTTCATAAATTGTTGCTAAGTCTGTATACATGTAACCTGGATATCCCCTTCTTCCTGGTACTTCTTCTCTTGCAGCCGATATTTCTCTTAAGGCTTCACAATAGTTTGTCATGTCAGTCAATATAACAAGAACATGCATACCAAGTTTAAATGCAAAAAATTCTGCTGTAGTTAACGCTAGTCTTGGAGTTAAAATACGCTCTATAGTTGGATCATCAGCTAAGTTTATGAACATGGTTACATGGTCAAAAACTCCTTGTTTTTCAAAGTCTTCTTTAAAGAAGCGCGCTTCATCTGCAGTTATCCCCATAGCCGCGAAAACAGTTATAAATGGTTCTTCTTTACCTCTTACTTTTGCTTGTCTTGCTATTTGAGCAGCAATTATGTTATGGGGTAAACCTGAACCTGAGAAAAGTGGTAATTTTTGTCCTCTAACTAAAGTATTCATTCCATCTATTGCTGAGATTCCAGTTTGGATAAAATCTCTAGGATGTTCTCTAGCATAAGGGTTTATAGGAGCGCCATGAACATCCCAATAATCTTCAGGAATTATTTTTGGGCCTCCATCTATTGGCTCACCTTTTCCATCAAAAATTCTTCCAAGCATATCAGATGAAACTGGCAACTTTATGGTTTCTCCAGAAAAACAAACCCTTGTAGATGCTATATCAAGTCCAGATGTCCCCTCAAAAACTTGTACTACAATATAATCTTCGCTAGATTCTAAAACTTGTCCTCTTCTTTCCTCTTTACTTGGAGTAATTATCCTTACTAATTCTCCATAGCCAACATTGGTTACGGAATGTAAGAATAGTAGAGGCCCAGAAATTTCTTTTATTGTGTAATATTCCCTTTCTATAGAGCTCATTTTTTATCTCACCTCTTAAGATGCTTCTGAGAAAAGTTGATCAAATTGAGAATCTATTTTTAAGCTTATTTCTTTCGATAACTCATTTATTTTTTCAAGAGGCTGAATTTTAAACCTTGCAATTTCTTCTTTTACAGGTAACTCAAGAATTCTTGATAATGGAATTCCTTTCTCAACAGCAATCTTCATTTTTTCATAGAATTTGATTATTAAACTAATCATCTGAAATGTTTTTTGTGGAGAACAATAGCTATCTATAGGGTGATAAGCATGTTGCATTAAAAAATCTTCTTTTATCATTTTAGCTGCTTCAAGGATTATTCTTTGTGAATCTGAAAGAGCATCAGGACCAACTAGCATCACTATTTCCCTTAGCTCTTCATCCCTTTGTAGAATAAACATAGCCTCTTGTCTATATTTTAACCACTCTTCTCCAACTTCTTTTTTAAACCAATCTTCAAGAGATTCTAAGTATAGCGAGTAACTTGTTAACCAATTTATTGCTGGAAAATGCCTTCTTTCTGCTAATTCTTTATCCAATGCCCAAAAAACTTTTACTATTCGAAGAGTATTTTGAGTAACTGGTTCAGAAAAATCTGCACCTGGTGGAGAAACAGCTCCTACAACTGAAATAGAGCCAAGCCTATACTTGCTTCCTAAGACTTCAACTCTTCCAGCTCTTTCATAAAACTCAGCAAGCCTTGATGCTAAATATGCTGGATATCCTTCTTCTCCAGGCATTTCTTCAAGCCTTCCAGAAATTTCGCGTAAAGCTTCCGCCCATCTTGAAGTTGAATCGGCCATTAAAGCAACATCATATCCCATATCCCTAAAGTATTCAGCCAAAGTTACTCCAGTATAAACACTAGCTTCTCTAGCAGCTATAGGCATATTTGATGTATTCGCTATAAGAATCGTTCTTTCCATTAAAGGTCTTCCAGTTCTAGGATCTTTAAGTTTAGGAAATCTCTCTAAAACTTCTGCCATTTCATTTCCTCTTTCACCACATCCTACATAAACTATTACATCAGCATCAGCCCAAGATGCAAGTTGATGTTGCATAACTGTTTTTCCAGTTCCAAATCCACCTGGAATAGCAGCAGTTCCACCTTTAGCAATTGGGAAAAGAAAATCTATGATTCTTTGACCAGTAATCAATGGTGTATCTGCAGGAACTTTTCTTTTAAAAGGTCTTGGCTTTCTTACAGGCCACGTATGCATCATTTTTATTGAAAAGATTTCTCCATTGGCTTCTAGCTTACATATTTCATCTAAAACTGTGTAATCTCCTTCTTTAGCCATACTTATTACTTTTCCATGAAGGTTTGGAGGTACAAGAATTTTATGTTTTATTAGAGGTGTTTCTGGAACTATGCCTATAACATCTCCACCTAAAACTAGCTCTCCTTCATTTATCTGAGGTATAAAATGCCATTTCCTATTTCTTTCAATAGCAAAAGGAACGATTCCTCTTTTAACAAAAACACCTATAGTCTCCCTTAAGGTTGTAAGAGGCCTTTGTATTCCATCATAAATTTGTCCCATTATTCCTGGGCCAAGCTCTACTGAAAGTGGCTTACCTGTTCTTTCAACTTTTTCTCCTGGTTTAATCCCAGTAGTTTCTTCATAAACTTGGATAGTAGCTTTATCTCCTTCAACTCTAATTATTTCACCTATAAGACCTAATTCTCCAACTTTCACTACTTCATACATTTGAGAGCCTAGCATATTCTTAGCCACTACTACAGGTCCAGCTATCCTTGAGATTATTCCATACTCATACATGTCGTTCGCATCCTCATTATAATATTAATTTGTATTCTTAAAGATTTAACTTCATTGTTTTATAAATTCAATTGAATCCAGTATTCGATTAGAGCTTTAAGAAATTCCAATAAAATGGCTAGAAAAAAGAAATGATAGTAAGAAGATTTTTTATTCTTGGTAATTAAGGATTTCAGTAAATGATATGAAGTTAATTAAAAAATCGAGCAAGTATTTATGCTTTATGAAAAATAAACATAATTAAAGCTAAAAAACCAATAAAGCTTATAAAAAGAAACGATAATGATGGATTAAATGAATTTGCGATAAAACCAGTAACTAAAGGAGTGATTAACCAACCAAATCCAAAAGAAGTTTCTAATATGCCTATAGTACTACCAACTTTCCCCTCAGGTGCTTTTCTAGAAGTTAATGAAATTGTTAGTGGAAATACTACTCCAAACCCAAACCCTATTACTATCATCGATAAAATCAATGCAATGTATGAATTTATTAAATGAGCTATGAACAATAGAGAAGTTGCTTGAGCTAAGGTTCCAATCAATAAAAGATTTTTTTCACCTATTTTTATAAAAATTCTTAATTGTAATGAAGTTATTATTCTTGTTATTTCAAAAATTGAAAACAATGCTCCAATGTAAAAATTACTTAAGCCTTTGTCATAAGCAAATGCAGGAAATATATTAAGAATTAAGCTTAA
>JAVZFM010000073.1:0-7436 GCA_038872815.1 Bathyarchaeia archaeon
CATTATAAAGCTTTTTATTATTTGCTATAAAAAACTTTTCTATTATTAATCAAAAAAGATATGTTTAAAAGATGCTTATTATAATAAAAGCTTTAAAATCCGATTAATGGTGTACTTGTATGCCTACAGAGATATTCGATGTAGAAAAGTTTTTAAAACTAGCTGAGTTAGCTTCTGAATGCAGAGTGAAAAGGCTTAAAGATATAGTTAAATTAAAGCTTAGAACCTCTAAAAGGCTTTATACCATAAAGCTTGATCCAAGAAAGGCTGAAGATGTCTTAAAAAGCATAAAATGTGAAATTATTGAAATTTAAACTAAGTTCATGAATTCATCTTCCTTTTTCTTAAAAATTAACCTCCAATAAATAAAAGATATCAATGCTATAATAGAAAAGATAGCTATCAAGGCTATGCTTAAAAAATTGATTCTAAATTCTCCGCTTAAAAAGGAGATTATAAGCTCATAAACCTCTTTACCAGAATATGCAATAAACATACGAGAAGTAAACTTTCCAGCAAGAGTTAATAAGAAAAAAACTATTAAATTTATCTTAAGCATACCACATATCATACCAACTATATCAAAAGGAAATGGAAATGCTGCAAAAATATAAATGCTCCATAAACCATACTTGTTATACAATTTTTTAATCCTTTCAAGCTCTAGTCTTTTCTTTAGCAATTCTCTACTACCTCTTCCAAGCAAATAACCAGTAAGTTCGCCTATCGATGCGCCCAGTCCAGCTGAAAAAGCAGCTAAAAATGGATTAAGTTTTGCTCCAGCAGCAAAAGTTATTAAGTATCCAGGTACTGGAAACAAAATTGAAGAATTTGCAATTAACTCTGCTAAGAATATTCCTAAATAGCCTAATGAAGCTAAATTACGTAAAAATTTAAAAAATTCAATATAAAGTATTAAAATTCCCAATTTTTATCATTCCCAATAAATAGCTCTTACTGGGCATACCGATACGCATAATCCACAACCATAGCATTTTTCTATATCTATGAATACTTTTTTCCCATTAATAGGTGGTTTTTTCACGCTTATAGCCTTATATGGGCATGTTCTTTGACAAATAAAGCACATAGTGCATTTTTCTTGAAAAACATTTGGCGGAATAGCTTCAGTCCTTAAAGGCTTTTCAGGCAAATACTTAAGAGCTAATCCTCTTATATCTTCTAAAGAATCATAACCATGATTTTTAAGGAATTCTTCTATTTCTTTAGCAACATTTCCATAAATGCTTGGACCTTTTAATATAGCTCCTGTACAAATTTCAACAGCATAAGCTCCAACCATTATATACTCTATAGCATCTTTTCCACTCATTATTCCTCCTATGCCTATAACGGGAATTTTTACTGCTCTAGCTATATCAGCTACACATCTTAAAGCATAAGGCTTAAGCGCTGGACCTGAAAGCCATCCATAGCCATACTTTCCGCCTAAAACAGGCTTTGCTGTTTCTACATCTATAGCTAAACATGGCCCAAGGCTATCTACAGCTGTAATAGCATCAGCTCCAGCTTTTTCAACAGCTTTTGCAAAAGCAACTATATCAAAATAGTTTGGTGAAAGCTTAACAAAAACTGGAATGTTAACTACTTCCTTTAACGCTTTTGTAGCATCAATTACAGGCTTAGGATCTATTCCAGAATAAATTGTTACAAGCTCAATTGCATCTACTTTTTTTTCAATAAGTGGACCTAACATTCTAGCAGCTTCGGCTGAATGCCCCAAGCTTGCTATAACCGGTAAACCAGACTTTTTTGCTATTTCATATTCTTTTTCAAGCCATTGTTCATAAGGAAGATCTGACCATTCTTCAGCATTTAAGAATCCTTTTGGAACTGTTTCGTTTAAATTCATTATTGCCATACAAGGCCTTGGAACTATAGCTGGTTTTGGAGCAACTGTTTTTGTTACAAGTCCTCCTGCACCATTTTTAGCAGCTTCAAGCAAAATTTCTCCATTTCTAGACATTGGCCCAGCTGCTGTTAAAACTGGGTTCTTGAATTTCATTCCAGCTATGGTTACTGAGATATCTACCAATTTAAACACCAAATAATATACTTTATTGAGCTTTATATTATGCTTTTCTAAAAATAAAGTAGTAAAAAAGAATGGTTAATGTTTAAAACAAATCAAGAATGTATAACGAAGCTTGAATTCTTAAAGTTTTCATAAAATTTTAATAAATTTTAGCAACAACTTTTTAGTTTACTTCTATAGCTTTACTCTGGAATTTTTGGAAAATCGTTAGCCAAAAATATTTAAACCTTACTTATTTCCAATCATTTCTTTAAATATTCTTCTTTAAAACTATTTGTTAAGCCTTCTACTAAGCTTAAAGTAATTACGTGTTTAATATTATTAAGGTTTTAAGAAAACTTATTAAAGAATAGTTTAAATCTTTTCCATTTTTCTTTTCTTCCAGGAACTTTAGGATTTAGTTCAATTTTTTCACTAAGCATCTCCTCGTATTTTTTCCTATCTCTTAATTTAAGCTTTTCTAAAAGATGTTTAAATTCAAATTCGATTTTTCCTAAAGTAACAGGAATTTTGAAGTACACTCTAAGGAAGTGAGTGATCGAATAGAAAAAGCATTAAAATAATACTGCCATTAGTAGTCGTTATTTCGATCATCATTAGCATCTTGCCTTTATGGGCAGAAGAAAACTTTTGGCCCTTTAGCTATTGGTAATGATGGACATATAGGACAAATTTTGAAGAGCTGGAAGCATCTATAGAATCCACAGAACTGGTAGATAACGTGAAGGAGTATGTCATCACGTAGATCCTAAAAGAAAAGATGGTGCAAAAAGAGTATTATACTTGACAGGATGGAAAACTATTCGCCTACAGAAGGCTAGCAGATGAAAAGCTCTATGACGTTTAACCTCCACAGCTTTTCCTAGATCACCTTTAAGTGCTGACCACAAATTGACTTGGAAATAAAAGATTAGAACAGAAAAGTTTAAAAGATTGTCCATTCAATTGCAATAGCCATTTCCATAAAGGAATTACTTTAATTATTTTATTGTCTATTTTCAACTCATCTTCATAATCCCATGTTATTATTAACAAATCTTTACATTTTAGTTCTTTAGAAGCTTTCAACAAAGCCTTAATTTTTCTTTTTTTATTTCTTCCTTGCTAGAACCATAAGTAACTTGTATAAGCTGCTTAATTTTTAAACCCTCTTCTATAACAAAACCTACATCACTCCCTTCCCTTTTCCTGTATTCTCGCCAGGAGAATACCTTTATTTTTCCAACTAATCCGTATCTTCTTAAGAGTTCAATTCCAAAAAAATTTTTCATTTATAAATTTAAGTTTGATAAAGGCATTCAGGTGAGTTCATGGCATTGTTTGATGCGCCACAATTAGGTACACTTTTTGTGCTCTCTATATCGCTAGCAATTTTTATTTAAATATTTAATTAAAGAAAATTCCTAAACCAAAGCCTAACCGCTCATCCTCAAGCAAAAAAGCATATTTAGCCTCATTACTCTGAAAAAATTTCCAAATTCTTTTTTAAAAGAGTAAAATCGATCCTTAGGACCTATCCCAAAATCGTGGTGGGGCTGGCCGGATTTGAACCGGCGATCACGTGGGCCCAAGCCACGTAGCCTAGACCAGATTTGCCTTACGCTTTTTAAATGATTTTATGCGTAATCTAGCCGACAGCCCCTTACTATTTATATTATTAATGGATTTTACGCTTAAATTTTTCGGATATTTTTGAGGCTTGCCAACTTATTAAGGTTTAGAATTTATTCTAATCGATGAAACGGAAATTAAGATAGGCAAATAAAGCACGATTTAGCTAGCTTTTAAGCCTTATAGATGAGATTTTTAAGTAAGATTTTGTTAAAAATATAGCTTATGCATATATCAGAGTTTCAAAAATTAATGAAGAAAAAATTTTATGAAAAAGATAAAAAAATGGGAGTAATATTTTTATTAACTGTATTTATTGAAGAAGTTGGAGAGCTTTCAAGAGCCATTAGAAAAGGATCAAAAAAAGAGATTGAGGAGGAGATTTCAGACGTATTCTTTACTTTAATATCTATTGCTAATTTATTACATGTTAAAATTGAGCCTTTAATTATAGAAAAATACGTTAATAGATCTTTAAATGAAATAAGTCATAAATGGACTGATGTAAATTGGAAATAAAGGATTAAAAATAGGATGATGTAAAAATTGCTTAAAATAACTTCATTGTTGAATAAAGCTACACTTTCTACATCAATCTTAGTTAATTGGGAAGGATTTTTATTCTTATTAGACATTGGATCAAGTAAAGTTAAAGCAATATTGATTACGCATTCTCATATAGATCATTTTTGGGACATAGTTCCCTTTTTATGGCTTAGAAGGTTATGGAATCAAAAAAATCCTATAAAAATTATTTGCCCAAAGCCTTATATGGATTTATTCTTATGGTATATAGAAGTTGCTAGAGCAAAAGAGTTTGCATCAATTCAAGTTGTTGATGAGAATTCTAAAATCGAGATCAACAATTTAATGATAAAACCATTTAAAGTTGAACATTCAGAAGAAATAGCTTTAGGGTATGCTATAACTGAGTTGCCTAAAACAAAATTGCTTATAGAAAAATTAAAAGATGAAAAAATACCTATAGAGATGTGGAGAAAGATTGCAACTGGAGAAGAATTATGCTTTAATGGAGAAATAATAAAACCAGAAAAATTCTTCTATAAAAAACAAAGAAAAATAGTATACAGCGGAGATACTAGACCTTGTGATTCTTTAAAAAAAGCTGCTGAAAATGCTGATTTGCTTATAATAGAGGCAAGCAACATAGGGAATAAATTTCAAAATTTTGCTTCAAAAAAGGAACATATAAGCATAGAAGATGCTTTAAAAATTGCTTTAGAAAGTAAAGCAAAAAGAATTTTATTTACGTATATTCCATTAAACTATTCTTTAAACGAGGTTTTTTCAAGAAATTGAAAGAATAATAAAAAATATAAAAGATCCTCCAAAGCTGTTTTTAGGAAATGATGAGATATTCATAAATTGAAATAGAGGCGATAAAAAATTGAGCAAAAAACATTTAGAAAAAAGGATTGCTTTAGGCGTAGCTATAGCCCATTTTACGAATGATTTGCCTTCAAGTCTTTTTCCTGCAGTGCTTCCAATCGTTATTAAGGAATTCATGTTAAGCTATACTATGGTTGGATTGATAATAGCCTTATCATCCTCATTAACAACAGGTCTTCAATCGATTACTGGATACATTGCAGATAGAGCAAACAAAATCAAGCTTCTTACTATTGGATTAATTATTTTAGGGCTTTCTATTGCTTTAACAGGCTTTTCAAAAGATTATACTCAACTCATTTTTTTCCAATGCTTACTTGGAGTAGGTGCAAGCTTTTTTCATCCAATAGGCATTTCATCGCTTTCAGATTATTTTAAAAGTAGTGAGAGGGGGAAGGCTTTAGGGATAGGTAGTGCAGCTGGAGATGCTGCTGTTCCAGCAGCTTTTATCATAGCAAGTTTATTGCTGCCTTTAATAAATTGGCGTAGCCTTTATGTTTTATGGGGATTAATAACCATGCTCGTAGGGATAGGTATTTTCGCTTTGCTTAAGGATTTTAAGGAAATCCCAAGAAAAGAAAGTCATAGCATAGAATTAAAAAATGCTATTAAAAGCCTGTATGATTTGTTTCCAGTAATTCTTCTTATGATACTTTTAAGCGGCGTATACAGGCTAATAGCAAGTTTCACTACAACTTATCTAACATCAAAAGGGATTAGCATAGGAATCTCTAATGCTATAATGGCTTTTATGATGAGTATTGGCATTTTTGGAGCTTTATTAAGCGGTTGGTTAATAAGCAAATTAAGCGAAAAAAACATAGTTTTAGGCTCGATATTGGCTTTGACTATACTTTTAATTATTTTTTCTAGTTTGCCTTTAAGCTTTGTTTCATTGTTCTTCATAGTTCTTTTTGGTTTTCCATTAATGGCTATATGGCCAGCATTATATTCGCTAATATCTAAAGCTACAAGCATAGGAAAAAGAGCATTTATTTATGGTTTGCTTTTTTCAATTGGATGGGGTTTTGGATCTTTCTTTCCATACTTAGCAGGAGCTTTATCAGACATTTTTGGTCTAAAAATAGTTTATCTTATAGCTTTAATACTTTCTTTCATTTCTGTTTTAATAGTTTATGCTAAGCTATGATGGACTAAAGCTTTTAATGAGGAAAATTTAATATAGTTTAAGGTTTTAATATTAATAAGGTGAGTATGTTGATTTCAGCTTGTGTATTAATTCGTTCAGAAAGAGGAAAATTTGATGAAGTAGTTAAAAAAATATCCCAATTTAAAGAAACTAAAAGAGCTTTTGCTGTTTTAGGAAGATTTGATGTAGTCGTAGATTTGGAGGCCCCAGATTTCCAGAGTTTAGGGAACGTTATAGTCAAGATGGGTAACATGAGTGGTGTTGTATTTACAGAAACTTTAGTGGAGTTACAAAGAAAATAGGAGGGAATAATTATGCTAAATGCATGTATTTTAATTAAAACAATACCAACTAAAGTTTATGAAATTCTTGATTTGATAAAAAAGATCGAAAACATCAGGAAATCTTACATAGTATATGGAAGGTTTGATATAGTTGCTTTTCTAGAAGCCCCAGATTACGCTACTATTAGAACAATTACTGGAAAGATAAACTCTATGGAAGGAGTTAGGAGTACAGAAACTTTAGTAGAAGCATAAGCTTTTAGAAATGCTATTAACTCTTATAAATTGTCATTAAATCTCTTTTAATCATTTGTTACTACAAAATAGAAAGTTCTAAAATATGCTAAGCACACAGATTTTTAGCCATAACGCACTTTTTAATGAGTTAATTCTTTTCCATTCTTAGAAAGCTTAACTTTACCAGCATCGATTTTTTTTATTTCACTAAAGTAAGGAGCATAAATTTTTAACGCTCTTTTTTTAAAATCTATTCCCCTTAGAATTCCGATACCTTTTAAAAATCCATCTTTATCTAATAAACCTAGAATCAAGTTTCGCTTTTCTGAAACGCTTATAACATTTATTTTTCTTTCTTTAATTAAGCATTCAAAGTTTTCTAAAAGTTTGCTTGAGGGAATTTTATCAACCCATAAATTAATTGTTTTGCCTAAGTCTTCTCCATACAATACATTTAAACTAAGAGTTTTGGAAAACTCTTTTAGCTCTTCTTTGCTTAATATCCTTCCTTCTTTCAAATCTAATCCATGGACTTCTAACTCATCAACTTTTAGCCAAAAACTTTGAGCATTTTTCAAGTAGTTCCAATACTTTTGCTCTCTAAACATTTTCCTTTCTTCTTTACTCCTTTTCTTTACAATTTCTGGAACTTTTATAACAATGGAATTTTCTTTTCTTGAATTTATTA
>JAVZFM010000074.1:0-7270 GCA_038872815.1 Bathyarchaeia archaeon
TAAAAAAATAAAACATGAATGGTATGAAAAGTTTCGTTGGTTTAATTCTTCGGAAGGTTTTTTAGTATTGATTGGGAAGGATGCTTCTACAAATGAAGTTTTAATAAAAAAGTACATGAATTCAAGCGATATAGTCATTCATTCAGAATTTCAAGGCTCACCTTTTGTTTTAATTAAAACCTATGGGAAAAAGCCTTCTGAAAAAACTCTTCAAGAAGCTGCTCAAGCAGCTGCATCATATAGTAAAGCATGGAAGTATGGGCTTTCTTCTCTTGATGTTTATTGGGTTAACCCTAATCAAATAACCAAGAAAACGCCATCTGGTGAGTATGTAAAAAAAGGAGCATTCATGATTTATGGACAAAGGAATTATATAAAAGGAGTACCACTTAAGCTTGCTATAGGATTGTTGGTAAGCAAAGAAAATGAAGAAATAAAGGTAATAGGAGGGCCTATAGAAGCTATAAAAAATCAAACTAATATATACGTTAAGATAATCCCTGGTAAAATAAAAGCTGGAAAGCTTGCAAAAGAAATTTTATCTAAATTATCAAAAAAATATTTTGAAGTATTTAAAAAAGAGCTAAAAAGAAAGATAAATATTAATGAAGTACAAAACTTTATTCCAGCTGGATTAGGAGATATAGAAGATTGATCTCTAATGAAAATAAACTTGATGTTAAAGCAAAAGATGTTATGACAAGCCCTGTAATAACTGTTAAGGAATCTGAAAACATTGTTAAAGTTGCTAAGCTTATGGATAAACATAAAATTGGATGTGTTATAGTTATAGATAGAAAAGGAAATCCTATTGGAATAATTACTGAAAGGGATATAATTGAAAGAGTAATAGCTAAAAGTTTAGCTCCAAGCAAGACAAAAGCAAGCAAAATTATGAGTAAGCCAATAGCTACTGTAGATTCTAGTACAATTATAACAGAAGTTGCTAAAAAAATGAAGAAAATGAATATAAGAAGGTTAGCCGTTATGGAGTCTGGAAAGTTAGTTGGCATTATAACAAGTAAAGATATAGCCTATATGGCGCCAATCCTTATGGACATTATTGCGGAAAAGTCAACTGTTTCTGGAAGAGTTTTATCTAAAATGCATGGGTTAGCTGGATATTGTGATCGCTGTAATGTATGGTCAGATAGCTTAACAGAGCATGAAGGAGCTTTTCTTTGTGAAGATTGTTTAGCTGATTTAGAGGAAGAGACTTTTCGATCAAAATAAATTATCAAAGAAAATCGATCATAAATTAAAGAGGGCTTTACTTGAACAAAAATTCATTCAATTTAATCGATATTAAAATTCCATTAAACAATGAATTAATTGATGGAGGAATTTCCATAGTTGATGGAAAAATAAAAAAAATTGGAAAAGAAAGCAACCTAATTCCTTTAGAGGAAAAAATTAAAGGCAACAAATGCATTGTATTGCCTGGATTAATCGATGTTCATGTTCATTTAAGAGACATGGAGCTATCTTATAAAGAGGATTTTTACTCAGGTACATGCGCTGCAGCTACAGGAGGTTTTACTACTGTTATAGATATGCCAAACACTATCCCACCTACAAATTCAGTTGAAAGGCTTAAGGAAAAAATTGAAAAAGCAAGTAAAAACATAGTAGTAAACGTAGGTTTTCATGCAGCTTTTATTGAAGACTTTCAAGAAATTATTAAATTACGAAAAGAAGGGGCTTTTTCTTTAAAACTTTATCTTTCAGAGCCAATAGTTGAAGTAGATGTAAACAACGATAAGACTATGATTGATTCATTTATAAATTGTGCAAAAGCTGGGATTTTAATTACAATCCATGCAGAAGACAGGAATGAGATTGAAAAAATAAAGGAAAGTTATCCAATCAATGATATATTTGATGTTGTAAGATTGCATTCTCTTAAAGCCGAGTATAAAGCAGTAAAAAGAATAATTGAACTTTCAAAAATTACTAAAGCATCTATTCATTTTTGCCATATTAGCACAATAAGAAGTGTTAGTTATATAAAAAATGCTAAAATGGAAGGGGTAGATGTTTCATATGAAGTTACACCACATCATTTATTTTTGGATCAAAGAATTATAAAAAGCCTTAAGGGATTAGCTTTTTCAGTTCCTCCAATTCGTTCAAAAAATATTTCGCTTAAGCTAAGAGGGCTTCTTAAAAATAATGAAGTTGATATAATAGCCAGCGACCATGCTCCTCATGCTTTTCATGAAAAGATCAATGAAAATCCACAAAAAATTTCTCCAGGATTTCCTGGACTTGAAACTACATTATCAATTCTTTTAAACGAAGTAAATAAAGGATCTTTAACTTTAAACCATATCATAAATTACTTAGCTAAAAATCCAGCAAAAAGATTTAAGATAAAGTCTAAAGGAAGCTTAGAAGAGGGAAAAGATGCTGATATAATCCTTATTGATTTAAAAAAGGAGTTTAAAATAGATGGATCAAAATTTTATTCAAAAGCTAAATACTCTCCATTTAACGGTTTTAAAGTAAAAGGAAAAGTGGTTAAAACTTTTGTTAATGGCACACTTGTAATGGATGATGGAGAAATAGTTGCAAATAAAGGAGTTGGTAAGATCATTAAAAGCTATAGTGATTAAGTAAATGAAGTTCTTAATGGATGGGATGCTTGGAAAGCTTACAAGATGGCTTAGAATAATTGGTTTCGATACAAAATACTTAAACAATGCTATGGATAATGAGCTAATTAAAATAGCATCTTTAGAGGATAGAATCTTGTTAACTTCTGATGTTAGGCTTTATAGAGTGGCTATAGCTAAAGGAGTTAATGCATTCTTAATAAAAGGAAGAACAAATTTTGAAAAACTAGCTTACTTAGCTAAAAGGTTTAACATAGACTTAAAAATTGATGAAAACAATTTAAGGTGTCCTGTTTGCGGTTCAAGAATTGAATTAATAACTAAAAACAAAGTAAAGGATATAGTTCCTGAAAAAACTTTTAAAAATTATAAAAAGTTTTGGATTTGTTCAAATAAAGAATGTAAAAAGGTTTATTGGAAAGGAAGTCATTGGAAAAGAATAAATGAAGTATTGAATAAAGCGAATATGTTAAAAAATAATTTAATAAGGAGAAGAGAAAATGAAGAATGAATTAGCAATTGAAGATGGAAATTTCCTTATAAAGCTTGCTAGAAAATCAATAGAAGAATATCTTAAATCAGGAATTAAAATAGAGCACCCTAAAGAAAGCGATAAAAAACTTTTAGAAAAAAGAGGGGTATTTGTTACTCTAAAAAATTCAAAAAAAGATTTTGAACTTAGAGGTTGTATAGGATATCCTTATCCAATTAAGCCTTTAGTTGAAGCCCTTATCGATTCAGCCATAGAAGCTGCTACAAATGATCCTAGATTCTATCCAGTATCGCTTGAAGAGTTAAAAAATGAAATAGTTATTGAAGTTAGTGTATTAACTTTACCAGAGCTAATAGTTGTTGAAAATCCTAAAGATTATCCAAAGAATATTAAAATTGGTGAGGATGGTTTAATAATAGAAAGGGGAATTTATAAAGGACTTTTGCTTCCTCAAGTTGCAGTTGAGTGGAATTGGAATGAAGAAGATTTTTTAAGCAATTGTTGTATGAAAGCTGGACTTCAACCTGATTGTTGGCTTTTAAAAGGAACAAAAGTATATAAGTTTCAAGCAATTATTTTTGAGGAAAAAACTCCTAATGGAGAAGTAGAAAGAAAAATTATAGCTAAACATTAAAGCATCAATCGTTCATACTAACTGATTTAGTATGGAAAAGATTAAAGCAGTAATAATGGATTTAGATGGAACGATTATAGAATATAGGATAGATTATATTAAAGCAAGAGAAGAAGCATTAAATTATTTAAAAAATTTTGATTTTTACTCATCAAGCATATTTGATATTAACGATAGCGTTTTTACTATGTATATGAAGGCTTCAAAAATTTTAAAAGATAAATGCATTGTTCATAAGATTAAAGATAAGTTTCAAGAAATCCTTGAAAAATATGAAATAGAAGGAATAAAAATAACTAAGCCTTTGCCTGGAGCTGTTGAAGCTATTAAGAAATTGAAAAATATGAATTTAAAGCTTGCAATATTTACTGCTAATGGGAAAAAGCCAATGGAATTTGCTTTAAAAAAGTTTAACTTAAAAAAATATTTTGATTTATGTATAGCTAGAGACGATATGAACGATTTTGAATTTGTAAAGCCAAACACTCAACATTTAAAGATTATTTTAGATTCTTTAAAAATTAGCCCCTATGAAGTCGTAGTTGTTGGTGATGGAAGAAATGATATGATTTGTGCAAAAAGTATTGGGGCTATGGCTATAGGAGTTTTAACAGGCATATCAAAATTTGAAGATTTAAGAATAGCAGGTGCTGATTATATAATTCCTTCATTAAAAGCTCTTCCAAAAATAATAGTTGAGTTGAAGTATAAATTAAGCAATTTTAAGCCCTACTAGTATACTTTATAAACTATATCATTTGGTCTTACTCTTTCTTTAACTTTTATTCCAACAGAAGCCCCAGCTTCAGCTATTTTTACAGGCTTTTTATCGATTTCTAAAGATTCAACTTTTTGTACAAAATCCGTTGTTGCGCCTTTTATTCTTATAGTATCTCCAATTGCAATACAATCATCTATTACTTTTATAGCAGCAACATTTATTTTTGAATAATAATTTACTACTTTCCCTATAATTTTTTCTGACATTGAAGATCAATAATTTAAAGCAACTTTTAAGTAAATATGGTTTTCGGTTTTACTTACTATATTAAGATATTTTTTCATACATTTTTCTAAACGTCCACTTAATAGCATTTTTTAATTCATTTAAACGTTTTCCATTTCTATAGTTTTTTATGGTTAAACCTTTTAAGTAATTTTCTTCTGTTTCGATCCTAAAAGAGATTATTTTATCTGGAGTTATTTCGCCTTTGCTTGCAATTTCTTTATCCTTTGCTTGCATAGGCTCTAAAACTTTTTTAATTAAAAAAGTTGTGAATGGGGGAATATTTATATCAAATTTTATTCCTGAATTTGGTAAAACTGTTAATTCATCCTCAGTTACATACAAATCACAAAGATGTACTCCATCGCTTGAAGTGATTGGCATAACTGAGGTAGGTTGAGCTTTAGGAATTTCTATTTTTTTAAAACTTTTTTCAACCAATAAATCGTCTACAACTTTTAAAAAAGATCTTAACATTAAGATTTCTTGCTCTAACTCGCTTAACTTTTTTTCAAAGTATGATTTTATTTCAGCTAAAACTTTTATAGCCTCTTTCTCTTCGCTCAAAAATATACCAACTCTATTAAAATTTAAATTGGAAAGATTGACTTATATACTTCTCTTTTTCAAGAAATTCCTTAAGTAATCCTTTAAGTATCCTTTTTTCTTAAGGTAAACTCCATACTTTATTAAAGCAATCATTGCTTTAGCAGCGTCTTCAGGGGATGAATATGCTGGAATTCCTTCTTTTTCAAATCTTGTTCTTATATAAAGAGCCATTTCAGTTTCTCCAATATCACAAGCAACTATTGGCTTAAGATAATTTTTTGAAATCTTACATATTTTGTCTATAAAGTCTTCTTGTAATGCTGGAACATGATGTAGGCTTATCAATATAATACCATTAATTTCATCAGCTTCAAAAAGTATTTTTGTAACTTCTTCAAACATTTCTGATGTAGCTATACCTGTTAAGTCTATAGGATTTTCTAATGATGCAAACTCTGGAATTATTCCTTTTTCCTTTAATGAATTAAGCTTTTTATAAGTTTTTTCAGAAAACTTTTTTACATTAACTCCATTTAATTCACATTCATCTACAGCTAAAATTCCTGGCCCTCCAGCATCTGTAATTATTCCAACATTATTTCCATTGGCTGGTGGTTGAAACATTAAAGCTTTTCCTATATCAAAAAATTCTTCCATATTTTGAGCCCTTAATATGCCTACTTGCTTGAATACAGCTTCATAAACTTCATCTACACCGCTTAAAGCTGCTGTATGCGAGGCTGCAGCTCTAGCTCCAGCTTTAGTCCTTCCAGACTTTAAAGCAACTATTGGCTTTCCTTTTGTTACACTTTCAGCTACTTTCATGAATTTTCTTCCATCTTCTATGCTTTCAACGTAAAGCAAAATTATTTTAGTTTTTTCATCATTTAGCAAGTACAAAAGCATTTCAGATTCATCAACATCCATTTTATTTCCAAAACTTACGAATTTACTAACTCCAAGTTGTTTTCCAGTTAAATAGTCTAAAGCTGCAATTCCAAATGCTCCACTTTGACTTACTATAGAGATAGATCCTGGTAATGGTCTTGGTGTAGCTACAACTTCTTCTCCGCTTGATAAAACTTTAGTTTCAGGTAAGAAAAGCATATCAACTCCTGAATAAGAATCATAGACTCCTAAACAATTTGGGCCCAACACTCTTATTCCAGCTTTTTCAGCTATTTTTTTCACTTCATCTTCTAATTCTTTGTTTCCAACTTCGCTAAATCCAGCTGAAATTATTGTAGCTACTTTAACTCTTTTCTTAACAGCTTCTTCCATAATGCTTGGAACTATTTTAGCAGGTACTGCAATTATTATAGATTCAAGCTCACCAGGGACTTCTAGAATTGATTTATAGCATTTATACCCAAGAATATAATCTTCATTAGGGTTTATTGGATAAAGCTCACCCTTAAAAAGCCCTCTTTTTTTATTCTCAACAAGGTTTTTGAATATTATATGACCAGCTTTCATTACCTTTCTAGATGCCCCAACAACAGCAATAGATTTTGGCTCAAAAAATATTTTTATCAAGTCCATAGTTGATTTCATTCTCCCTTTTAATGTAATAAATGCTTGTATGATATTTAAGTTTATTAATAAATCTGAACTATTGAAGCCTTTATAGCTTATATGCCAAGTTTATGTGCTTTTAATCCATAAGGCTTATTAAACAAATGAAGAAAACTTTAAATAGCTTTTTAATCTAGTAACCAACTAAAACGATTATCGCTAGTAATGGCACAATTTTTCTTTTAATTTTTTTACCATTATTATAGCATCTTCATCTATGTAGTATTTCCATATTTTTCCATTATCTTTAAATCCAAGTTTTAAGTAGAAATTTCTTGATATAAGATTCGATTCTCGAACTTCAAGCCATACATCGTCTACATCTTCTTTTGTTAAATAGTTAAAAACAGCTTCCATTAATGCTGTACCAACTTTTTTACGTCTAAAACTAGGCTTAA
>JAVZFM010000075.1:0-7112 GCA_038872815.1 Bathyarchaeia archaeon
CATATAATAAAAATTTAAAAAGAATAGAGCTTCATGAGATAACTAAAGAAGAATTTTTAAATAGATTCAAACAACCTAGAAAAATTAAAGAAAGCTTAGTTTGCGCACAAATAGTTAGAAGAATTGAAGATAGATGGATTGGGTTTAGTATAAGTCCTGTGCTTTGGAAAGTTTTTAACGACAATAATCTTTCAGCAGGGAGAGTACAAACCCCTGTTTTAGGTTGGATAGATAAAAGAACGAAAGAACTTAATAAAAAAGAAGAATTAATAACTCTTAACTTAAGTAACGGTTTAACACTTTCTTTCAAAGAAGAAATTGGGACTTATAAAAAAATTTTGAAAGATCGTTTAGTTGAGGTTTTAAAAATTGAAAAAAAGACTGAAGAAATTAATCCTTATCCGCCTTTCACTACAGACACTTTAATTTCTTCTTTAACTTCTTCTTTAAAAATAGATGCAACCCAAGCCATGGATATAGCACAAAAACTTTTTGAAAATGGTTTAATAACTTACCATAGAACAAATAGCACAAAAGTAAGCAACGTTGGAATAGCTATTGCAAAAGATTATATTTCATCAAATTTTGGTGAAGGATTTTTTAAAGAAAGGAAATGGATAGCAGAAGGAGCACATGAATGTATAAGGCCGACTAGAGGTATAGATTTAAAAAGATTAAAAAGCATGATAGCTTTAAAAACTCTTAAAGTAACTTTGAATGAACAAGAGTTAAAAGCATATGATATGATTTTTAAGAGATTTATAGCAAGTCAAATGAAACCAGCAAAAGTAGAAAAAGTTCTTATTAAGTTTAACGTTAGCGGTAAGGAGAAACAGTTTGAGTTTTTAACAAGGGTAATCGAGGAAGGTTTTATAAAGCTAATTCCGCTTCGTATAAGAGAAATTCCTGAGATTAAAGAAGGAAAATACATGATTTCTTGGATAAAGAAAAAACTTGTACAAGCCTACTCTCCTTTCACTTATTCAGAAATTGTTTCTATGATGAAAGAAAAAGGAATTGGAAGGCCTTCTACTTATGCAAAAATCCTAGAAATTTTAAAAAGAAGAAAGTATGTGAATGAAATTAAAAGGTCAAGGTTAATCGCAACTTCGATTGGCTCAAAAGTTTACTCTTTCTTAAAAGAAAAATATTGGAAATATTTGAATGAAGAAATCACTAGAAAATTAGAAGAAGATATGGATAGAATTGAAAAAGGAAAAGTAAAAAGTGAAGAAATAATAAAAGAATTTTATGAAGGAGTTAAAGAAATAATAAAAAATGCAATGGAAATAGGAGTAAAATATACTTTCTCTTCATAATGCCTTATTGCCTTATAAATTTTAGCCGTCTCAATCAAATACCTTAAGCTCATCGTTCGCTTTAACTCTGATATATCATCGACGGCATAAATTTTAATATTCTTCTAGTAAAAATACTTTTCTTCTTTTCTTGCTTGTAAATATCCAATTGTTAATCCAGCGATTAATCCTCCAAAATGTGAAAGAAAATTAACGTTAGCGCCCATAGTTATTATAAAAAGATAAAAAGAATAAATTAAAGCACCTAGAATTGATTGTTTAGCTGTTTTCCTCATGTAGGTTACACAAGCACCAAATAGCCCAAATATGGCTCCAGATGCCCCAGCTGAGATTGTATAAGGACCCATTAAAAGGCTTAATAAATTTCCTAAAAGCCCAGAAGAAAAATAAATTCCAAGATATAGCTTTTTACTAAATAGTTCTTCAGCCTTAAGTCCAAATATTAAAAGGAACAACATATTGCCTAAAAGATGGATAATGTTAACATGGATGAACATAGAAGTAAAAAGTTGCCAATGCCATCCTTTTATTACTAAAAAATTTGATTGACCAAGAAGCATAATTAAATCAATCTTTGTAGTTATAAAATTTCTTCCAGCGATTGAAGTAAACATGTATGCTAGTAGATTTGAGAGAATTAACATGTTAGTAATTGTAGACCAAAAGCTTCTATTCTCATTAAACATTTTTATTTCATTCCTTTTTAACAAAATTTCAAATTAAAATATCAGGTTTATCGCTAGCTATTCCATCAACACCTTTTTTCATATGCTCTATAGCTTCTTCTTGACTATTTATGGTCCAAACTATTACCTTTAAACCATTTTCATGTGCTTTTTGAATATCAATGGCATTAGTAAACCTATAAAATGGAAGTAAGTAATTTGCTTTTAAATCTAAAGCTGATTTTATAGGATTTTCATGCTTTATGTAAATTAAACCAATTTTTATTTCATTATCAATCTCTCTAACTTTCCTTAAAGCTTCTTCTAAAAAAGAGACTATTATCACATTATTCTTTAGCCCTTTTTCATTGATTAAGTTTAAAACATCTTTTTCAAATCCAGTTTCTTTTAGTTCTATAATGATCTTTACTTTTTTATCTAAAAAATCCAATGCTTCTTCTAGCGTTGGTATTTTCTCACCTTTTTCTGTAAAAAGCTTTTTTATTTCTTCTAACGTTAACTCGCTTACTAAGCCTTTTCCATTTGTAGTTCTATCGACTTCAGCATCATGTATAACGATTATTTCTCCATCTTTTGTTTTTCTAACATCAAGCTCTATGGCATTTACACCAAGCTCTAAAGCTTTCTTAAAGCTGCGTAAAGTATTCTCTGGCTCGTAAGCCTTTGCACCTCTGTGGCCAATTTTTAACATGATATTAGGATGATACAGCAATACTTTTATAAATTTATTGTAGAAGGTATACTCCTAAAAATTGTCCAATTATCCCACATATCAAAAATTGAATAAACAAAGCAAACCAACAAATTGGAATAAAAAATTTTGCTTTTGTATGAAAGCATCCACATATTAATGCCAACAGATCAACTGGAAATCCTGGGATAACGCTAAATAGCATAGAAAGTTTATATCCATATTTGTTCCAGATTTCACTATATTTTTGGAAAGTTTCTTCACCCACTTTCTTTTTAACATAAGCTTCCCCAAACAACCATGCAGGAATATAGCATGTTAATACGCCTAAAGTATAACCAGTTGAAGCCACTAAAGCTAAATTTGTTATATTTAGCCCAAAAGCAGCTGTAGTAGCAACTATGATCGGGCTTCCAAAAGGAATTATGCTTCCAGCTATTATCGTTGAAATGAGTATTCCAATATAACCATAGTCTTGAACTACTATTTGCTTAAAAACTCTTAAATTATCCCTGCTCAGCCAAGCTCCAGCTATTGCTAAGATCCCTATGATGATTCCAAAAATTATGTATGCTTTAGCTTTTTTCACAGAAAACTTCCAAAGCATACTTTAAATTAAAGCATCAAAAACCATAAAAGCATTATGTTCATAACTTTAAACATGGATTAAAATGGAAATTTCAATGGGACATCCATCAAAAGACATAATCGGGACAAAGGGAGATGAATTAAAAGGTAAAAAAATTGTTTTATGCATAACTGGAAGTGTAGCAGCTATAGAGTCTCCTAAAATTGCTAGGGAGCTTATGAGACATGGAGCTGAAGTTTTTACAATAATGTCAAAAATGGCAAAAAGAATAATTCATCCTTATTTAATGGAGTGGGCAACAGGAAACCCTGTAGTATTGGAACTTACTGGAAAGATAGAGCATGTAAGCCTATTAAATAAAGCAGATTTAGTTTTAATAGCCCCTGCAACAGCGAATACAATAAATAAAATCGCTTGCGGAATAGATGACACTCCAGTTACTTCGGCTACTTCAGTTGCTTTAGGATTAAATAAACCTATATTGATATTGCCGGCAATGCATGCATCTATGTATAACCATCCTGTTTTAATCGAAAACATAGAAAAACTTGAAAAGCTTGGAGTAAAGTTCCTTAAGCCTAGAATAGAAGAAGGAAAAGCAAAAATTGTAGCTCTTGAAGAAGTACTAGAAGCTGTTATAGCTATGCTTTATGAAAAAGATATGAAAGGTTTAAATGTATTAGTTACTGCAGGCCCTACAATTGAACATATAGATCCTATTAGAATTTTAACTAATAAAAGTTCTGGAAAAATGGGAATAGCCATAGCAAAAGAAGCTTTTAGGAGAGGAGCTAAAGTTACTTTAATTTATGGTCCTGGATTAATTCAACCTCCACATAACATAAAGATAATCCATGTAGAAACAAGCAAAGAAATATATGATAAAGTTATTTCAGAGCTTGAATCAAACGAATATGATATTTTCGTATCTGCAGCAGCAGTATCGGATTTTATGCTTGAAAAACCTTATTCATATAAAATAAACACTCATAACGTTAATGAATTAAAGCTTGAGCTAAAAACAGTTCCAAAAATAGTTGAAAAAGTTAAAAAGATTAGCCCTAAAACCTTCCTTATAATTTTTAAAGCAGAGTATAAAGTTAGCAATGAAGAATTGATAAAAAGCTCTTACGATTTGTTAAAAGAAGTTAATGCTGACCTAGTTGTAGGCAATGATGTTGCAAGAAAAGGAGTTGGCTTTAGAACAGAAACCAATGAAGTTGTAATAGTAGAATCTAATTGTAATGTAGAGTATATTCCGCTTACTTCAAAACAAAAAATAGCGAAAAGAATTTTCGATATAGCATTAAAGCTTTATAAGCGAGATAGGCCTTAATGTGCACTTTAATAACTATAATAAATCCAAGCAAGCGCTATAAAGTTATTTTTCTTGAAAATAGGGATTTACCAAATGAACTGTACTATGGGGATGATGCTAGAATAATCGAAGATGGAAATAAATTAGTATCTCTTTATGATTTCAGGTCTGATGGAATAGTTTGCGGATATGCGTTAAATACAGGGATTTTTGGAGGGTTAACCAATGTGCTAGGTTATAGTGGCTCTCTTTCAAGAGGAGTATTATTAAAAAATGTTTTATTAAACTCTAAAAACCTTCAAAAAGCTTTAAAGATGCTTATAGAAGAATTGAGTAAAGGAGAATACAGTTCTGCAAACTATGTTTTAGGAAATGCTGAAAAGCTATACAGGATAGAAAACTTTTCTAGAAGCACTAAAGTAATTGATATAAAAAACTTTATAGTCTTAACAAACAATTTCAATTTTTTAAAATATGGAAAAAAATTAAAAAGTTCTAGCGAAAGAGAAAAATACATCTATAAAGTTTTATTTGATAAAAAAAGCATAAGCATAAAAGATTTATTAAAAATAGCAAAGCATCATGGTAAGAAGGATTCTGTTTGTAGACATGGGAAAGGCATAGGAAAAACTGTTTCAAGCGTAATTTTTTATTTAAATCGTGATAATGAACTAAGCTTTATGTATTGTAAAGGAAATCCATGTAAAAGCAATTATATAAAAATTAAACTAAGGTGAAAAAATGGAGAATAAAACAAAGGTTTACAAGCTTTTAGGCATAAAATGTCCATTATGCAATAAAGATGAGCTTATATTTAATGAGCTAGAGTATGATGTAGAATATTTTGGAAAACTAATTCTTTTAACAGAGTTTTGTAAAAGCTGTGGATTTAAGCATAGCGACGTTTACTTTGTAAGCGAAAAAGAACCATGCTTAATTAAGGCTCGTATAGAATGTGAAGAAGACTTAAGCATGAAAGTAATTAGGTCTAGTAAAGCAACAATAACTATTCCAGAGTTTGGAGTGAATATATACCCAGGTCCTTCTTCAAATGGTTTTATATCTAATGTTGAAGGCGTTTTAGAAAGAATAGAAGAAATAGTGAATTTTTTACGCGCCAGCTCTAAGGATAAGAATAAAGAAATACTGTGTAATGAATTGATTGAAAAAATAAAAAAAGCAAAAGAAGGAAAAATTAAATTTACAATTATAATAAAAGATTCATCAGGAAACAGTGCAATAATCTCTAAGAATCCAAGCAAAGTTGAAAGGATTATACTCCCATTAAGCAATGATAATAAACGAGTAAGATGAAAGATGAGAAAGCTATGGAATTTGAAAAAATAGGATGGTTAGAAGGAGTTACAATCGCCACTAAAGATGTGAAACTAGTTTTTGATCCAATTCCAAATCGTAAAATAAAAGATTATGAACATGTACTCATTTCTCATGCTCACTCTGATCATACCTATGGGTTTAATGCAAAATCTAAGAAATATTCAACAATAGAGACTAAAAAAATCTATGAAGCAATTAAACATAAGCCTATATCGAATTACATTGAATTAAAAATTGGAAAAAAATTAAAAATAGATGATGTAGAAATAATTCCATTAAACTCTGGTCATATGCTAGGAGCCACTCAATTTAAAATATTCCTTCCTGAAAAAACTATTGTTTATACTGGGGACATAAATTGCGTAGACACTTTAACCTCAAAAGCTGCTGATGAAGTTTTTTGTGATGAACTAATAATAGAAGCAACCTATGGAGATCCTTCTTTTATACTCCCTGATAGAGAACTTGTTTATGCAAAAATAGTGAATTGGGCAATGGAACAAATAAAAAAGAATAAAATCCCAACTTTCCATGTTTATGCTGCTGGGAAAGCTCAAGAAATAATCAAGCTATTTAACTTGTATACAAAACTAAAAGTAGTGTTACATCCTTTACCTTCAAAAATATCTAAAGTTTACTTGGAATCAGGAATAAATCTAGAGTATGAAGATTTTTCCAAAATCTTTAATGATTTTCCATGCATCCATGTAACAACTTTATCTATGAATTTGTTTCCAAAAGCTGTAAAGGCTTTAGCAACAGGATGGGCTTTAAAATTTTCAGGAAAAGATTATGCTTTTCCATTAAGCTCTCATGCTGATTTTAAGCAACTTATTCAATTTGTTAAAAAAACTAAAGCTAAAACTGTTTATACTTTTGTTGGCTTTAAGGAAGCTTTTGCATCGATTTTAAGGAAAAAATTGAATATAAAAGCTAAACCATTGCCAACTTTTACTCAAAAATCATTGTATGAGTTTTACTAGATTTAATTTAACTTTTAATTTTTTGGATTTAAAAATGCTTGATAAAGCAGAAAACATAGCTAAAATTCTTAGAAGTTTTTGTTAGCTTGAGTATGATTATTATTAATGCTTAACCTAGGATTTATCTAAATTATTTAAATATTGCTATGAATGAGTTGGCTCTGTAAAGTTAAGCTCAACTTAATATT
>JAVZFM010000076.1:0-7053 GCA_038872815.1 Bathyarchaeia archaeon
TGAAATCCTGGTTTTAAATAGCCAGTATGATGTCTTACAATCACTAGATTATAGCCTTTAAATATTTTACAAGCTTTAATTCCAGTAGTACCAGTTCTTGAAGCCACAACTATGTTTTTTATTCCTAAAGCTTCAGCTCTTTCTTTAGCTAGCCTTAAAGTTTCATCTGTATTTTCTACTCCAGGTTTATCGAAATAAACTATTTTCTCGATTTTCATTTTAATCATCTATTGGAATTCCTAATTCAATAAGTTCTTTCTCAACTTTATTGCATAGTTCTACATAATCTTTTTTTGGAGTTAAAGTTTCTAGATCATAACATTCTTCAAAAGGCTTTCCTATTGGAGCTTTATCTAACTCTATTTTATCTTCATACTTTTTTATAAGCTCTTTAATTATTTCATTTGCATCTTCTTTTTTAATTTTACTTGCAGCAATACTTACTTTAGCATAAACTCTAGTATCTAAAGGGGAAACATGATTTAGGAATAGCGTTTTAGCTGGTCTAGGTCCACCAACTACATGGCTACCAGAAGTAACAGAAGCTAAAGCTATAGCAGCACCTTCATAATGAATTTGTTCAGTAAATGGACGAGCTGAGACTGTTGCGCTAGTTACTCTTATTAAGCTTGAGTTTTTTGATACAGCTTGACCAGCTAAGCTATTCATGAATATTGATTGAGGATTTGATTGTTGATGGTAATAAAGATGTTGAGGGCCAAAATGAAGAATGCTTGCTTTAAATACTACTCTTGAAGCTATATGGTAAGCTACAGCGATTATTGCTGTTCCAGCAGGATCTCCAGCAAATCCTCCTATCAATGGTAAAAAAGCACAATAAATTGGGCAACCATGGCTTAAATAATATGCTGCTTTTGATAGGTTTAAATCATCTACTTTTAATTCTGGCATGAATATTACACATCTAGGATCGAGTCTTCTAAGCCCATTTTCAGGATCGCTAGCAGCTAATTCATTTAAGCTTGTTACACCTCCAGCCCAAGCAACTATAGCCATGTTTGGCCTTCCAGCCTTTCTTATAGCACTTCTTGCCCATTCTCCATAGCACCTAGCAGCTTGAACTTCAAGAGCAGATCCAGCTCTAACCATCATGCCTTCTATACTTTGAATTTGACCTGGCATTAGCAAAACATTTATCAATCGCTCTTGAGCATAAGCTTGATTAAGCTTTATGAATAAATTTTCTGAAACTGGAGCATTATGGGGACCTCCAAATATAACTGGTTTATTGCTATCTTCTACTTTTCTGCTTATAACTTCAACTTCATCCTTAGCAATTCCTAGCTTGATTTTTCTAGGAGTTGTTTTTAGCTCATCTTTAATTTCTTCTTCGCTAAATCTTATACAACGCTTAGTTCCTAAATGATATATCCCAGCATGTAGCAGTAAATCTATGGCTGCTTGCCAAACCTTATCGACTAAATCATCGTCAATAGGAATTAAGTTTTCAGGATCATAGCGTATATCGTATTCTTTTTGAAGTTCTAGTATTTTAGACCCAATAAAATTTATATCAAATTCTTTTTCAGATACTATAGGTCCTGATTCACTACGCCTAACAATTTCCCAAAAGCTTACCATTTTGAAGCAAATCCCTTTAAGCTTCTTTAAACCTATCATTTTTGATTAAAATATTTAAGTTTTTTATGCTATTTTGGTTAGGAATGTTTTTGAAGTGTGCTCTCCATATATAACCACAGTTTTTACATCTTAAAAGGTAATCGATTCCTTCAAATTTTTCATAAAAGCCTATCCTTTTAGCTAAGCATATTTTTACATTTGCTTTATTGCAAATTGGGCATTTAACCTCTTCTTCTATGATTATTTCTCCACAATTTTTACATAAAGCAGTTATACGTCTATAGGCTTTTTCATGAATTGATAGAACTCCTTTATTAAAAATTTCCATTCGTAATAAAGTTATTCCTCTATGAGAACAATTTTGACATTTTTTATTCAATCTTTGTAACCTTGAGTATTCCAGTTCGATTACCTCCAATGAAAATGAAGATTAAGAATAAATCATGAATTGAAGTTATTAACGATTATACAAAATTTTATGATTAATCGATTAAAGATTTTTATGAAATAAACAAATGTCCATGCTAAAGGATTGAATCGATAAGAATCATTCATATGGAATAGGTATAGTGAATGACCCATAAGGAATTATAATTTTATTTTCTTTATAATCGATATCTTCAAATAGTTCATCAGGTTTTCTTGAAAAAATTATTCCAACTTCATTTAAAGCTTTTTCAACATCCTTAGGAGCTTTAGGAGCAAGTACTCTCAATTCTGTATATTCTTTATCGATAGAAATTCTATTGATTTTTTGTAAAGTTTCATTAAAATCTCCTTTTTTAGCTCTTTCTTTCAAATCCTCCATAACCTTTTGTAAAGGCATATTATAATAATGGCTTAATTCTTTTGTAAAAATATCGTTTCCTAGTCCATCTTTCATTGATGCTATTAAAACAACTATAGATTTATTTTTACTATCTTTTTTAGCAATGTTACATGCCATATGAAAAGCCTTTAAGGATTGATAAAGAGTTTTTCCCATTGGTCCATCTGCAACAGTAATGACTATTGAAGAAGGATTTGCTTTAATCGTACAAATTTCCGTGCATAGTTCAGCTAACCTTGTATGGGTTAAAACAGGCTCACCATAAGCTAGCATAATTGGTTTTTGATTTTCATCAGCTATAAAATCTATAATTCTATGAACTATTCTTTTACTATTGAATAAAAGGCTTGGAATTTCGTTAATATCCTCCCTTATAGGATTTCCTTTGATTACAAGTTCTTTAGCTAACTTGTTTCCAATAACTCTTGAGTGGTTTTGAATTATTGTTTTATGGCTTGAGCATCCTGGAAGTAATGCTTTAGCTCCACCTTCAAATCCAGCAAAATAATGGGGACGAACGCATAATGATGAAACTATAAAGTCTCTATCTAGCAACTCTTTATTTAATTCAACTTCAGTTCCTCTAAATGTTTTCCCAATAAATTCATAATTCGATAAGGCTTTAGTGGATGAAAAAATTACTTCAGAACCGAAACTACCAAATTTTTCTCCAAGGACTTTTTTAATGAAATCCTTAGGTGGAGGCTCATGCGTTCCGCAAGCTACAATTATTTTCAAATCATTAACAATTTTTTCAAGGATTTCAATTATTTTTGGGATGTATGGACTTGGAATCCTAGTGTTATCTGAGAATATCAATGCAGCTTTTTTCATTTTTTCTTTAAATATAGTTTTAGAAGCAATAGGCTTTTTTAAAGCCTCTTTTAAAAGTTCCTCGAGAGATTTTCTTAAAAAAATTTTTTGCGGTTTGAGAATTTTAGTTTTATCGTTTAATATTTTTTCAGGCAATTCTATAAATTCTTTTTTTTCATAAAAAATCTTATTCATTCTAAAATCACTTCAATTTATATGGATTTCAACTATATCTCCATCCTCAACTGAATGTTCTATTCCAACTTTTTCTCCTGGAAATTTTGCACTTTTACCCCAAACTTTAGCATATTTGAAAAACTCTATAAAGCTACTATGGATTTTTTTAGCAACATCACCTATAGTGCTTCCACGCTTAACTATTATTGGATTCATGGATAATTCTTTGCTTTTAGGATTTTTAGTATAAACTCTAACTATTCCCAGTATATCAAACAAAAATTTGCCCAACTCGTTTAAGCCTTGCTTAGTTTTACAAGAAACTGGAATTACGGGAATTTCGTTTTTAATGAAATTCTTTAAATCCATTAAGCTATTTTCTAATTCATTTAATTCACATAAATCAATTTTATTTGCTAAAATTAAACCTGGTTTAAAAACTTTTAATCTTTCTAAAATAGCTTTTTCAACATCCTCTAGCTTTATACTTCCTATTAAAGTGATTCTAGCATTTTTTATTCCATGATCTTTAAAGAGTTTTTTTAAATCTTCGCTAGTACAATCAATTAAATTGCCCATTACCATGGTTTGAATTCCTACTCCACATTTTTCAATATTTATTTCAACTTTACTTCTAGGCACTTCTAAAGATATTCCTGCTTTGTTTAGCATATTTAAGATCATTTTAAATTCATTTAATGGATCCCCAGTTAAATCTAGCATTATAATTAAAGCATCAAGGCTTTTAATCAATTCGAAAATCTTAGACTCCCAAAAAGCTTCATTAAAATCTTTTATAGTCGGTGCAGGTAGCTCTATTAATTGGAATTGAATATCTTTAAAATTCATTGTTCCTGCTATTGGTGATTTTGTAGTGTAAGGATAAGAGCTTATTTCTGGTTTAGCATTTGTTAAACTTGTTAAAAGGCTACTTTTCCCAACGTTTGTAAATCCTATTATAGCTACTTGGGCTGCTGCAGTTTTTTCAAACTTATATATGTAAGCTGAATGCTTACTTTTCTTTTTCTCCTCATCTATTTCAAGCTTTAAAGAAGATATTTTCTTTTTTATTTGTGACCTTAATTTTTCATTTCCTTTATGCTTTGGTATAGAGGATAAAAACTCTTGTAAAGCTATAAGCTTTTCTTTATTAGATTTAGCACTTAAATACTTTTTCCATTTTGCTTTTGCTTCTGCTGTTAAATTGGTTGGCATCCTTTTTTCTAATTTCTTTGGTAATAATTTATAAAGTTAACCCTATTTGAAATTGAACATATATGTTCCAAAATAGAAACATTTATATACCAATTAAACTAATAAAAACATAGATGGAGGTGTAATAAATGAGGTGTGCAATTCTTGGGCATAAATTCCAAAATACTTTAATAATAACTAAAAAGGATGGATTTTATGAAGTTCTTGATGCAAAATACTGTAAAGCATGTGGATTAGTAAAACAAAGCTTTAAGCAAGAATGAATTTTCTAAAAAGAGGGCGATAGCAAGGAGCGTAAATTATCAATCCGTCATGTCCTTCATAATCTAGTCTTCTTATCACTGCTTCAACTTCTATATCTTTTTTTAATTCATTAAAATCACAATCAACTAACAATACTTTTCCTTGAGTAATTATATCATAATTTGTTATAGATTTACTCTTTGAAGGAAGTTTTTCAAAAGAATCGAGTTTAGCAAATTTAGGAAAGGCTTTAATTGAAAGTTTGTTCAAGCATTCATACTCTAAACATTTATTTCTAGAAGGATAGTAAATCCTTTTACAACAATCGCAAAGCGAAACCTCGAAGCTTTCTGAGCTTAATGGAGTTATTTCTCCAATTATTCTTTCCATTTTCAATTTTTTCTTATTTTTTTTAAGCCTTTCTTTCAAATAGCTTTCATATTTTTTAAAGCTTATTTCTATTTTACGATTTACATAGTCTTCAACTTTAGGAATTTTTTCACGTTTTTTCAAAATATTTTCTTCAACTTTAATCCATACAGCTAAAGAGTAAGCACCAGATCCATAAGGAACAGCTAGTATATTATCTCCTGGAGAAGCCTTATCTAAAATTGATGCAATAGCTATCATTGTTGATGCAGCATAAGTATTACCTGTATCTAAAACCCTTAACCAAGGTTTAACTTTTTTGTCTATATCTTCTTGAGTTATCCTTATCCTATCTTCTATGCTTTTATCGTCCAAAAACTCAATGTTAGGTTGGGTTAAGACTCTACAAGTTTTTAAAGGCACATACCCAGAGGGTTGATGAAAGGTTATATGGTCGAAATCTTTAAGGGAAATATCCTTATGTCTTTTCAATAAAGCTCCTATAGCACCTATTACATGCTTCATGTAAGCATCTACAGTTGTTTTACCAAAATGCTTTGGTACAGACGATTCTTCTCTTCTCCAAAAATCCATAGTAAGCGATGAATATGGAGCTATATCTTCGATTGTTGCAACTAAATCATCCTTTCCAATTACAAAAGCACATGCTCCAGCTCCAGCTGAGTATTCTAAAGGATCTCCTATAGGTGCTTGAGCTATATCTGATCCTATTGCTAATCCATAATCTATACGTCCACTTTTAACTTCAGAGTATAAAAAGCTAACACCCTGCATTCCAGCGTTACAAGCACCTTCTAAATCAGCTACGTAAACATTCTCACCAATACCAATAAAAGATGCTACATGTCTTGCAATAGTTCCAACAGCATAAGGTTTTGATTCTGAGCCTGCAACTACTGAACCTATTTTTTTAGGATCTATTCCAGCCATATTTATAGCGTTTTCAGATGCCTCTGTAGCCATAGTTATAGTGTCTTCTGATAAGTTTGCTATAGATTTGCATCCAAGAAGTAAACCATCTTTGATTTTTTTTAGAAAATCTTCCAGATCCTTTCTTTTACTTTCCCTGAATCTTGCTATCTCAGTAGATTTTATCCTTTCCCTTGGGATATATACTCCATACCCTACTATTCCAACTTCCATAATCAACAACTCTTTAAATCGGGTAAGCTTAAGCAATAAAAGATGATGGCTTATACATCCTAAGCAAGTATTAAAAAGGTCAAAATAGATTTTAGATTTAAGGGTTTTGGTTTTTGTTTATGAAAAAGTAAACAAAATTAACTCCATGGAATAGGCTCTTTTTTAATCGCCCCATAAACTGTTAAAACTGAGCCTAAAATAGCTAAAATAATACCAAAATTGTTCCATTTATAAGATTTAGATTCTTTAGGAATTAGAATTGGACGCTCATAGGTTACTTGAAACTCTATTTCTTTTTTAAGGAAAGAGTAAGAATTATCAAAAATGAAAAAGTAGTTATCGTCTTTATCGATGACTAAACTATTGTTAAATTCTTTAACCATTAAAAGCCTTAGCCTATAATTAACGTTTTCTTCTCTATTCTTCCAATTCTTAAAATTTTCTTCATCGAGTATATAAAAGTTTATATCGCTTTGATTATCAGTTCCTAAAGCTTTTACTTTTCCTAAGCATATTATCGTAATATTTTTTTGTAAATTTTTTTCTATAATATATAAATCTTTTACAGAAATATATACCGGCTCTATTAAACTTCCTTTATCAATTTTTAAATCGTATGTAATTGAAGTTTGAGTTCCAAA
>JAVZFM010000077.1:0-6894 GCA_038872815.1 Bathyarchaeia archaeon
TCAGCTAATATTTTAGCGTAAAGTCTTACCAATGAAACCAATTTCCCAGAGTTCGCCTCACCTGGATTTATGACACATGCTTTGTGTCATAAAGCCAAACTTTGTTTTTGATATATAAACGTACCCAGAAATACGTTCTTTCAAGGCTATAGCGTTTGTTGGACATACAACAGTGTATACGCCACAACCTTCACAAGAAAATTGATCAACCTCAAGCTCTTTTGTTATAGCGTTAAATCTGCATTTTTCCATACATAAACCGTATCTAATGCATTTTATATAGTCAATAACAGCTAACTTTGAGCCTTTAAATTCTTGATTTTTAATAACTTTTGGATGTAAAAGTATATGAAGATTCAGAGCATCTACATCGCAATCTGCAACTATAGATTCTTTTGCTAAAAAAGCAAAAGCTCCAGTTAATGTTGTTTTTCCAGTACCACCCTTCCCGCTAGCAACTGAAATTATCATAGTAAGTTCTGTTCTCAATCTTTTTTAAATTCTCTTTTGTGATTTAATCACTTCTTTATGATAGTTGCTGTAAAGAGCTATGACTGGGTTATGGCCTAATAGTCTATCCTTGACTATTAAAGTCGTTACTAGAGCTTTTGAATACATAGTAAAAAGCATATCGTGCCCTACACATAAGCCAACAATAATGTTAATATCTGTTCCTGCGTTATTCAGAAGTTGGGCTTGAAGAACAGGATTACAAGCAGCTTCAAATTTTAATGGATTACCAATCTTATGTTCTTTAGCCACAAGTTTCGTCTTATCAATAGCACCACATTTACATCTTACCGATGCAACAATAAATCCTGCCTCTTCAAGAATTGTTACTGTTCTAGCAGCTTCATCTTGCAACCCAGCACAAAAGGCTACTCCAATTATTTTTGCATTAATAAGTTTACTAAACTCTAAATCTCATTAATTCTAGGGCGTATAGCCATAAGTGTGCCTCTAACATATTCGTATGCCTCCTTTTCCGTAATCGTAGCAGGAACATAAATTTTCTTTATATTATTTTCTTCATACTCTTTAATTACTGATTTAATCGTTTCTCCATTTGTTTTCATAGGGCAAAAGTTTGGAAGTAAATTTTTGTCAATTTCATCTAATGGCATATTGCTACAATAAGCATGTGAACACTTTGCGCATTGAGGATAAATAATCATTTCATATACTCCTCATGATTACTTTATTTTAATAGTAAAATCCCTAATGGTGACAAGTACGATGGCAACCTTCTGTAAGCTCTATAAGCCTATCTTGCTTATATGCCTCAATAACTTCTTTAACAGTATCTGCATTTGCTTTCAAAACAGCTACTTTAGCTTCTTGAAAAATACTTAACGCTCGTGGTCCCATTCCATAAGTAATTATAGCATTAGGCTTTAATTGTAATATATGATTTGAAGGTTTTCCAAACCCGCCAAAATGCTCACTTTCATTTGGCACTACTTGTACATTCACAATATCACCATTTTCGTCAAGCCCAATGATAGTAAAGAAAGGTGCTCTACCAAAATGCTCTGATAACTTACCATTAAGTCCATTTCCATCTTCTGTAGGAATTACAATTTTTTCTTTCAAATTTTTCACCTCCTTAATTTTCAAAAATTTTAAATAATACACAATATCGATAAATATGAGCTTACCATTGCCAAACCCCTTCTTCTACCTACTTTCATTCTAAAATGCCTCCAAGTAGCTTGATTATTAATCTCTTTAAGCTCTCCTTTTTTGTACTTTTCAATAGCTTCTCTTACAGTCCCATAAGCACATATAACAATTTTTATTCCTGCAACCAATAAGGCTTGAAGGGCCTTTGGACCAATATTTTCAGTTATAAGTACTTCAACATTCTTGTTTATTATTATTTGAGCTGCTTGTATCCCAGCCCCACTCATAGCTCCTGAAGCTAAATTTGGAATTGCCTCAAACTGCATAGTTTCAGAATCCACTATGATAAAGTACGAACATCTACCAAACCTGGATCTATAGATGAATCTAAGCTGTTTGCTGTTGCGGATATGCAAATCTTCATTTAAATCACATTTTTTCTTTATCTAAAAAGTGAGTTTTCAAGTTGTTTTTATGCTTTAAAAAGTTCTCGATTTTTTTTGCTATATCCATGAATGCTTTTGTTGCTGGAGAATTTGAGCGCTCAATTATGAATGATTTTCCATCATCAGAATCAGCGCAAATTTCAGGATCTATTGGTATACTTCCTAAGAATGGAATTGCCAAATCATTTGCTATTTTTTGTCCTCCACCAACTTTAAAGATATTGATTTCTGCTCCACATTTTGGACAAATGAAACCACTCATGTTCTCGATTATACCAATCACAGGAACACTCAACTCTTTTGCAAAATTTATTGCCTTTTTTACAACTATTTGGGAAACTTCGGAGGGAATAGTTACTATGATAACGCCATCTATATTTGGAATAAGCTGTATAATGCTTAATGGTTCATCACCAGTTCCAGGTGGGAGATCTATGAATAGAAAATCTAGATCGCCCCAAATTATATCAGATAAAAACTGTTGAATTGCCCTCATTTTTAACGGTCCACGCCAAATAACTGGAGATTCATCGCGTGGGAGCAAAAAATCTATCGATACAACTTTTATACCAAATGGTCCTGTAACTGGAAAAATCAATCCTGCTGGAAGAGCTTGAAGCCTTTGACCTTTTAGCCCAAGCATTTTAGGCACGCTTGGACCATGAATGTCAGCATCAAGGATGCCAACATTATTTGCATAACCATTTATTTTAAAAGCTACAGCAAGGTTCACTGTTACTGTGCTTTTTCCTACGCCTCCTTTACCACTTATAATCGCTATTTTATGCCTTGATTTTGCTTAAATTTCGCTTAAGCTTTTGATCTTGCTCCCATTTTTCCTTTTTGGGATCTGAACATTCATTTACTTTTAAACAAGACTCGCACTTGCCATTACATTCTATGCTCATAGAGACCCCTCTACACTTTTAGTTTATTACGTAAACTATATTAATACTTTATGTTTAAAAAATAAACAGAGGGCACAGTATTGGATAATGTTAATAGAAAAATAATTTCACAACTCCAAATAAATGGAAGAACAAAATTGAAGAAGCTTGCTAAAATTGCTGGACTTACAAGTATGGGAGTCAAGAAAAGGTTACAAAAACTTCTTCAAGAAGGTGCTATAAAAATCTCAGCATTATTAAATCCATTTTTATTTAAACTTTTTCCTGCGATAGTTTTACTTGAAGTAGAAAGTGCTGAAGCAATGCAAAAATTGTTAGAAAGATTTAAAGATTGCCCTAGAGTTATTCAAATTTTTAAAACTATAGGAGGCTATAACTTAATTGCTCTTGTAGTAGCAGAAGACCAAGATACTCTTGAGAGCATATCCATAGAAAGATGTTCATTAAGAAGTAGTACTGGTATACGTAGATCAGAATTCTACCCAATAGGGGAAATTCAATTCTCGCCCTTTCTCCAAGTGAGGGAACATCTTGCCCATAAAGGGAGCGAGGTTGCACCATGTAACGTTGATTGTAAACCATGCGCACGATATACAAGTAGAAGATGTGTTGGATGCCCTGCAACAATCTACTATAGAGGAACTCTGTAAAAATGGAGCAAAAATGAGTATGAAAAATGAAAAGCTTGCTCAAAGCCTTAAGCTTAAAGAAGCTGAAGCTTTAGAAATAATTAGCTTAATGGATAACTCAATAGATTATTTATCAACAACTCAAAGAAAAAGCGTAAAAAACTTTAAAGAATGGACTAATAAGTCTTTTTGTCTTTTAACAGCCGAACATGGATTTTCAATGCTTATTAGAGTTTTTTATAACAATAAATTTCATGCCATACTGTTTGATGCAGGCAATAGCCCAAATGGTGTATTAAAAAATGCAAAAAGATGGAAATAGATCTATCTGAAATAGAATGCATAGTCATTTCTCATGGGCATTATAATCATTTTGGTGGATTAAAAGCTATAGTTAAAGCTACAGGTAGGAATTATTTGCCCGTTATCATACACGAGGATATGCTTAAAATACGTGGCGTAGTTAATTCTAAAGGAGTTGTTATAAAATATCCATGCTTTCCAAAAGAAGAAAGGTTAAAGTTGGCTATATTAAAACAAAGCAACCGTACTTAATAGCTAATGATTTAATACTTATAACTGGTGGGATTCCTGGAAAAACCAGTTTCGAGAAAGGATATCCACAAAATAGAATATTTATAGATGGAAAATGGTTACCCAATCCGTTAATTTTAGATGACTGTGCGCTTGTAATAAACTTAAAAAAGAAGGGTTTAGTCATTCTTTCTGGGTGTGCTCATGCAGGCATAATAAACACGATAGCTTATGCACAACAGCTTACAGGAGTAAAAAACATTTATGCTATACTAGGCGGGTTCCACCTAGCAGGAAAGGAATATGAATTAATTATAAGTCAAACAATAAAAGAATTAAAAAGAATAAATCCTACGTTATTAGTACCATCTCATTGTACAGGTTGGCGAGGAAACTATGCAATAGCCAATACGATGCCAAAATCATTTATATGGAATAGCGTTGGAAACCTTTATAAGCTATGAGCTTTAGAAGTGCTTGAAAATGGCTAGTAGAGTTAAAAACCTAAATGTTATCCCACCTAAAGCTATTGCAAAAGCTATTTCAAAAATAGTTATAAATAAAGCTTTTTTCCAACCAACTTCATTTATTAAGGCAGCAATCGTTGCTATACAAGGTATATAGAACATGGTTACTAATGTAAAAACAATCATTTGAATAGGGCCAAATCCTGGAATTTCTAAAAAGTTTGTTGTTCCTAAGAGTGTTGCAAGCATAATAAGTGTAAGTTCCTTTCTTAAAACTCCAAATATCAAAGTTATTCCAGTAATCATTGGTAACCCCAGCCATACAACTGTTATTGGACTTAAAGCAATTGCTATAGGTTCAAGTAAGCCTAAAATTTCTATAAGCTTAATTGTAAAACTTCCAAAAATTATTAATGGAAAAGCTATTTTTATAAATTCTAACAACCTAAACCATGTTTGTTTTAAAACTGTTACTAAATGAGGAATTTTATAATCGTGCATTTCCATAATTAAGGCAGTTGGCTCACCTGGTAAAATCTTAAAAGCGAACCTTCCAAGAATAAAAATCACTATTAGATCAAAAATGTAAAGCGCTAGTGCCCATTCAATACCTAAATACTTGCCAACTAAACCAAGAATTATAACAGTACGAGCAGCACATGGTATAAGGGTTGTAACAAAAACTGCAAGAATTCTTTCTCTTTCAGTCTCCATTATTCTGCACCCTAAACAAGCTGGAACATTACATCCATAACCGAGAATCAATGGAATAAAAGCCTTTCCATGTAGCCCAATTTTATGCATAAGGTTATCCATTAAAAAAGCAACTCTACTAAGATAACCAGAATCCTCTAAAATATATAACATTATGTAAAATGGAATAATATATGGCAAAGCAATCGTAGTACCAGCAATAATTCCTTCCATAGTGCTCCAAGCTAGCTCTCCAATTGCTCTTGGCCCAAAAAAGCCATAAAGAAGCGGTTCTATATTATAAAACAATTTATTTAAAAGATCTGAAATATATCCCCCTATATTAAAAATAAAATAAAATATTGAAAGAAGTAAAGAGGCCATTATAAAATATCCTGCAACTTTATGAGTTGTAATATTATGAATTCTTTCCACTAATTTTGGCTTTATAGGAGTTACCAGTTTTTGAACTTCTCTAGCTATACGGCCAGCAATTTCATATCTTTCAGCAGTTATTACAGTTGAGCAAGAGTGCCCATGAAGATCTTCAATTTCTTTCACAAGTTTTTTAGCCATAAAGACTATTTGTGGATCAAACTTTGTCACTTCATTTTCTATTTCTTCATCTCCTTCTAACAGCTTGATTGCCGTATATCTTGGCGGGTATAGAAAATGAGCATCTTCAATCGTTTTTGTAAGCTTATCGATTCTTTCTTCAATTTCCTTTCCAAATTTCATTAAATTGCGCTTTATCATTTGCCCTTTTTCAACTACTTCAATTGCTTCCTCTAAAAGTTGAAAAAGTCCTACTCCTTTTATCGCTATAGTAGGAATAACAGGTATCCCTAAAAGCTTTTCCAATTTTTTTATATCTATTTCAATTCCTTTTCTTTTTGCAACATCCATTTGGTTTAAGGCTATTACCATAGGAGTTTCTAATTCTATGAGTTGTAATGTAAAATAGAGGTTCCTTTCAAGAACAGACGCATCTATAACGTTTATTACAACATCTGGTTTTTCAATAGCAATATACCTTCTAGAAATCTGTTCTTCTAAAGAGTAAGCGGATAATGAGTATATTCCAGGTAAATCAATAATATCTATTATATAACCCTTAAAGTGTAAAGTCCCTTCTGCTTTTTCTACAGTTTTTCCAGGCCAGTTTCCAATATGTTGATGTAAACCTGTTAAATAGTTAAAGATTACAGATTTTCCAACATTTGCATTTCCTGCCAAAGCTATAAGAAGTTTCTTTTTACCCATTTAACCTTCAACCTCAACTAAAATTCTTTCAGCAACGCCTCTACCAAGCGCAAGCCTCGAGCCCCTAACAAGAATTTCTAAAGGCCCATGAAATGGAGCTGACTTTACAACAGTAACCTTTGTACCTGGAATTAAACCCATATCATTTAGTCTTTTTTCAAGCCCCCAACATTGCATTCTTCCTTTTCCATAACCAGCAATTAATGAAATAATCGTTCCTGTTTCTCCATCTTTTAATGCAGTAAGTGGAACTTTCTTTTTTTCCATAAGATCACTAGATTTATTTTAATTGTTTAATATAAACAAGAGAAGCTATATGGCGGCCTAAAAC
>JAVZFM010000078.1:0-6832 GCA_038872815.1 Bathyarchaeia archaeon
CAAATTGATAAAAATGAGAAGAAATCCTATTTAATTTTGATTTAGCAATTGCACTATCTAAAATCCTTTTTACTGTATCTGTTTTTTCTATTAAATGGCTTGGAACACCATAAAACTCCGCAATTATATGGTATCCCAAAACCATTTTTAACACCAAAAATGGATTGGAATTTGAAATTACGGAATTTTATGGCACTCCAAGCTTTATTATGCCGACTACTCATATAGGCAATTGCACCATTAATAATTTTTTTAAATTCTTAAATTTAAGTTTTATTTTTGAATAAAATGATGCTGGCAAGATAAGGTTTTTGCCGGACTCCTAAGCCTATTTAAGTTGGTGATTAATGCATGAATGCCTTTACAAGGCTTTTGGAGGCCATTAAAGCTAATAAGCTTTTTAAGCATAATAAGGTTTCGCTTGAAGACAAGGTTTGGGCCATAATTTTCTACTTAGCTGGATTAAGCTTAAGAGCCATAACTGAGCACTATGGCTTGATTAAGGCTAGCAAGCCGTTAGGCTATAGGTTCATAAGAATGAAATAATCGTTCATCGATCCCCTCTCTCCATCTTTCTAGAATATTTCCTATCTTATCACTAGTCTTTATGGTGAGAGTAAAAATTTTTAAAATTTTAAGGTATTCGAATCTGGTTTTAAGAGTCTCAAGAGTAGGAGTGCTTGGATAGAACGTTTCTATTGGTACTACTGCATTTTGAGCTCACCCTACTCTAGATGCATCCATAAAGTGTAATACAATTATTATCAAGATTAGGAGGATTAATAAAGTTTTTCGCAATGACTTTTCAGAGTAGACGCTTATTCTTAAACGTATTTTATTAAGCATAATCTGAAGACCAACTGCTCCAAGAATTGATAATTCTAACCCAAGTATAGATAGCATCCTGCTATTTAGGTTGTTATTCGGTACTGGTAGTCGGTAAAGAAGAGAGGCCAAAAATTTTGGCGTTTAATAGATTGCAACAAGAGTTAAACCTATTAAAACTATCCAAAACATAGGGGAAAGCGGCCATTTTCGCCAACGGCTTTCCCATAAAGCAGCTGAGATAGATAGGAACGCCATAATCAGGGGAAGTAGAAAAGCAGGTTCGCCTCCAGCTACTAATGGATTCCATAAGGGAAGCTTTTTCCCAATAATTTGACTCCTTAAAAAAATCCATCTTGGTAAAATAGCATCTACAACGTCAGAGCGCTCATTATTAAAAAGAGGTAGGGAGATTCCTGATTCTTTCCATCCAGCAAAACTTAGGAGTAAATCCATTGGCGCTGCTATTTTTCCTTCAATTAGGTTAGTACCTAAAAATATGTAGGCTATTGCCATGAAGAAAAAAGTAATGAGACAGTGTTCTAACAATTTCTTTGACATGTGCATCCTCCTTATAGTTTAGTTTCATAATTAATTTTTTAAATTTTTCTTTTCCTACAATTAACGTTAGATAGTTAAAAAAATTTTTGCCTAAAATAGGATTGTATTAACATATAACGAATAGAATAAGCGGATTTTAATTAATCAGTCACTCTTTTCTTTTATAGCATATTTATGCTTGCAAGTTTATAAAGGCTAAGCAGATTAAGGCTTATCATACCTTGCCTTTTCCATCGATTTAGCTAACTATAAAGTCTTTCCTATAAGCTAAATTAATTGCTTATATACAAAAAGACAAATGCTTCTTTATTGATCCATTATCTATTATAGCCTCTATTGCCATAAGTCCTAATGCCACTCGAATCATGAATAAGTTGCTATAAGGATGACTACAAACGTTTAAACCATTTTTATCCGTTTGGGTCTATTGATCGCTCCTTATAACATTCTATTCCCTACAATGGAGCTTAAAGCTTATGAAGAATGTTGAAAAACTCATATTATTACATTAGGCTTAAGCTAATAAATATCGCGATTATCTGCTTTAAGCTCCTCGATTATTTGCTTAGCCTCACCAATATATTCCTCATAAAATATTTGCTCTTTAGCGTAATAGCGGGAGATGAATTTAAGGAGCTTAAAGCTTCTTCATGGAACTTTATCATTAGAATTAAAGCAAGATCTGTAATAATTTTTCTTTGGATTTCATTCTTAGTCGATAAAGCATAGAAAAGCTTTTCATAAGCTTCAATCATTTTGACATTGATTAAGAATAATTTACAACCGATCTGCGTAAATTGCTCGTTTTTAATATAAAGCTCATTGATAATCTTAGCGAACTCATTTAAGATTCCTTTTAAACCTTCGCATTCTTTCTTTAGATTTTCACATTCTTTTTCTAGCATTTCATTTTCAAAAGCCATCTTTGCCAATCTTCCAGCTAAAGCTGGCAATAGGGGAAACATTACTCCTAAGGTTTGAAGAAGCCTGTTAGCTCCTTTATATCTTGAATTTCCCTTATAGATTGCATAAAGTATGTTTGCCTCTTTTAAATCCTCAGGGATTTGAGAAGCAACCTCAGATACGATTTTAGAGTATAGCGCTTCCTCAAAAGGCTTCTCTTGAGTCATCCATTGGATATATTTTAACCCTTGATTCGAAAGCCGAATACTCATATTTATAGCCTTTATAGCATAGCTTACCATGCTTCGATAGGCATTCACGCTTAAGCCTTCTTCGCTTAAGGAAGCCCATATGGTAGAGGCGGCTTAAATCCTTTGAAACCTCTTTGATTTGACGATTCAGAAATGCCGCTAAGTATTCTGAATCAAAATAAATCAATCCCTGAACATGGCATTTGTAAAGCGCCATTAAAAGCTCCTTAAACTGCATTTTTAAGCTGCCTCGAATTCATTTCCACATTATGGTAACGAATTTTATATATCGAGTCCTTTAAAAAGATTGATATTTTAATTGATATTTTAAAAATACAAAAATATTTTAAGAATATATCTTTAAGCGTCTTTTTTAAAGCTACCCCTCCAATAATTCCATCTCTGGAGGAAACATTTGATGATGAAGATTTTTCACAGCCGTCTAAACTTTCTTGACTTTTTAGAGAGCTATTTTGTTACTATAAATTTTACTTTTTGCTCCGGGCTATAATATCCACTTTCATTTTTCGTAACTATCTTTATAGAAAGTGTATGTATGCCTTCTTCAAGAATAGAAGAAGAAAATGTAGCCATGAAACCTTAAAACCTAAAGCTCGGATTCTTATAAGCCTCTGCTACATCTGGCCTATCTAAACCATAATAAGTGGGTATATCTATTTTTCCATCTATGGTTAAGAAAACTGCGTAAGCTGAACTATTTGCTTCTTTATCTACTGCCCAGCCATAAATGGTTATGGCTTCTTCTTTTTTTGAATCAATTACGATAGGTGAGGTTTGCTGAGATATTATCTTGCCGTTTATACTATCTATCCAGAATAACGTATCAGACTCGATTAGCTTTAGCTCTGAAATATTCGTTACGTGTTTGCTGAAAACATTCAATTTGTTCTCTTCTAAGAATTTCGCCATTTCCTTTGCAAATGCAGGAGCTGGATAAAGGTACTTCCTTATATTTTCGTCAGATTGGATCTTGTAAGTGGTCAGAACATATTCTCCAATTTCTTTAAGGTACTTGTCATTCTTATCCATTCTCCATCCGGCACCGTATGAAACTAATGAGCCTACGAAAACAATGCAAGTAAAGCATAGATCCCGAAGCTTTTATGCTTTGCAAACTATCTTTGAAAGACAGATAGCGCAAGGAGATATAGGCCCACAATTCCCAGGGTTGTTATACACACATATCTCGATGATAAAGCTTATTCCACTCCAAAACCAACCCTCCCTACGGTGGTAAGCAAAGAGGATAGAGAGGCAAAGAACACGAAAGAAAGCCATACCTCGTTTTTCCTAAGGATTTTCTCTTTAAGCGCGAGGGCGACGACGAATAAAGTGACTAACATAACGGTCAAGCTAAATGCTATAGCATTTTCCACATTATAGGAGAACGGGGCTCCCGTAAGCGTCAGGAAATATTTGAAGCTATTCAATGGATGTGTTAAGACGCACTCTAGTGGAGGATAATGAGGCTGGCTTGACGTAGCCATAAATATACGAAGATGAGAGTGCCCAAAGAGCACCACAACGTGGTTTTCAGTAATTTTCTTCTACTAATTGAAAGCAATATTTGAAGAAGTCCTATAGGCCAAATTATTAGACCTGATAAAAAGGAGAAGGAAGCTAGGATTGCACTCATGAGAGATAATGCAAACTTGGCATCTATTTCTTTTGCTCTCATCTAAGAGAGAGAAGCTAGGCAAATTATGCTTAAAAACCTATAAGCCTTAATAGCCTTTAAAAAGCCAAAAAACCTTGTACTCATTTTTATGAGCCTAAATTCATTAGGAAGGAGTCAGACAGATATTGTTTAGATTTTAAACCCTGAGTTAATACAAGCCTTTTGCCTATAAAGGTTAATTTTTCAAAGTTAGAAAGTTTAACTTTTGTAATCTGCTTTTTTAGCAGCGTCTCTTTTAATTAATGCTTCAGCATTTTCTTCTGGCAAAGCGAAAATGTCTTCAGCTTCAAAAGGACCATAAAGTCTTAGGTCTCCTCCAACGATTTCTGGTATTCCTATTTTACTTCACTAACCTTCATCTTGCTTGAAAGAAGCTTTTCTTTAAATTTAAGAATTGCATCTACAACTTTATTTGCATAAAGTCTTATTTCTTCCTCTTCTTTAGAGAATAGCTCAAAAGGGATTTTTTCTTCTTCAAGAATCTTTTCCAAAATCTTTTTAAATCGTAAATTCATAAGCTTGTTCAAATAAGCCTTTAATCTTAGTAGATAAAGGCTTATAATTATCCATTGGCCTTAAGCCAGCTTAGCCTAGAATGGCTTCTTTTGGCAAAAAGAAACGCCATAGAACGCTTAAAGAAAGGCTAAAAGGCTTTTACAATAACATTAATGACAAAAGCCTATTAGCCATAAACGCAATAGCTCAAATATTGGCCTATGGCTACAATCATCTTAGGATTCATCGAATCCTAGGAATGCTACGCTAGGATGGTAAGCTTGCCAGTATCTCCATTTTTTCCATAAAGTTTTTAAACCTATGCTTACTGGTTGCTAAAGGGTAATATGAAAATGGATTTTGCTGTTCAAGTTAATGATCTTGTAAAAGTTTACAATGGAAAAGTTAGGGCTTTGAATGGTGTAGATTTAATGGTTGAGGCTGGAAAGGCCTTTGCATTGTTAGGACCGAATGGTGCTGGAAAAACTACGCTTATGCGCATTTTGACAACACAGATTAAGCCTACCGCTGGAGAAGCATACGTTTTCGGTTTAGATGTTGTCCGTCAAGGCAGCAAGGTTAGGAGGCTAATCAGCTATGTCCCTCAAGAGATGAGCGTTTGGACGGATATTAGTGGTTATGAAAATCTTTTAATTTATTCTAAAATTTTTGGCTTGCCAGCTGATGAAAGGAAAAAAATAATCGATGAAGTTTTAGAACATATGGGTTTAACCCATGTGAAAAATGATTTGGTTCGAACATATTCTGGCGGAATGATAAGAAGGCTTGAAATAGCATGTGCCATGCTTATTAGACCGAAAATCATGTTTTTAGACGAGCCAACTATTGGTTTGGATCCCGCTGCACGAAAGGTTGTATGGGAAAGGTTAAATATTTTTAAGAAGGAATATGGCGTAACTATATTCTTTAATACACATTATATGGATGAGGCCGACTTATACGCAGATGACATAGCCATAATTAATCAGGGAAAGATAGCAACTCAAGGAACAAGCGAGGAGTTAAAGCATTCATTGGGTGGTGAAATTATCACATTTACGCTTGAAAATGCTGCCATTAAACCTGAAATAGTTGAAGAACTTCGGAGATTAAATTTTGTAAAGGATGTTTTTGTTGAAGATAAAAGTTTAAGCGTGTTTGTTGATAATGCTGAATTAACCTTGCCTACTCTTATGAATTTTTTAAAAATTGAAGGCATATCCATGGGAAAAGTTTCTATAACTAAACCAACTTTGGACGATGTTTTCCTTAAGTATGTTGGGACAAGGCTTGAGGAGAAAGATAGAATTAGCGATGTTATGCATATGCGATACATGATTAGGAAGAGATAAGGCATGATGGAAGGTTTAAAAAATATACTGGTTATGATTGAGCTTGAATTGAGAAGACTACGCCATGATAGGACAGAAATATACTTTAGGGCAATTCAACCAATCCTATGGATAGTGATTTACGGACCTGTGATGAGTAGTGTTAGGGCTATACCGACTGGCGGAGTGCCATACACTGATTTTATAACTCCAGGCGTCATGATTCAAACAACAACTTTTGTTAGTATATTCTATGGACTAATGATGGTTTGGGAGCGAGATTCCGGCATTTTAAAGAAGTTGCTTGTTACCCCAGCTTCAAGGCACTCCATGGTAATAGGGAGGTCTATGGCTTCAGGCGTAAGAGCAATATTTCAATCCCTGATAATTCTGCCAATAGCCCTTATAATTGGCGTGAAGTTTATACCTGACCCAGCTTACTTAATGCTAGCCTTCACAATAGTATTCTTTGCTTCCGGCGGATTCGCAGCCACATCCATACTTGTAGCTTCATTTATGAAAACCCGCGAACGATTTATGGGCATAGGCCAAGCTATAATTATGCCTCTATTCTTTGCAAGCAACGCCTTATACCCAGTTCAAATTATGCCACCAATCCTAAAAGACTTTTCAACATTTACTCCACTAAGCTATGTTGTAGATGCAGTAAGAAGCTTATTAATTACAGGGGATGTTTCAAACCTTTTACTGGACTTAGTTGCAATTGCAATTTTTGACGCTATAATGTTTATCATAGCATCAATAAG
>JAVZFM010000079.1:0-6767 GCA_038872815.1 Bathyarchaeia archaeon
TCTCTTCTGGTATATATATTTATATTTTAAATAGTCTTAATAACGAAATAAGTAGATGGAGTGGAGGTGTTAACATTTGGCCTATCTTGCAGGACAACCTGTATTGATATTAAAAGAAGGGACTTCAAGAAGAAGAGGTAGAGAAGCTCAAAGAGCTAATATCATGGCTGCAAGAATTATCTCTGAAGTAATTAAAACCACTCTAGGTCCTAGGGGAATGGATAAAATGCTTGTTGATAGTCTTGGAGACGTTACAGTATCTAATGATGGAGCCACTATTCTAGATGAAATTGAAGTCCAAAACCCAGCAGCAAAGATGATGGTAGAAGTTGCAAAAACGATGGACCATGAAGTTGGTGATGGAACAACATCAGCAGTTGTAGTTGCTGGAGAACTTCTTAAGAAAGCTGAAGAACTTCTAGATGAAAAGATTCACCCAACTACAATTGTTAGTGGCTATAAAAAAGCAGCTGAAAAAGCTATAGAGCTGATGAACGAACTTTCAAAGCCTATAGACCTTAAAGATAGAGATACTTTAAAGAAAGTTGCAATTACTGCTATGCGAAGTAAAGGTTTAGGAGCTGCTAGAGAACATTTCGCAGATATATCTATAGATGCAATCATGCAAGTAATGGAAAAACGAGGAGAAGGTTACTTTGCAGATGTAGACAATGTTCAATTAATAAAAAAGGAAGGAAAAAGTCTGCTGGATACTCAGCTTATAAAAGGGATAATAATAGATAAAGAAGTAGTTCATCCAGGAATGCCTAAATCTCTTAAGAATCCTAAAATAGCTTTACTAGACTGTCCATTGGAAATAGAAAAAACAGAATTCAGTGCAGAGATAAAAATTACAGATCCAACTCAAATGAAAGCTTTTCTTGATGAAGAAACACGTTTAATGAAAGAAATGGTTGATAAGATAAAAAAAGCTGGGGCAAACGTAGTTTTATGCCAAAAAGGAATAGACGATACAGCTCAACATTTCTTAGCTAAAGAAGGGATAATGGCAGTTCGTAGAATAAAGAAATCAGATATGGAAAAATTATCGAGAGCTACTGGGGGAAGAATAGTTACAAACTTAGAGGACTTGAAGCCTGAAGACTTAGGTTTTGCAAGCTTAGTTGAGGAAAGGAAAATAGGAGAAGATAGAATGGTATTCATTGAAGGATGTAAAGATCCCAGATCTGTTGCAATTTTGATCAGAGCTGGATTAGAAAGGCTAGTTGATGAAGCTGAAAGAGCTCTTAAGGACTCTTTATCAGTAGTAGCCGATGTAGTGGCAAAGAACAAAATCGTTGCTGGAGGTGGAGCAATGGAAACAGAAGTTGCTAAAAGATTGAGAGATTATGCCTCAAAAGTTGGGGGAAGGGAACAATTAGCAATAGAGGCTTTTGCAGAAGCTTTAGAGATAGTTCCTAAAACACTTGCTGAAAACTCAGGGCTAGATCCAATCGATATAATGGTTTCACTTCGCTCATCCCATGAAAAGAAGGATGGGTTATGGTATGGTGTTGATGTTTTCAGTGGAAAAGTAGAAGACATGATGAAATTAGGTGTTATAGAGCCACTTAAAGTAAAGGAACAAGTAATAAAATCAGCTACAGAAGCTGCAACAATGATTTTAAGAATAGATGATGTTATCGCTGCCGCTAAGCCACCGCCTACTCCCCCATCAAAGACTCCTGAAGAAGGAATGCCGCCTGAATATTAAACTTTAAAACAAAATACCTTTTTTATTAAAATTTGATTTAATTGAAGTTTTGGGATTATTTTGTCATCTTTTAGCTCATATAGGATTAAGCATCAAAAACTTGATTTAGAGATTTCTATTGTGCCTATAAGCAAGTTATATTTACATGAAGAAATAATTCCTGAAATGCTTAAGCAATTATCGAATGAGATCATTGCTGATGGAGTAATAAGGCATCCAGTAATAGTAGATAAAAATTCTTTTGTAGTATTAGATGGAATGCATAGGGTTGCTGCTGCTGAAAGTATTGGATGTGAAAGAATTCCTGTATGTCTTGTAGATTATTTTAATCCTAACATTACATTAGGAAGATGGTTTAGGACAATAATTGGAATAGAGGATCTAAACGAAATTTATGAAGTTTTAGATAAGTTAAGCTTAAAATTCGATAAAGCTAGACTAGAAAAAGCTGAAAAATTGGTGAGCGAAGGAGTTTTTCCTGCATTTATCGCTTATGCAAACGAATCAATAATTGTAAAGGCTAATCAAAAAGAAATAATGGAAGCTTACTTAATGGTTGCAACTATAGAAAAAGAATTAAAAAGTAAAGGCTTAAAAATAGGTTATGAAACAGAATCTGATGCTATTACTATGCTTAAAACAAATAAAATAGATGCTATCTTAGCAATGCCTCTTATAAAAAAAGAGGATGTAGTAAAATATGGGTTAGAAGGAAAACTTTTTCCCCATAAATCCACTAGGCATGTTATCCCAGCTAGGCCTTTAGGAGTTAACATGCCTCTAGAATTGTTAAGAAAGAAGAATTTGAGTAAAGAAGAAATCGAGACTTTATTAAGGACTTTAGAATCAAGAAGGCTCAAAAAGTTTTCACCAGGATCGATTATAGAAAATCGTAGGTATGAAGAAGAAATATTCATGTTCGTATGATTTAAGCTAAATTGATTTAAGAAGTGCATTTACTTGATTAATGTAAACATTAAATTGATCGGAGATCTCAGTGGTTTATCAAAAATAAAATCATTAAGGGTTGAAGTTCCTGAATCAGCTATGATTAACGATGTTATTCAAGAGTTGATTAAAATAGTGAACAAAGAAGAATTTAAAAGAGCAGTAATTGATGAAATAACTGGAAATATAAGTCCAAATATTATTGTTTTGTTAAATGGGCGTGAAGTTAAAACTTTAGGATTGAATTCTCAATTAAAAGATAATGATGAGCTAGTTTTTATTCCAGCAACCCATGGTGGATAAAATAATAGAGCTCTGTCAACTCAATATTACATCCTTCATGAAAGCTATGAACCTAAATACTTCTTGGCTTAATTCATTTATTTAAGCGTTATCAAAGCTTGTGTGGGCTATGTTATGCCAGATTTGGAATAAGCTAATCCAATTACACGCATGCTTTGTAATTAGCATTCTATTATATCCTTCAAGGCTTGTATAGCTATTTCAATATAGCGATGATGCTTAAGCTAGCCAATTTATGCTATGAATTTCTATTTAAATAGGCTTAAATCCATATGGCTAAGATTAATCCATGGCTATAAGGCTTGTAGGAACAAAAGTATGAATATACGCTATAAATCATAAGCCATATAAGGCTCATTAAAACTAACCGTGGAAGAGCTCCAAAATAAGCCTTAAGTTGACAGAGCTATCCCATAAACCGAAAAGTTTAAATATAAGAAGATAAGAATGGGTTTATGATTGGGCCAGATGAAATGAATTTTTCATGAATTTAATGATTTCTACTTATAACAACGATGGCTCTTTTATCTCTATAGAGGGGATCCTAGATGTCCCAAACCAATGTTGAAAATATGAAAATGAATAGAACATCTCAATGTCCTGAATGTGGAGGTACAAAATTTGTTGAAGATTATGAACAAGGAGAGATAATATGCCAATCCTGTGGCTTAGTATTAAGCGAACATATTATTAACAGAGGGCCTGAATGGAGAGCCTTTACTAAAGAAGAAAAAGAAGAAAGAGGAAGAGTTGGAATTCCAACTTCTTTCTCAATCCATGATAAAGGCCTTTCTACAACGATTAACAGGATTAATAGAGATGCTTATGGTAGAAAACTTCCATTGTCTACACGTTTAGAAATGCTAAGGCTTAGAAAGTGGCAAATTAGAACAAGAGTGCATTCTTCAATAGATAGGAATTTAGCTCAAGCAATGGCTGAGCTCGATAGGCTAACTGATAAGCTTCATATACCAGCATCAGTTAAAGAAAGAGCGGCTGTAATTTATAGAAAAGCACTTGAAGAAGGATTAGTTAGAGGGAGATCAATAGCCGCTATAGTGGCAGCATCTTTATATGCTGCGTGTAGGCTTTCTGAAACTCCTAGAACTTTAAAAGATATTGCTGGTGCAAGTAGAATAAGGAAAAAAGATGTTTCTAGATGCTATAGGCTATTGCTAAGAGAATTGGATATTAAAATGCCTATTGAAGATCCAGCAAAATTGGTTTCAAAAATTGCTAATAGAATTGGTGCATCTATGCAAATAGAAAAAAAGGCATTAGAAATAGTTGAAGAAGCAAAGAAAAAAGGAATAGTTACTGGAAAGGATCCGACAGGTTTAGCAGCAGCAGCTCTTTATGTTGCATGTGTTCTTGAAAACGATAAAAGAACTCAAAAAGAAATAGCTGAAGCAGCTAATGTTACTGAGGTTACTGTAAGGAATAGGTATAAAGGATTGAAAGAAGCTTTAGGATTAGATGTTTAATCACTATTAAGTTATGTACATGACATAAACTTTATGAAAGACTTTTTACTAAAGTACTGCCAAGATTAAATTATTAAAGTGGCGTTGTTTAGTTTGTGCTCTTATGAAGATAATTCATATGATAAAAATTTAGCTTTTATTAGTGAGATTAATTTAGGATATCCTGAAATTCGTAAAATTATTGAAAAAAGCTTTTTAATAGAAGATTCTTGGATAGAGGAAAACAAATTCGTATTCAACGTTAAAGCTCTTGATCCTAAATTGGCTTTTTTAAAAATCAAAGATGAACTAATGAGTATAAACTTTTTACCTTTTTTAAGGCTTCGTAATAAAAAACTTACTCTAATAATAATGCCTAAGCCTTTATTCAAAAAAAGTAAATGGATTTGGAATTTAATACTACTTCTAATGACTGTTGCTACAACTATTTTTGTAGGTTATCAAATGTCTATGCCTTTGGTTGAAATGGGTCTTATGAAAAATCCTTGGAATGGTGCAGTTACATTCTCGATAGCAATAATTAGCATACTCGGATGCCATGAGCTAGGCCATAAATTTATGGCTAGTAGAAGAGGTGTTGAAGCTTCATTACCATATTTTATTCCAGTTCCTTTTTTTGTAGGAACAATGGGAGCTGTAATAGAAACTAAAACTCCAGCTCCAAATCGTGATGCCTTATTTGATTTAGGGGTAGCTGGACCAATTTTTGGTTTATTGATTTTAATCCCAACAACGCTCATAGGGTTATACCTTTCATATCCTATAGCGCCTAAAGCTATACCGCCTGGAAGTATAGTTTTACCAGTTCCATTGATTTTCATAGTGTTAAGTTCTCTTTTAGGGCCAAAAATCTTTAAAGCTAATATTCTTTTCCATCCTGTAGCTTTTGCATCTTGGGTTGGAATGCTTGTAACCATGCTTAATCTTATGCCAGTTGGTATGCTTGATGGAGGGCATATCTCAAGAGCTATATTTGGAGAGAGAAATCATAAAGTTATTTCTTTTATTGCCTCAATAATCACTTTTGCATTAGGTTGGTGGCTTATGGCCATACTCATGATTTATCTTTCTTTAGCTCCCCACCCAGGACCATTAGACGATGTATCTCCGTTAGAAAGAAATAGAAAGATTCTTTCAATATTCGTTTTCATTATTCTAGTGCTTTGTGCTATTCCAAGCCCAGAATGGAAATTAGGTTTTTAATGAGCTTCTATTGATAAATTTAGCAATTCTTCTTAAAACATTTTCCTCATTTATATTGAAAAGAAAAGTATTTTAAAACTTTCTAAAGCATTTGCAATTTTGTGTACTTTTATTCCTTCATCCTCTAAAAGCTTTATTTCATCTTGAGCATATTCATAATTTGCTTTTGGAATTAATAAATCAGATATACGAATTTTTTTAGTTTAAGCACTCCGATTATTTTACCTGAATTTGAGCCTCTTCCTCCAATACCTCCTACTGGTCCTATATCGAGTTTAACTCCTATCGTTCCAGTAACGACCTTAGAGGGCGATATTGAAATTTTAACTAACTCTGAGATTAAGGCTATAAACATTGCAAACCCAGCACTTACCTGAAACGCCTTGGCCTGGAATCCCCTCTAGGATACTTCTAATCTGGAAGTGTACATGAAATTTTCCTAGATCTATTCCTATCCTTTCCCATAACCAAGCTTCTACAGCATTCTTTGTTCTACAGATTCATCTGGAACAACTGTTTGGCAAACTATTGTGGAATTTGAATGACCTGTTACTGAAACCATAGGCTCTCCAGGAATTATTAGTCTTATGCTGCATTGAATTGTTAAAACTCCTCCTGTGCCCATTTTTGATGCATAAAGAGCATATGAAATTCCTGGTGGAGGATTTGGAGGGATTAAAGCTTCATTAATTTCCATTATAAAATTCTCTTCAGAATTCTCTAAGTTCTTAATGGCTTTTTTAAAATGAAAGAGACAAATTTTATAGCTTCTTAAAACTTCTTCGTTGAACTTTAATTCTATTCCTTCATTAGAATATTCTTTAATTAATGTATTGAACCTCTCTATTTCTTTTTTATATCTATTTTTGACTTTTTCAACCATACTCATATTCTTAGTTTCGATTGCTTGGATCATTTCTAAAATTGCGCATAATTCTGAAACCCATAAGCGATGAACATCTGCTATTATATCAGCTACTACTCTAGGGCTAACCACTCTTTTGTTTCTTTAAAAGCCTCGTTACTATTGAAGGTTTAATTTCTTGATGTAAAAATTCATTATATTTCCTTAAATGGACTTGAACTACTTCATTCAAACTCATTTATTGGAGGGT
>JAVZFM010000080.1:0-6752 GCA_038872815.1 Bathyarchaeia archaeon
ACAAGCATATTCATGAAGAGGTAATTCATTTTAATATAAATCCAATTCCCACTCAATCCAACCAAGCTAAAAAAGAGAAAGAGACTGAATGTGATGTAATACACTTTAGAATTCCATCTCTAGAAAGTACAAATGAAAAAGAACAAAAATGAAAGTTACTATTCCTTCTGTGAAAAGCATCGATTTAGAACTTTCAAACATAAAAGATTTTAAGGAATTGAAAAAATTTGTATGCGAAAATTTTGAAATAGAACCAGAGTTAACGAACCTTATCTTGGATGGAAAAAAACTTGATGAAACAACAAGCATAGAAGAAATTAAAAATTCTAAGGAAGTTATTGTTGATTATTTGTGGGCTCGTCATTTAATATTGTGGGGAAAAGAAGGGCAATTAAAGATCAAGAATGCAAATGTATTATTGGTAGGCGCAGGAGCTTTAGGTAACGAAGTAGCAAAAAACCTTGCAATGCTTGGAGTTAGGAATTTAACAATAGTAGATCATGATAAAGTTGAATTGTCTAATATAAGTCGTATGATATTCTTTGAGCTAAAGGATTTAGGAAAATTTAAAGCAGAATCACTTGCTAAAAATCTTACTAGTAAATATCCATACATCAATGCTAACTTTTTCAATACTAGGCTGGAAGAGTTGCCTACTTCAGTTTACCTTAATGCAAACGTTATAGTTTCAGGAATAGACAACCTTATCTCAAGAATATTTTTATCTTCTATCTGTACACGCTATGGAATACCTCTAGTGGATGCTGGATTGATTGGGTATCAAGCTAGAATCCAAGTATATCTTCCACCTGATGGGCCTTGTCCAATTTGCCAACTTCCTCCATTAAATTATGGAGAACTAGTAAACTTAAGGAACCCTTGTGACCCTCAAATTGAGGAGAATAAAATACCTATGGTTATAACTACTTCATCTTTAGCTTCATCGATTCAAGCTCATGAAGTTATAAAGTTAATATTAGGATATGAGGATTATTCGAAAAATCATGAATGGCCTGAAAGCGTAGGAAAGCCTTTAAAAGGAATACTTTTAATAGATTTAAAACATAACCGTTATTCAATAGTTGATTTAAAAAAGAATGAAAAATGTATAGTTTGTGGAAAAGATGGCATTGGAAAAGATAAAGTTTTAAGTATAAACTTGAAAATTGATAAAGAAATTGAAAATTATAGTTTTAAAGAATTGATAGGATCAAAAATAAGTGAAGAAATAGAAATTCTTCATTTATTTGAAATAAATAACAATGGGATAAAAAAAGTAGATAAGAATATGTTAAAAACTAAAGATTTAAAACCAAATACTTTACTACAAGTTATATTTAAGAATAAAAAAGAAGATTATAATGAGGTGTTAATTAGGATAAAATAGTTATGAAGGGGTAAAAATGATAATATGCCAAGTATGCAAAAGTGAAAATGAAGATTTTGCAAGTTTTTGTTTTAACTGTGGAAGTGCACTATTCCCATCTTTTACAACAGCTCCTCCATTGGTTTTACCAATATTGCCAGCACAAACAGCACAAACACCGCTTAAACCAGTTTCATATACGCCTTTAAGGCCAGCTCCGTTAGGAATGTGTTTTTACCATTCAAACTTGCCAGCAGCATATATTTGTAGTAGATGTGGTAGGCAGATATGCAGGAGTTGTGCAAAACCTTATTTCGGACTAGTTTTTTGTGCTCCATGCTTTACAAGAATTAGAGTATAATTGAAACTTCTATTACTTATTAGATCAACTTCCCTGCTTTCTTTAACCTTCCAATAGAATCCTTTAATTCTTCAAGCTTAATGCCTAAATCTATACATGCTTTACTTAAGGAGATAGTTCCTTTATGCTCAAGTATATAGTTGTAAACTTTTTCATCTAGTCGTTGAAGGTTTTCAAAGCTTTCAAGATCTTGTTTTCTTCCGCATTTATCCCAAAAATAAGCACTTTTTGGTATAACGCTACCACAATTAATACAATTTTTTACATTATGGCCTAAAGTTTCGCTTATAGGCTCAATCACATCAACTCTTTTTATAACAGGAGGTTTTAAAAACTTGCTTTTTTGGAATCTTTTTTTAATCTCAGAAAATATATCAATTCCTTTTTTAAACTTTAAGAACAAAAAAGCTCCTAAAATGCTTAAAGTTGTAGCAGTAATTATTCCTAAGACTAGGATTATGTTTATAACGTTTAAAGAGCTTATAGCTCTGCTCTCGCTATACTTTTGATTCCCTTCATAAACCGCTAAAACTTCAATTATACCATCTTTAGAGGGCTTATAATCGATAGAAGCTATTCCTTTAGCATCTGTTATTGAATTCCCTAATTCCTTAGCTTTTTTATCACCTTCAACAACAAAAAACTTTACGATAGCATTTGGTATAGGATTATTTTTTCCATCCTTAAGGAATGCTGAAATCTTTAATTGAGAATCCTTTAGCGGGAACCATGGAAGACTAAGTGTTAGTTTAGTTTGAATTGGGTTAACAACTATAGATTTTCTGTAGCGTACTCCTAAAAAGTTTTTATTTCCTTCATAAACAATCGATAATGAGTAATTCCCTTTTCTTTTTAAAATTAAATTTATTGAGGCTTCTCCATTAACATCAGTTTTATTGGTTAAGAAAGATGAAGCATTTACATAAAGCTTAACTTCTTGATTGGCTACAGGAATTCCTTTTTCGTCTTTTAAAAAAACTAGTATGTTTACGGGCTCATCTACGCTTATGCTTGTTGGAAGAATGGCCTCTATAAAAGTTGAAACTTTACCTACGCTTAATTGAATGTTAATGGCGTTAGAAGCTAGTTTTGATGAACCCTCAAAAATAGCTTTTAAAGAATATTCTCCTGCATCAAGGTTTAGCGTATAATTCAAGTAAGCTATTCCAGCTTTATTCGTTTTATTGTATCCAATGTTAATTGAATCTATGTAAAAATCTATTTTTTCGTTAGGAATAGGATTTCCATTATTATCAATTAGCTTAGCAATTAATAATAACGTTGATCCAAATTTTGCTTCTCCATCGTAAGAAAGCGATAGATTAGTTCCTAGCTTAGTTATTTCTATAAAAGCTGTTTTTGATTCAACATGCTCATTCCCTTTAAAATCAAAGTATTTTACTTGGAATCTTAAAACTTTATTTCCTATATCTGCTATCTCTGGAACCAAAATCGAGTAATTGATAATTCTTGCTTCATTAGGTTTGATATCGCTCAATTGTACATATATAGGAGTAATAATTAACCCAGCAAGATCCTCTATTTTAATCGAAGAATTTAACATGAAATCGTTTCCCCCATTCTTAAAGCTTATTGTTAAAGTTCTAGGAGAATTTAAGCCCCATTCCATGCTTAATTGTTCTGGCTCCTGTTTCCAATCGCTTATGAAAAGCTTAACTACAGTTATTTCAAATCTTTCAGTATCCAAGAGTATTGGTATCGTTTGATTTAAGAGGAAAAGTTGAGCCTCGATAATGTATTTTTTTGGGCCTTTCCAATTAGCTACCTCAACTTTATGGCTTGTTGATGTTCCTTTCTCACAAGGCCAAGGACTAAGATACTCATCATAAATTTGTGCATTGTTAGCATACAATCTTATAAAGAATAAAGGTTTTCCATCCATGCTATCGATATTATAGTTGTAAATTATAAAATCGAACACTTCAGTTTCTCCATCGTATATTTTTGGATTATAGTGTATTTTTTGAAAAAATGCTCCAACATTTTCTGCATTAACTGGATTTTTTAAGCCAATTTCAACAATTATTGTAATGATTAGTAAAAAGCAAGCTATTTTTATTAGAGATTTGTAGTTCTTCATGGTTTCCACTGAGCAATCTTTAAATTTCAAGAGATTAATTAACTGTTTGAAATTAATAAACATGTTTTAATTAAAATAGTTAAATTTCAAAAATGATTTTTAAAATAATGGTTTTAAATTTATTCAACGATAAAACGCTTAAAAACCCTAAAAGGTTTTTAAGTTTATTAAGGTATAATTAAAGCTTAAGGTGAAACCGAATTGGTTGAAATTTGGTTCGATAAAGATGTTTCGCTTGATTTTATCAAAAACCAAATAATCGCTGTTATTGGATATGGAATTCAAGGATATGCTCAATCCAATAATCTAAGGGATTCAGGGCTTAACGTTATACTTGGATTGAGAAAGCATGGAAAAAGTTGGGAAAGAGCAAAAAAAGATGGGCATAAAGTTTTTGAAATAAGCGAAGCATCAAAAATGGCTGATATTATTCATATACTAATTCCAGATATGGAGCAACCAGAGATTTATGAAAAAGAAATTAAGCCTTATTTAAAAGAAGGAAAAACTTTATCATTTTCGCATGGAGCTGCTATACATTGGAAATGGATAGTCCCTCCAGAATGGGTTGATGTGGTCCTAGTGGCTCCAAAAGCTCCAGGCCAAAGGGTTAGAGAGCTTTACCTACAAAACTTTGGGACTCCAGCAGTTGTAGCAGTTTATCAAGACTATAGCGGTAAGGCTTGGGATAAAGTACTTGGCTTGGCAAAAGGAATTGGAGCAACTCGTGCTGGAGTGATAAAAACTACTTTTAAAGAAGAAACTGAAACTGATTGGCTTGGAGAGCAAGTTGATCTGTGTGGAGGTGTAGATAGGCTAATAAGAACTGCTTTTGAGACTCTTATAGAAGCTGGTTATCAACCAGAAATAGCATACTTTGAGTGCTTACATGAACTAAAACTTATAACGGATTTAATCCAGAAGTATGGAATTGCAGGTATGTATAGACGGGTTAGCGAAACAGCTCGTTATGGAGGATTAACAAGGGGGGCTAAAGTTATTGGAGAAGCCTCAAAAAAAGCTATGAAAGAAGTTTTAAAGGATATTCAATCAGGAAAATTTGCTAAAGAAGGGTTTGAAGTGGGGAAAAAAGAAAAAAGTAATGCTTTTGAAAAATATCTTAAAGAATTAGAAAATCATCCTATTGAACAAGTTGGCAAGAAATTAAGAAAGTTAATTTGGCCTAACGAGGAGGTAGAGTAGCAAATCTAGAAGAGACCTACTATGTTAAAAGGTGGGAAAGCTACAAAAAGAAGTAGGTATGGTGTAGTATCAAAAAATATAAAAGAAAGAACCTTAAAGTCTGCTGAGCTATGTAAAAAAGCAGATTTATCACTTCATGTAATAGATTCAGAATGGAAATGGAATTATTTATTATCTTATGAAATTAAAGAGTTAATAAGCTATTCTAAAGGGTTAACTACAGTTTTAACTTTTTCAACAAGACATATAAACTCATTAAGATTGATTAGGCAATCGCTAGATTCCATTCAAAATTTTGAAGAATTTGCTTTAAACTTAGTTGTTGGTAATAAAGCTTATCTGAATTGGCGTGAGGTTAGAAGACCTGCAATAAGAACATTAATCGATGCTATTAAATTCGTTAAAAAAAGGTATAATAATTTAAAAATTTTTATAGGAACAGAGGGAATAATGAAATCAGCAACTCAACTTGCATTAGAATACGATTTAATACCTTTTCTACTTTTTGATAAAAACCTTGAAGAAAACATTTCAACAATTCATGAAGATTTTAAAAATAAAAAAATAGCTTTGTATGTTCCGTTTTTTATTTCAAAGAATTACCCACGTATGCTAAATGATATATTGGATAGGCTTGCAGGATATATTCTTAGAAGAAAATGGGTGCAAGAAGGACTTAAAAAAATAGGTTACGATCCAAGTTTAGAAACCATTAAACTAATAATTCAAGACAAGAGACCTCTTTCTCCTGAATTCACAAAAGGCAAGCTTGGAAGCTTTTTAAAAGAAGCAACAACTAAACTAGTTATGTATGGAGATATGGATGAAGTTGTAGGAAGAATTAAAAGCTTTATGAAGAATGGAATCGATATAATTGTAGGCCTTCCAGTTAAAGAAAATGAGGAACAAATAATTTCCTTTGGAACATGCATTAAAAAAGCATTAGATTAAAAGCTTAATATAGTTTAGTTATTCCTATTCTTTCAAGTATAGACTTTAACTCTTTCTTTTCATCGTTTGTTAAACTTGAAAGTGGGAGTCTAGGTTTTCCTCCTTTTAATCCTACAATGTTCATGGCTTCTTTCATTACTCCAATCCACATATATGATGACACAAATCCTGTTGGTAATATAGTTGTAGAAGGACCATGAGAAATTGCAATTTTTCTTTCAAACTCGAACAAGGGCTCAAGCTTATCAATTATTGCTTGAGCTTGGTTAAAATCGCCTTTCCCTATGCTTTCATAAAGCTTTAATGATATACTTGGCGCATAATTTGCTAAAGCCGATATAAAACCAGGGCATCCAAGTATAGATTCAACTAGAAACCAAAGCTCACCCAATCCACATAGCACTGGTATTTTTTTACCAACAATTTTCATCATCCAATAGATCATTGTTAAATCATGCCCATTTTCTTTTATGCCAACTACGTTTTTTATCTCCGCTATTCTGGCCATAAGCCAAGGATTAATGTAAGTTTTTGTTGTATCTGGATTGTTATAAATTAGCATACCAACTTCAATACCTTCTGCAATAGTTTTAAAATGTTGATACATTCCATTTTCAGTTGGAACATGATAGTATGGAAGAACTACCATTACTCCATCAGCTCCAACGTCTTCAGCGTATTTGGCCTTATCCTGATGGGGCGCTACTTCGGCGGCGCCGCATCATCGCTGCACTGAACCACCGGCGGCCATCCTCCATCCCCGGTACTAC
>JAVZFM010000081.1:0-6703 GCA_038872815.1 Bathyarchaeia archaeon
GATTCCAGAGCAGATTGCAAGAACTTATTCCTATTTAATCTACAATAATAGTCTACTGGGCTATAGGATTTCAGTCGAATTCTCTAAAGAAGTTATAATGATTACGTTAAGGCTAATAGGGCTTTCTTTAATTCTTTTAACCCTTTATATAATTTATAGAGTGCTTTTTCTAATCATTACTTAACATAACACTTTTATACTTTAATCAATACTTTTCTTTAATATGAGCCAAGAAGATTTCTTTAATTTATTTGTAAAAGTTTTACAACAAATAGTTGAAGATATTGCATCGCTTTTTCCAAAAATATTCTTGGCGACAATAACATTCACAATCATGATTATAATCATTAAGTTAATTAATAAATTTTTTAAAGCGATTCTTAAGTTTACGGATTTAGATGAAATTTTTAAAAAGTTTTTGAAATTCCAGTTACCGTTCTCTCTAAATAGGCTTATTATTTTACTAATCGATGCTGGAATTGTGCTTATAGCCTTATTTGGGATAGCTGGGTTTATTCTAAGTCCACAACAAATAGAATTAATGAAAGAAATTCTTAACTATGTAGCGCGTGTTGCTAGCGTCATATTTGTTACGATATTAGCATTCATAATGTTTAATATATTAATAGAAAGGATGAGTATTGAATCAAGAATGAGAGGATATGTTATATTTATTCTTCTTATCCTTGTAACCATGATGATTGTTGATTTAACTGCTTTCAGTATGGCAACCAAAGAGGCGTTAGTAAATGGATTGTCTATAGGCTTAGGAATAGCTATTGGGGTTTTTGCTATATGGTTTTTTTTCCACGCTTATCTTGATAAATTTTTAAAATCTTAAAAATCGATTATAGTCTTTTAAAATTAGAGCTAAAAACTGATTAAGTAAAAATAAGCAATTGAAAAACTTTTAATCGATCTTTTGGCGTAAGGCTTTATAAATGTCAGAATAGCTACTTGTTTTATCAAACTTTTTATTAACTATTTTTAAAGCTCTAAAAGAAATCCTAGCAATTTTTAAAGATTTTTTAATTTCAAGCTTTAAATACTCCACTAAAGTATCTTTAAAAATTAAAAAGAATAGCCACCCAAACCAACTAGTAAGCATTCTTAGATTTTCATTTACTTCTTTTAATTTGATTAGACATTTATCCTTTAAAGAGTAAAGATTTAACTTTGAAAAGTTAATAGAGGCCACTTCGTATCTTTTTGCTACTTTTTTCAATTCTAGAATTAAGATTTTTCTATTTTCTATCAAAGTTGTTCATGAAAAACTTTATAGCTCTATTAAATAAACTTTATTTTGATAATCGACATAATGATTAAGGCTTATCCAAAAGTTTTTTAACTTATTCGATTATTAATTTAATTGAGAATAAAATGTTAAATGAAAAACTTGAAAAAGGGTATTTCTATTCTCTTAAGCCCTTTATACTGTTCAGTGGAGTCACATTTTTCTTCTTTTTGATCTTTGGTTATTATGCTAGTGGATATTTACAAATAAGCATTTTAAAACAATTTCAAGAAGTTTTTAAAGGCTTAACAAAGCTTAGTCCTTTTGAGCTAACTTTTTTTATTTTTTTGAATAATTCCGTTAAAAGTTTTATAACAATTCTTTTAGGCATAGTATTTGGAACAGTACCAATTGTTTTCTTAGCTTTAAATGGACTTATAATAGGATTGGTTATATTTGAGGCTATTAAGACTAAAGGAGTTTTATTCACTATAGCTGCAATTTTACCCCATGGAATCATAGAAATACCCTCATTCCTAATTAGTACAGCTATTGGATTAAAAGTAGGATATGAAGTTGTTAAAAAAATAAAGGGAAAAGGAAGTATTAAAAAAGAGGTTAAAACAGGAGTAAGGTTTTTTATATTAAGGATTTTGCCTCTTTTCTTTTTAGCAGCTATAATAGAAGTGTTTGTAACCCCTTTTATTGTTTATTTAATAAGCGCTTAAAAATATAGGAATCGACTAGTTAAAAAGCTAACACTTCACCATTATAACCATAAACCATAGAATCTCAAGCATAAAAACATTTAGTTCTAACCATGAGAAATAACGAGTTTAAAAGAATAAATTCCTATGTGCTCCAAGAATGATTGATTTTAAAAATGTTAAGGCAATAGAAGATAAAGTAAGCACATATGATTAAGATCAATATGAAGTAATACTGAAAAAGAAAGGGTGGCTCCATAAGGAATAAAGTAGCTTTATCCAAATTTTTAATTGAAATTTTTCGTTTGGCTATAAGGTATATTGGAGTGAAGTAAAAATTCCAAATAAAAATCAACCAACATTATTATAGTAGCAATAAAAGCGAATTCTTGATTAAAAGAAAGAATGTTTTCTATCATGAATAGGGGGGCAAAAATAAGGGGATAAATAGTACTCTTGTTAAATCCCTCATTAAAGAATTAACTGCTATAATCTTTGCAACATTAGACGACCTAGAATAGTAAAATTTGTTGAATATTTCCATAAAGGCTGAATCAATGAATGTTTTAGCTATAACGTTATCGCGAAAGTTTTGAATGAATTTAACTGCTGGAGCCAAATTACTTCCATAAGCTGCTGATACAATTAAGCATCCAGTAGTAGTGGTAATAGGAGTTGTAATGATCGTTATAAAATAGTTGGTTATAACAGTCATAATTGGTACTGTGAACCTATAAGCTATAACTCCAATTGTTCCATCTTTACATACAACTTTTAATGTATGCTCCCCAGGGATTATATTATCTTCCATGATGAATTTTACACCCTTTTCTAGATCTTGGTTCTAATCCAACATAGCTTAATGGAAAACCTTGCAAAATGTTAACATAAACATTATCGATTATTTTGTTTTTTGACCAATGTTTAAAACTGAAATTATAAGTTCATTTGGTGATGCCTATACCATATTTTCTACTTAAAGTGTTTCTAGTGGCTTCACTGATGTTGCGGTATTATAGCCCATTATGTAAACATAGGCAATAGTTGCTCCAGCAATGGTTATAAGTATTTAAAAGGATTATGGATAAAGTTTGACTTATTCATTTTTTAATTTTTTAATGTTTCGAATCATAGTAAGCTTATATATAGAGTTTATTTATGAACTTATAATCTTTTTATTTGGAAAATGGCGTCGATACGACGTAGCTGATACTCGTACATATATCGATAAAGTCGATTGCGTTATCACTAATTATATAGGTTTTTCTACGCTTACAGTCCTCCTTATTGTAATCGCTCTTGAAGAGTTTTTCCTTACTTTTTCTACGTATTCTACTAGGCTTAAGTCTTCTTGCCATTCAAATTTTAGATTAAGCTTTTCATAAAGGCTTTTGGCAATAATTCTTTCAATAACTTTTGCTCCTTCTCCAAATAAACCAATCAAGGCTTTATAGAATTCCTTAATTCTATCGGGAACCTCTTCACGCTTAATTCCATAGCTTTTTTCTATATGCCAATATATCGCATGCTTAACACTCTCACCAAGCTTTAAAAGCCTCCACTATGGAATCAAGCAAAGCCTTATCGAAAATCTTCTTGTCTTTATTAAATGCTTTTCCCTCCAGTAATTTTCTTAACTCTTCTTCATTCCCTAAACTATTGGAGTAAGCTTTGACAATGGATAGCCCTTTGACGTATCAATCTCAACAGCATATAGGCTAGTTCTAGGTTTTACGCCGTATACAAGCAGGCAGCCATGCTCCCTTATTAAGCGTAAATATACATCGGCTATTGGGCTCAGCCTAATGGCTAAATCCCTGCGACCTGCTTTAACTATGGCTACAACAATTGCTTCAACCTTCCTAGCAATTGTGGCGATTAAATTCAAGATTTTCTCGCAAATCCTCTCGCCATAAAGAGTTATCAAAGTGTCCAAGCCTACAATTGATAAATTTGATTTACCTGTTTCAGCCCTAAGCTCCTCTTCCACCTTGAGGACCTTGCTCAAGTCTTCCCTCCAGTCTTTTCCCTCCACTGCAATCACGTAAGGCAACTTCTCTATAGGCATATAGCTTTTTGCCTCAATTATCCTTATGAAGCGATTAAACTCATCCTCAGTCGCGCCATAGGATTTCCCCACATTTTTCAGAATTCTAGCGTCAACTCCACTACTAGGAACCACTATTACGCTCCTTCCCTGGAAGGCGAATTGGGGGGCCATTGGGCCCAGGAACAAGTGATACTCCAGCATGGATACGTTTTCACTCACCTCTAAAAGCATAACTCCCCCTCTAAGGGCTCCCCTCCCAGCATCTTATCGAAATCTTCTGAACCCGTTGAATATTTGCCAGGGAAGTCTGGAATCGGCTGGAAACGCTTAGGCTTTTCAATTGGCTTTGACTTAAATGGCGGAAAGGCTTTGAAACCTTTCTCAAGCGTGAAGACAAATTTACGCTCGCTTAGCCTAGTTCCCCTAAGCTTTAATATTTCCATTTCTCTGAATAACCGCCCATCCAATTCGCCAGTCCTAAGCTTCAACAAGCCGTCTGCTACGAATTCCTCCATACCTAAGCCAATTCTGGATTCTCCTATAGGAATCTCCTCTATCATGATAGTTGTACAACCCATTTGCCCAACTATTTTGCCTAAAACAATGTTGATTAATATTCTAACATTAATAGGCTCTTTAAATGATTGAACTATAGCCGAGAATGAATCGATAACAAGCCTTTTAGCTTTTAAAGCTTTAATCTCATTTAAAATTGTTTCAAGAAGGACTGTTATAGCTTCTTCTTTCACAGCTATATAATCCAAGAACTTGAACTTTCTTTCAAGCTCTATCTTAAAATCTAAGCCTAAATGCCTTGACATGTTATTGAAGAATGTTTCTTTAGGCTCAATAAAGCTGGCGTATATGCCTGGCTCGCCTAATTCAGCACCCTTAGCCAAGAATTGAGTAGAAAAAACTGTTTTTCCTGTACCTGGCTCTCCTGCTAAAAGAATTAAACTACCTTTAGGGAAGCCACCTTCAATAACTTCATCCAATCCATCTATACCAGTTTTAATTCTTTCAACCAAAATTATTAAGCCTCTAAACTTTTTACATTAATTTTACTCATATTGTTAAGAATAAAAGGTTTACTATTGAATAACTAGCTCTGTTAATTTAAGATTGTCTCAACTTTTTTAGCTAATAAAAAGGCTTATAAAGATGAAGGTAATGTGAAGGTTAAAGCTAGAATACTCGTGAGGAGTTGCGCTAAGGGAATGTTTAACAACTAATCAAGAATTTTTATGCTCTCGATCAAATGCAAAATGGAGAGATTTTTGAAAAAAGCATAGTAAGAGATATAATTTTAAAAGAAGCCAAATTACAAGTACTTCAATGTTTTTACCTAAAGCTTTAGCTTCATTATTATTTACATTTTCAACTACTCCAAAAGCCTTATAATCTAAAATCAATTTTATTAATTAATAAAAACTTGGAAGGATTTTAAACATGGGAACTCTTATAATGAATGGATTTTTAATAACAATGGATGAAAAAAATCCAGTAATAAAAGATGGAGCCATATACTTTGAAGATGAAAGAATACTAGAAGTTGGGATTTCTGATGAATTAAAAAGGAAGTACCCCTCAGCCGAAACAATAAATGCTAAAAATAAAATAATCATGCCTGGTTTAATAAGTTCTCACTCACATCTTTATGGAATTCTTGCTCATGGAATACCTTTTAAAGGTGAGGTGGAATCTTTTATAGAAATTCTAGAAAAACTTTGGTGGCCTTATGTAGAAGATAAAATGAATAAGGGCTTAATTTATAAAGCTGCTTTAGCATCAAGCTTAGAAATGATAAGATCAGGAACTACTTGTACTGTAGATATTCTAGAGGCTCCTTATGCTATACCTGGAGCTTTAGAAGTTGAGGCTAAAGCTTTAAAGGAAACGGGAATGAGAGCAATATTATCCTTTGAAGCAACTGAAAGAATAAGTAAAGAAAATGGGAAAATGGGAATTAAAGAGAACTTGAACTTCATAAAAAACTGGAACCATAAAGATGAATTAATTAAAGGAATGTTTTGTACCCATACAACTTTTACATGTTCAGAGGAAATGCTTAAAGAAGTAAGGGAATTAGCAAACAATTACAACGCTGGAATTCATATACATTTAGAAGAGGGCGCGTTTGAAACTATGTATTCAATCGTTAAGTATAGAAAGCTTCCAGTAGAATTTTATGAAAAAATTGGGTTTTTAGGTCCTGATGTTTTAGCATCACAATGTGTACATATAAAACCAAAAGAAATCCAAATATTCAAGAAATATGATGTTAAAGTTGCTCATATGCCCTTAAGCAACCTTGAAGTTGCAGGAGGTATAGCTCCAATTCCTCAAATGCTCGATTCTGGTTTAACGATTGGCTTAGGAACTGATGGATATATAGTAGATATGTTTGAAGTAATGCGTTCTGCCTTTTTAATCCATAAAGGTTATTTACAAAATGCGCTTGTTATGCCTGCATTAACAGTTTTAAAAATGGCAACCATAAATGGAGCAAAAGCAATTAGAATGGAAAAAGATATAGGCTCTATTACGCCTGGAAAAAAGGCTGATATAATTATAGTAGATCCTAGATTACCTACGCCTATTACAACAAGCAATTTTTATGATCAATTAGTAGTTTATTGCGATGGAAATTTCGTTAATACTGTTATTATAAACGGAAAAACAATAATGAAGGATAAAAAATTTGTTCTAATA
>JAVZFM010000082.1:0-6667 GCA_038872815.1 Bathyarchaeia archaeon
ATAGAATAGCTGTTATGTATGAGGGAGAAATAATGGGAATAGTAAAGCCTGAAGAAGTTACTATTGAAGAAATAGGAATGATGATGGCTGGTTCAAAGCTTTCAGAAGTTAAAGCTGTAGTAGGTTAAATTTTATTCTTCTTCTCTTTTATAAGGAATACTTAAGGCTGCTGGTGCTCCTGCAATTTTTTTGGATATAATTATTAAAGCAATAAAAGTAGCTATGAAAGGAAACATTTGTAATATCTGGTAAGGTATAGGAATTTGTAGAGCTTGAACTCTTATTTGAAGTGCATCTATTATTCCAAATAATATCGAACCTATTAAAGCTTTAAAGGGCTCCCAGCCGCTAAAAATCACTAAGGCTATAGCTATCCATCCGCGACCAGAAACCATGTATTCCCTAAAGAAGCCTAGTTCTAATGCCAAGTATGCTCCACCTAAACCAGCTAAAGCTGCTCCAACAATTGTGCATATATAGCGTAGAGTAAAAACGTTTATTCCTAAAGTATCAGCTGCTCTTGGGTTTTCTCCTACAGAGCGTATTTTTAGCCCTAACGTCGTTTTAAATAAGATTATATAAACTATTGGAACCAAAACAAATGCTATATAAACTAGAATGTTCTGCTTAAAAAGTATTTCTCCAAATATTGGAATTTGGCTAAGAATAGGTATTGGAATAGACTTTAATTGTGGAACTGTATATGGAACTGTAAGTACTCCAAAAGTAGCTCTAAAAAGGAAATGAATTACTCCTAAGCCTAAAAGCCAAAGTCCAAGCCCTACTATTGCTTGATTTGTACGTAACGTAATGCTTGCATAAGCCATTATCACCCCAAAAATTACACCGGCTATTGCTGCGAATATTAAACCATACAGTATATTACCCGTCATAAATGTTAATGCATAAGATGCAAAAGCTCCAGCAGTCATTATACCCTCTAAAGAAAGGTTCATTATTCCAGCTCGCTCAGCAATGATTTCTCCTAATGCTGCTAATAAAAGAGGAGTAGCCATACGAATGCCAGCAGCAGCTAAGCTGATTAAAAAAGCCTCGCTTAAAAAAGTTTCAATAACTCCTGCCATTGTTATTCAAGCCTCCTTCTAATAATTATATCAAATATAATGGCTGTAACCATAACTAAGCCCATTAAAGTATAGGAGACTGCTATAGGAACTCCTGCTCCTCTTTGCATAGCCTCTCCACCGTTCAATAGGGCTCCATAAATTATAGACCAAAGAAGTACACCCAATGGACTGTTTTTTCCTAAAATCGCTACTTGAATTGCAAAATAGCCAAAGCCTGGTGAAAGCCCCGACATTAAACGATATTGAATACCAAAAGCTTCATTAAAACCAGCTAGCCCAGCTAAGCCTCCACTAATTAAAGAAACCATTATAATATTTCTAGATACATTTATGCCTCCGTACTTAGCTGCAAATGGGTTTAGCCCTATAGCCTTAATCTTATAACCCATAATTGCTTTCTTCATAAGTAAGTATATGATAGGAACACAAAGTGTAGCTATTATAAAACCAGCATGAAGTCTAGTTCCAGGAATTATTTTCTTTAACCAGAATTCTGAAGAAATCGTATATGACCATAGCTGTTGTGCTTCCGGATCTTTCCAAGGCCCTTCATATCCAACAAGGTATGTTACAAGCAATATTGCAATAAAATTCATTAGAATAGTTGTAATTACTTCACTAATACGAAGCTTTACCTTTAAAATCCCAGGAATTAAAGCCCAGAATCCCCCAGCTAAAAAACCTCCAGCAATCAAAAGCGGATAAAGCAAAATAGGAGGCAAATAATTAAAAGTCCACCATATCCAAAACGAGATGGTCGCTCCAAAGAATAATTGTCCTTCAGATCCTATGTTAAAAAACCCAGAAGCAAAAGCTGGAGCTAAGCCTAAAGCACATAAGAGTATTGGAGTAGCTTTTGTTAAAGTCTCAGCTATTCCATAAGTAGTTCCTAAAGCTTCATAAAGGAAGAATGAATAAGCTGTTAATACATCCATTTTTAGCAAATAAATAACTATTCCAGTGCCAATAAAAGATACTGCCATAGCTAAAACATAAACAATCAAAGTTGGAGTAAATTGTGGTATAAACTTGGCTTTACTCTTCAAAGATTGCCCTCTCCTGATTTTGTTCAAAGTTTTAATCCATTTTTAGGTTTTAAAATTGATTTAACTACTATAAAAGATTTACTGTTTAGCTATTAATAGCTTGCTTAATATCTTAAGCGTCATTATTCTTAAGTAATTCTTAAGTATAGGCAATCCTTATATAGTTATAATTTAAAAATTCTAGGTGATGTTTATGGATAAGCAAAATCCATTAGAATTTCTTTATCTAAGCCAAGAAGATGTAAAAGCAGCTGGGTTAAGCATGGGGTTAGTCATAGAGGCTGTAGAGGAATCTTTTAAGCTTCATGCAAGAAATCAAGTAATTCTCCCACCTAAAACAGTCCTTGATTTAGATGAGAGAAAAAGAGGCAGAGTAAACGCTATGCCTGCTTATGTTAATGGAGAAATCGATGTATGCGGAATAAAATGGATCGCTGGATTTCCTCAAAATCCAATTAAGTATGGATTACCAAGAGCCATAGGGATAACAATACTTAATGATTCTCATAAAGGCATACCCCTTGTTATAATGGATGGAACTCTTATAAGCGCTATGAGGACTGGAGCTGTAACAGGAGTTGGTGCAAAATACTTGGCTAGAAAAGATTCTGAAATTATAGCAATGATAGGAAGTAGTGTACAAGCTAAAACACAGTTAATGGCTCTTCATGAAGTACTTAAAAGTATAAAACTTGTTAAAGTATATTCAAGATCAAAAGAAAGCTGTGAGCTTTACGCTAAAGAAATGTCAAACATGTTAAATTTGAACGTAATACCTGTTGATTCAGCTGAGTTAGCTGTTAAAAATGCTGATGTAATCGTTACAGCTACTACTGCTGATGGACCAATAGTTAAAAATGCTTGGGTTAAGTCTGGAAGTTTCTTTTCACATATAGGCTCATATCAAGAAGAAGAATATGAAGTTGTTTTGAACTCAGATAAAATAATAGTAGACGATTGGGAACAAGTTGAACATAGAGGAACACCAATACTGGCTAAAATGTATAAAGAAGGACTTATAAGAAAAGAAGATATATTTGCTAACCTAGGAGAAATAGTTATTGGAAAAAAGCCTGGTAGAGAAAACGATAATGAAAGAATATTTTTCCTTCCAATAGGAATGGGTAGCGAAGATATAGTTGTAGCGAAAAAAATATACGAGAATGCATTAAAAAAAGGAATAGGTAAAAAGCTTAATTTATGGGAAAAGCCTGGACTTGTTTAATTTAGGAGAAAATGAAGATGTCAAAAGAAAGCATTTTTGAAGAATTAAAAAGGGCTGTTTTAGATTATAATGTTGAGGCTTCAAAATCAGCCGCTAAAAAAGCCATTCAAGCTGGAATAGATCCCCTTGAAGCAATAGAAAAGGGATTAATGGTTGGAATAAAAGAAGTTGGTGAAAAATTTGAAAGAATGGAGATATTCCTTCCACATCTTATAATGGCTGCTGATGCAATGCAGGCTGGAATAGAAGTGTTAAAATCGGCTATGTCTAAAGAGCAAGCTAATAAAGCTAAAATAGCTACATATGTCTTAGGAACTATCCAAGGAGATATTCATTCTATAGGAAAAGATTTAGTTGCATATATGCTTAGATGCTCTGGGTTTGAAGTTATTGATTTAGGAGTAGATGTTCCTATAGATAGATTTATCGAAACTGCAAAGAATAGTAATGCTCAAATCATAGGAGTTTCAGCTTTAATGTCATCAACCCAAAAATTACAAAAAGATTTAGTTGATTTTTTAAAAGCTATAGGACAAAGAAATAGTTTTAAAGTAATGATAGGTGGAGCTGGGGTAACTGAAGAATGGTTTAAGCAAACAGGTGCTGATGGATATGGAAAAGATGCAATGGAAGCTGTTAAAGTAGCAAAGAAATTAATGGAAATTTAAGAGTAACTAAATCAACTCTATTTCTATAAAAACATCTTCTGGAGTTTTTATCCTCATTAATCTTTTTAAAAATCTTTCATTTGGATCTACATCAACAAGGCGTTTATGGATACGCATCTCCCATTTATCCCATGTATGGGAGCCTTCACCACAAGGACTTTTTCTAGTTGGAACTATTAACCTTTTCGTTGGAAGGGGGATTGGCCCTTTAATCTTAACCCCTGTTTTATCAGCTATTTTCTTTATTTCATCACATATCATGTTTAAATTTTGTGGATCAATGCTTGATAATTTTATTCTAGCTTTGCTAACCATCTATGTTCTTTTCTCCATCGATTTAAAGTTTTTGAATGTTTAAGCAATCCCTTTAAGCTTTTTCAAGTATTTCTTTAACAACTCCTACAGCTATAGTGCTCCCCATATCCCTTATCGCAAATCTTCCTAATTGAGGTATTTCCGAGTAGGCTTCAAGTACTATTGGTCTTATTGGCGTTAATTTCACTATGGCGCTATCACCAGTTTTTAAGAATGATGGTTTTTCCTCAATAACTTGCCCAGTTCTTGCATCTATTTTTTTCAACAATTCAGTAAAGCAAGTAGCTACAGTAGCTGTGTGTGCATGTAAAACTGGAGTATAGCCTTGAGCTATTGCTGTTGGGTGGTATATAACTATTATTTGACCTATAAACTCTTTAACTACTGTAGGTGGTTTATCTGGATGTCCACATACATCTCCTCTATGAATATCTGTTTTAGCTATTCCTCTAACGTTGAATCCTATATTATCACCTGGAATAGCTTGAGGTATTCTTACATGATGAGTTTCTATGGACCTACATTCGCCTTTAACGTTTGGAGGCATGAATACTATCGTATCGCCTTCTTTAAGGATTCCAGTTTCAACTCTTCCTACCGGAACTGTTCCAACTCCAGTAATCGAGTATACATCTTGAATTGGAATTCTTAAAGGCTTATCTAAAGGTTTAGGTGGCTCTACAAATGTATCCAATGCTTCAAATAATGTTGGACCTTTATACCAAGGCATTTTTTCGCTAAGCTTTACTAGGTTATCTCCAGTCCATCCAGATATTGGTATAAAGTGAATCTTTGAAATATCGTATCCAACCACTTTAAGCAAGGATTGAAGTTCTTTTTTACATTCTTCATATCTTTCTTGGCTCCAATTAACTGTGGGATCATCCATCTTAGTTATAGCAACTATTATTTGGTTTACACCTAAAGTTCTAGCCAAGTATGCATGCTCCCTAGTTTGACCACCTGGACCAACGCCTACTTCAAATTCTCCTTTTTTAGCTGAAGACACTAGAATAGCACAATCAGCTTGGCTAGTTCCAGTTATCATGTTCTTTATAAAGTCTCTATGACCTGGAGCATCGATTATTGTGAAGAAATATTTTGGGGTCTCGAATTTCCTAAAAGCTAAATCTATAGTTACTCCTCTTAATCGCTCTTCTTTTGAAGTATCCATAACCCATGCAAATTTAAATGTATCTCCAGCGCCTAGCTTTTCAGATTCTTTTGCATATTGATCGATCGTTTTTTCATCTATATTACCAGTTAGGTATAATAAATGCCCAGTCATTGTGCTTTTTCCATGATCTACATGCCCTACTATTACTAAATTTAAATGTGGTTTTCCTGATGAGCTCATTATTCCTCTCCTCCATTTTTAATGTATTGTTACTTTTAAGCTATGAACATATATTTAAATATTCAATTATTTTAGATCCTTATAAAGCTTTTAGGCTTTTATTGGCTTTTCATAAGCTATAGAGATTAATGCTAAGATTATAACTAAAAATCCCATCAATATTACTGCAAGTTGAATTAGCCCATAGAGTTCATCTAAAGTCAACAGCATTTCCCTCCATTTTAATTGCTTTCTATAAACAACTATGTATATTTTTCTTTTGGCTTTAACTTATCGATTATTGAGTTATAATCTTTATCTTGTAATATTTCTTCTTTATATTTCCCAATGGCTTCAGCTATTTTTTGAGCTATTAAATGGTAACAAAGTTGTTTTTTATGGTTTAAAACTCTAAAATAATAATCATCACAACTACAATAATTGATATTTGGAATTATTTGATAATCGGCTTTTCTACCGCTTACACACCAAACAATCCTACCGCTTGGAAAAAAAAGATATTTTTTGACTTTTCCCTCTTCAATTAATTGCATAGCATTCTCGAATCTTTTAGAAAAAATTTTTAAAAGTTCTTCACTATAATCTTCTATCATTTTTTTAGTTTTAATGAGTTTTTTACATATTTCTTCTAGAATCTTTAGCTCATCCGATTTCATTCTTAATCGAATTTATATTTGATTGAGATTAAAATTCGTTTCGCAAGGTTTATAAATGTTTTAGATCGATTAAGTAAATTTATCGATCGGTGGTTTAATGATAGATGTTATAAATTTAGAAAGAATTGAAATAGCTGGTGGTTGGCTTATAGACGTTTTAAGTAAACATATGCTTGATAAAACTACTTTTGATCAAATAACCGTTTGTGCAATAGGCCCTGAATTCGTAAGAGGAAATCATTATCATAAGATAAAAACTGAAAGAATATGCATACTTCAAGGAAATGGCAAAATCGTTTATGAAGATATTAA
>JAVZFM010000083.1:0-6659 GCA_038872815.1 Bathyarchaeia archaeon
AGATACGCTATAAATCATAAGCCATTTAAGGCTCATTAAAACTAACCGTGGGAGAGCTTCAAATTAAGCTTAATTTGACAGAGCCATCCGGATACTAACAAGATAGGCTTAACATCTTATCAAGCATTTCGTCTCTAATTGTTTATTTTTATATCCCAGTTTATTAGTTTTTAACCTTACTGAATTAAAAACAAAAACTTTTATGTATGTGAATAATTTATTGCTATATGATGTGCTTATGATTATAGATAAAACAATGAAGAAATACAAGTGTATTATTCACTTAATCATTGTATTTTTGATTACTTTTCGTTTACTTTCTACTTCATCCATTTTGGCCATAACTTCAATAAATGATCCTAACTTAACTTCTTCATATGAATCCTCAAATATCTTGGTTAATGTAATAACTGACAAATCACTGTACGCTATTGGTGAAAACATTAACATTACTCTTTTAATATCTAACGTTGGTTCAGGAATATTGCCAATTGTTCTTGGCGGGGGAAGAATATTTATTTATGATGCTCAAGGAAAAGAAGTTTACTATATTCGATTACCTGATTATTGGATAATAGTGGATCTTCAACCTGGAGAAACAATTAGTATGGGAAATGCCATATGGTCTCAAGTTGATCATAATGAAACGCAAGTTCCTCCTGGATTTTACGATATAGTTGGAGAGTATAGCCTTATAAAATCTGATAAACTTAGGATACGAGTAGCTGTAGATTTTAGTTTATACTTATCACGTACATCAGCCAGTACGCCAAGAAGTATTTTAATAGACCATCATATAGCTACGCTTACAATAACTTCAATAGGTGAAATTAGCTTACCAGTTTCTTTATCAGTTTTAACTCCATCTTCTGGAATTGTAGCTAAAATGAATCCTAACTTTGTAATTCTACCTCCGTATGGCTCAATGACTTCTAAACTTCTTATATCAACAAGCTCTTCAATCGAGTATGGATCCCATAAATTAACTATAATTGCAACAAGTGATGTGATAACACATTCAATAGACTTTACGCTTACTATTAGTCCATGCATGATCGCGACAGCTACTTATGGATCAGAATTGGCTCCTGAAGTGCAATTCTTAAGAGATTTTAGAGATAAAATAGTATTGAATACTTTTGCAGGTTCTAATTTCATGATAGCATTTAATGCTTGGTATTATTCATTTAGCCCATACATTGCAGAAATAATAGATAAAAATTCATTACTTAAAGAATTCATGAAAATCGTTTTATATCCTTTAATTAAAATGCTTCAATTATCAGCTTATGCCTACTCCATGCTTAGATTTAATCCAGAAGTAGCAATTATAATTTCAGGATTCGTAGCAAGTGCTTTAATTGGAATGATTTATTTCTCTCCAATAACAATTGCTTTAGCATTTTTAATTAAAAGAAGGTATGCAATAAAGATTCAAGGATTAAAATTATCTTTATTGTTTTTAATCGTTAGTATTGCTTTAATGATTATAGGAGAAATTACAGCATTGCCATCAATCATGCGCATATCTACAGTTATGTTTGTACTTGTTACTATTATTTTAGTTATTATAGCCTATTCAAGAATTTTATTAAAAATTCAGTATACTTTCAATTAAAAGCACTTGCTATGAAATGAATGATGGGCTAATTCATGAGCTATTAATTGTCTCTATATGGATATAGATTAAGGTAGATGAAGAGGTATTTAGAGAAGGCAAAAATTTGGGCTTAAATGTTTCTAAAATTGCTGAAAATGTCTTAAAAGAGGCAATAAGAAGATTAAAAGGGGAATCTTTTCAAAGAGTCAAAAACAAAATCAGATGATGAAAATCGATGCGGCCGCCGGGATTTGAACCCGGGTCGTTGGCTTGGAGGGCCAATGTCCTAGACCAGGCTAGACTACGGCCGCATAATTTTAATTAGAACAAACTAAGCTTTAAAATTTGCGGAGAAAGGATTTAAAATATTTTTCCATAAAATTATTAAATACTATTTTGGTTTTAATTCTATCCGAAGTGATTTAGAATGTCTAGTACGCGAGATCTTAAGTTTAGAATAAAATATGGGGATTTTGAGTTAGAGCTAGAAGGAGATTATGAGTACGTTAGGCAAAAATTTGAGGAATTGATAAAAGAGTTATTTTCTACCGGTTTTCTTGCTAAAGAGACCATAAAGCCAAAAAGTTTTTATAAAGAGTTAGAGCTAGGAGGGATCTTTGAAAAAACCTCCAATGGAAAATTACACTTAACAGTTCCAGTAGATATGCTCACTTCAAAAGAAGCTTTAGCATTAATGCTTTATGCACATTATCCAAATTCGTTAACTGATAATGAATTAAGCGATTTATTAAGCTCATGTTGGAAGCCTACAAGTCCTGAGGCTGTAAGAGCTAGAGCTAGCGAGTTAAGAAGAGAAGGAAAATTGATTTCTGAAAATGGAAAGTATAAGCTTTCTGGAGCTGGAATTCAATGGTTAAAACTAGAAGTAATCCGAAGGTTAAATAATAAGTAGCCACTTAAATTTGTATATATTTGTTAACGAATGTTACGTTAACAAATATATACAAATTTCCGAAAATTTTATATATACCTTCTTAAATAGTTATACCTTGATAAAAATTGAAAGTACGCTTAGTAATTCAAAGAAGTTATGGAAACATAGAGATAGAAGGAGATAACTTCGATGAAATCATAGAAGAGCTAAAAAGATTTCCAGAGTGGCTTGCTTTAATCGATAATTTGGTCACTGTTCAAACATCAACGCTTAGTGAAAAAGATGCATTAACAGGTTTGGTTCAAATAACTCCTGACGGCCCTTTAATAACTGTTCCTAGAGAGAAGCTAACTGCAAGAGAGGCTGTTGGATTACTTCTTTATGCAGCTGAGCCTAAAGGGCTTGGAGCTAGAGAGATTAGCCAGCTTTTAAACCTTAGCGGGTTTTTGTCTGTTGGGTTTGCGAGCCGTTTAAGCGAATTAAAGCGTGAAGGACTAGCTTACAAAGAGGGAGAAACCTATAGATTAACTGTTTCAGGAAAGAAATGGATAGATGAGCTTATTTCTTCATTAAAATCTGGGGGATCTACTCGTTGAGTAAAGAGGTTATAGAAGTAAAAATAAAGTATAAAGATGTTGAAAAAACTATAATTGGAAATGCTGAGCAAGTTATAAGGGAATTATTAAGCTTTTTCTCCAAGATAATTCCTCAAATCGAGTTGCTTAGCCAAATAGCACTTACAGTAGATATGAATGAGTTCCTCCTAGCTTGTAAAGGCATATTTGCAATAACTCCTGAAGGAACAGTAATCACAGCACGTACTGATAACCTAACAGATAGGGAAAACATTATGCTTCATTTAGTAAAAGCTAAGTTTGGATTCCTTACCAAAATGAATGAAAAAGATTCCGTAGTAATTGGAGATTTAATAAACGCAACAAAAAGTAGCGCAGGAACTGTAGCTGGAAGGTTGAGTGAAATGTGCTCTGAAGGACTAGTTGAGAGAATTGGTAAAGGCGAGTATAGGATAACAACTTATGGTTTAGATTTTTTTATTAAAAATGTTGTATCGAAAATAAAATCTTATGAAGGGAAGTTTTAGCCTATGAGCGATAAACCTAAATTAAAAGTAAAAATAGAGGTAGAGGGAATTAAGCATATAGTCGAAGGGAGCGTAGATGATGTTATCCATGAAATAATAAAATTTGTTTCAAAAATACTTCCAACGTATCAAGTTGCTTCAAAAATAATGTTTACACCAGACTACATAAGTATGATTAACGATATTTCAAGCTTTATCAATATAACGGAAGATGGAAAAATCTTGTTGATCGAATCCTCTTTATCAACTGATCAAGCAATAGGTTTGACTTTACTTGGAGCCCATTTAGCGTATAAAATTGGAAAAAGAGAATCTGAAGAGATGAGTGTTGAAGAAATATCTAAATCTCTTAATAAAGCAATAAAAACAATAAGGAATACTTTGGTTCAAATGGTTGATGCAAACGTTATTGAAAGGGTTGAAAGGGGTTCTTATAAAATAACTAGCTCAGGAATTAAAGAAGTTCATGAATCAATTTTAGCCTTTTTGGAGGGAAAGAAAAAGGATTAGAAGGAAAAGTATAACGTCGCGCCTTAAAGTAAAGGTGCGGCGGTTTCATGGGTATAATGCCCATGAAAGGGGAGGGGCCATGTTTACCCACCGCACCCAAAATATAAATAATGAAAATTCAAAAATAAGTAGTTTTCTATTAAGTAAACTTAAGATAAATAATCCTTTGATTCCTAATTTTTTAATGGATTTAAGCAACATTTCAATGAATAACTTTGGCGAAAAAAGTCTTTTAAATAGAATAGATCAATTAACTTTTGAAATAGGGTTTGATGATGAAGTCTATTCAGAGCCCCAGTTTAGCTTTGATTTTGAAGACTTTAAAAGTATCAATCTCAAGCCTATTAAATTGATTCCTTTAGAAAACGATTCTTCCATAGTAGGAATAGATGTTTCAAGTATAAAAATAGGGGAGCTAAATGATGGAATTCTTTGCGCTGTTAGAGGAGCCATAGTATGGAAAGAAAAGATTGACTATCACTACCTTAAATGTGGTCCACTTATATTTTACATCAATGAAAAAACCTTTAAATCCTTTCTAGAAATATTAGAGCCACCAAAAGTTATAATTTCAAGTAACCCATTATCTATAAGAATTCTTTCAAAACTGAGGAATTTTCTAGAAAGATGGATACAATCTCAAGTTTGCTCCTCATTTAAAGATTCAATAATCCTTTTTGATGGATCTTTAGCAACCAATATTTTAGATAGTCCTGTTGAGCATTTAGAAGAAATTCTTAGCATCGCTAGGAAGAACAAAAACATTGTATTAGCTTTTTCAAAATCTACAAAGCTTTGTTTTCAAGGCAAAAAAATAACTAGATTAGCTGAAGGTTTAAACCCACCATATTTAATCGATGTTGATGATTTAATATTAAATCAAACTTCCTCATACCCGATTAAGCTTTTAGGAAAAATTTATATTGCAAATCTAACTCAAGGAGGCTTTGCATTTAGGCTAGATATAGATGGAAAAGTTTCAATAGAAGAAGGAATATTGGCTGTAGAAAAGCTTATTTATCGCGATTTAATTGATAACGGTTATCCAGAAGTCCTTAAGCTTGCCCATGTGCTTTCAACCTTTACAGCAAACGAAGTTATAGGGATTCAAGGTTATATAACTAAAAAATATGGACTAAAAACTTTCTTAAGGATGAATTTTAGAAGAAGCTTATTTGGACCTTATGGCTCTTCGGTGACTACAGAATGAAAATCTATAGAAAAGAAAATGATGTTCTACAATTACTTTGTTACCCTGAAGAAGTTGTAAAAAAAGGAGAATATTTGTTAATAGAGGATAGAAAGTTAAAAAAAGGATTAATAGTCCAAGTTATAGATGTTCAATATGCAAACATTCCTGGAATCCTTGAAGACATCCTTAGAGATATAATGGCTGAAGAGTCTATGGATGGAGAAGAATATGACCCTTTCGAGATTTCTTCTCAAATAACTGTTTTAAAGGATGCTAGATTATTGGTATGTAAAATAAGGGGGACTATTGAAGATGGAAAACTTATTCCAAGCTTTTCATGGATTCCATCACGAATATCTTCTAGAATATCAAATTTCTTCATAGAAAAAACGATTCAAACAAGAATAGCGCTCCCAATAAAGCTTGGATATACAGATTCAAAAGAAGAGCTTATAGTTGATGCTAAATCATTAGATGGAAAATTGAACATAATAACTGGAAAAAAAGGAACTGGAAAATCTCATTTATCTAAGCTTTTAATACTTAGTCTAATCGATTATGGAGCCCCTTGTATTATTTTAGATATAAATGGGGAATATATAAACTTAGGTTTAAACAAGGATAATGAAAAAAACGATTATAAAGAAAAAATTTTTGTTTTAAATCCAGGAAAGGAGTTAAAGTTCTCTATAAATAAACTAGAGAAAAAAGCATTTTTAAACATGCTTATCTATGGATTGGATCTCCCAACAAATTCTGCTAGAGTATTCTCAAGGATATGGAATGAATTAGAAAAGCAAGGTAGATTAAACCTAAAAACATTGAATGAGTGTATTCAAAGATGGAGTTGCCATGAAAGCATAAAAGATGCTCTTCAATCTAGGTTTGAATCAATTTTAGACTCAAACTTATTCACTGATGATTTCAATGAAGCAATAGATTTTGAAGCTATTGTAGAAAAAATCTCTGAAGGTGGAGCTATAGTAATAAATTTGAAGAACAAATCTTCAATGAGTAGAAGGATGATAGTTGAGTTAATACTTAATAAGCTTGTTGAGCTTTTATCCTTATCAAAATTAAAAGCAATTTTTCTATTTGCTGAAGAAGCTCATTTATACTTAAGGGAAACCTATTGGGATGATGTAGTAACTAGAATGAGGCATATTGGCTTATTCACAACTTTTATTACAAATCAACCAGATACTATAAAAGAAAGCATATATAGGCAAGCCGATAACATATTTTTATTTAACTTTATGAATGAACGCGATTTAGAGGCTGTTTCAAGGTTTTCTAAAATAGATGCTGAAAGCATAAAATCTATAGTAAGAGATTTGCCACCATATTATTGCCTTATAAT
>JAVZFM010000084.1:0-6655 GCA_038872815.1 Bathyarchaeia archaeon
TCATCGGAAGAGGAGTGTCACCAGGCTCAATTTTGCCTCCGCCTTCTTCGATTCCATACTTGGGAATTTTCGTGTTCAACAATGCAGCCAGAGCGGCTAGGGCTGCGGCATCTATGAGATTTCCATCATGGTTAAGTACGTAGACATCCACAAAAACGACGAAGACATTCTTTCCGGATTTAATGCAGAGTTTTTCCATTTCTATGGCTTTTGACTCTCTAATTCCTCGGTCAACAACTCTTGCCAACTCTATTGAGTTTTCATCAGGTGGTCCTGGTTCAAAAGATGGTGAAGCTAAAGGTACCAATTCAGCATTAACTGTTAAAACACCCTCATCTGGGGTATCTGAAAAAGGTTCACCTATTTCTACTTTTATTCCAACCAAAACTTTTGTTTTACCTAAGCTAAGCTGGGCTGACCCATTAGCTTTTTCAATAACTCCATATTCTATTTTCAGTTCTCTAAAGTCCAGTAAAAAGCGTCCATCTATTCTTTTTCCTTTAGAGAGTAAATCCAATATAGTCTTCTGCTCTATTTTAGATAAATTTGTTATTAAAGGTGTTGAAGACATTTTTATTAAACCTCTTTTGTTTTTAATTCTTTTGTAACTATATATTTTTTCTTTAAAGTTTCTTTTTGAATTTCATGGATTTTTTTACAAGCTTCTATAGCCATATTCAATGCTTTTTCAAACTCTTCTTTTGTAAGAACACCATTCATTTGAAGTAAAGTTATAGTATTAAAGCTTGGCATTATTGCTATAGGCATATCAGCTTCACTAAATTTATCTTCAATATCAGTAAGATCCAAAACTATTTCTCCATTTATTTTTCCAACAGCACAAGCTGAAACTAAAGATTTCATCGGTATTCCAGCATCAGCAAGAGCCAAAGAAGCGCCAGTTATTCCAGCACATCTTGTTCCTCCATCGGATTGTAAAACTTCTATAAACACATCTATGGTAGTTCTTGGATAATATTCAGCAATTATAGCTGGTTCAAGAGCTTCTCTTATCACTTTAGAAAGCTCAACTTCTCTTCTTGAAGGGGCTGGAGACTTTCTTTCCTCTGTTGAAAAAGGAGCCATATGATAACGACATCTTAATACAGCCCTATCAGGAAGAGAAATATGTTTAGGATGAGCTTCTCTTGGACCATAAACGGCTATAAGAATTTTATTCCCTCCATGCTCTATGTAAGCTGATCCATCAGCTTTATCAAGAATTCCTATCTCCATTTTGATTTTACGAAGTTCGTCTACGCTTCTTCCATCAATTCTTATACCTTTTTCATCTATTAGCTTAAATGATTTCTCTTTTTCAGTATTCATTTTTTAATTTCTCTCCTTATAAATTCTTTAACTCTATCCGTTAATCCTTGGGTATGGGCTTCTTCTTCAATCATTCGAATTGCAGAGATGGTTATCGCCTCATTATCTTGAGATTTATTCGAGACAACTATTATGCCATTTTGTCCCATAATTATTTGACTTTTTGTTTCTTTTTTTAACATATTTATCATAGATCCTTTTTTACCAATTAACCTTGGTATCTTAGATGGGGAAAACTTTATTAATTTACCTGAGGATATTTTTCCTAATCCAGGTTCTTTAGTGCTTAACAACGGATCTTTAGTTCTATCGAAAGATATAACCTTAGCCGCTATCAAATCATTTACGTTATAAAACTTTGTTAAATCCATTTTTGTAGGCGGCAATCGAGGTGCTAAAGTTTCAGAAACTGGAAGAAGAGCCGGATATGGCGAAAAAATATCAACTAACCAACCTGAAATACCAATATCTAAAACTTTTCCTATAACTATATCTCCAATATGAGGAATATAACAACCTTTAAGGGGAATAACACTCACTTTTTTTCCGGAAATTTCCATTAATCCTATTTTTAAAGCAAAAACATTTTCTCCATGTTTATAGACATTATCTCCAGCTATATAATCTCCCTTTGCGATTAATTCTCCTGGAATAACCAATTGTCTTTTATCTATTAAAATGCTCAAAGTATTTTCAACTCTATTATTTCAAAACTTTGGTTTGTAAAGTTCCCTTAGTTATTTTCCCCAATTTTTCTACCATGGGGCCATAAAGCCCTGCAGGAGTTTCTATAACTGCTATCAACGATCCATCTGGTTGCCATTCCTCTTTTACTATTTTCCCAAAATTCTTTAATATTCCATAAGCCTTTGATGCATATTCAGAAAATATTTTAACAGTTATTTTCATTTGTTCAATTCTAATTGGGATTATTGGTTTTAATTGTTCAATGATAAGATTTGCTTGTTCTTCAGCGCTTTTAAAAGGATCTATAGATGCCTTTATTTGTGAAAAGGCTTGCTCTATCCTAAGCGGAGGTATAGGCGCATTGGTACGAGGATCTATGCAATTTTTGCTTATAAATGCTATTATTTGCCTCTTTTTTTCATCGATTAGCTTTTTTCTTTGCTCAGTAGTAAGTTGTAGCTCTCCCCGCTTCATTATCTCTTCTGCTATTTTCAAAGTATCAGTAGAGTTAAAAAATTTTTTTAGTTTTTCAATAGATGCTCTAGTACCTTTACTTGCATCTGAGAATATTTCATCGATTGCTAAAACTTGAGAAATTCCAATTGGCTTGCCTAGTTTATATTCTAAAGCAGGATCAGGCTTTACAAGAATCTCAAATTTTTCTCCTTCTATCGATATTCTAGCTGTAGTAAGTTTTTCACTCATCTATTTCCCTTCTTTCAAGCCTTTTTATGTATTTTTCACTTTCTTCTGATGAAAGTTTTCTAAACTTTTTTGTATCTATTGGTATTACAGCTATTCTAATTTTTTGAGCATCAAGCTTTCCTTCAAGAACTTTATTCATACATCTAAGGGCTAATAAAATTGCTTCCTCAAGAGTTAGATTGTCCCTATATTCTGCTTCTAATACTTCATTAGCAATTTCTCCTCCAGCTCCTATAGCCCAAGCTTTATAAGCCAGGAATGCGCCACTAGGGTCTGTCCAAAATAATCTACAACCTTTTTTATCTACGCCACCAAAAAGTATAGATACCCCAAATGGCCTTACTCCTGCATGTTGCGTATAGAGTTGCTTTATTTCTCCGATCCTTCTAGTCAAAATTTCAACATCTATAGGTTCGTCGTACATTAATCTGTTTGCTTGAGCATATATTCTAGCTTGATCCACTAAGATATGAGCATCACAACTTAATCCAGCAACAGCAGCTCCTATATGCTCATCTATTTGAAATATTTTCCACATAAATGATGGATCTTGTAGCCTTGATGCTATTCGCTCTTCAGCAGCTAAAACCACGCCTTCTTTCGAAAGTATTCCAAGCACTGTAGCTCCTCTTTTAACAGTTTCTGATGCATATTCTACTTGGAACAATCTTCCATCTGGAGAAAAAACAGTAATTGCACGATCATAAGCTCCAGGAACTGCAAACATAGACATTCTATAAACACCCTCCTTTTTTATAAATAACTCATTTTTAGCACAATATTAAGAATCAATTTTTAAAATCTATTTATATGGGTTTGGCTTATAATTGATTTTAATCTCTTCGTTTAACATATAACTTATTTTAAGAAGCAACTTAAATATATATTTTACCACTTTTTTCTCAATACAAGAGCAAAAAGTTTTAGGAAGACCCAGTCTCACTTTTTAATAAAGGAGAATAGCTTTTTAGTTTTTTCAAGGTACCAGATGTTCTAGCCACATAAGCCATTATAGGGTTACTGTTAATATTTATAAGGAAAAGTAATGAGGCTCTAATGATTTCTATTCCTTTTTTTCTACACTTTAGTATTGCTTTAAGATTTTCTTCATCATAATCTATAAGTTTTGGATCTACTTGCATGTATCCATATTCTCCAAAAATTTGTATTAACACATTACGAAATGCACTCCAAAAAGCCTGTTTTTGAATTTTATCATCAGATATAAGCTTTATAAGAAGATATCTCCATTCTCCCATCGGTTCTCAACTTCTTATTAGTCTTATTCCTTTAGCTACGAATAACGGACTTAGCTTAAAACGATTATTTTCAACTATTGAAAATGGGATTTTGGAAACAGCATCTAAAGCTTCCTCTTGTTTTAACCCTAAAGTTACTAAGAAAGCAGCCATTTCTCTGGGGGCTCTTAAAAAGAATATATCATCTGCTCCGCTAGAAACTACAATTTTTACATTATTCTCTTTAGCTATTAAAACCTCTTTAGCAAGCTTTTTAATAGCATTAATTCTAGATTGTTGAGATAATCTTAATATCCATGAAAGATTTATTTCATAAGATGCATTGCATATACTTGCAATGCTTTTTCTAAACTTTATCCTGAAATTAGATGGGTTAAAAAGTACTAGATCAATTCTTCCATCCCTAACTGCTATTGGAACAATTTTTGGATCGTTACATATTACTGAAATTATCTCAGCTTTATTTCTAAGTTTTCTTAGATTGCTTAACAATTCGTTTCTAGTTTTTGGTAAAAGATTTATTCTTAAAGCTACATCTATTCCAGCATCAATAAAAAGTTTTTTATTAAAAGTTAACTCTTTTTCATCTATTTTTGGTGGGATAATTAACCCAATCAACTTAAATCCTAATTCAGCAACTAAATTTGCTATTTTAAGCTTTTTTGACTTGTCATGTTTTAGAATATCTAAAAAAAGATCTGTAAAGCACCTCATATCAAACCAATTTCTTTACAAGCTTCTAATATCGAAGATACTGTGTTAAATTTGATTTTTATCCTAATAGGATCAGCCTGTTTTAAAGCAATTCTTCCTAAAAATGCTTCTTGCTTATCTATTCTAATATAAAGGTTTCCTTCATTGTCTAAATGCTTTTCAAACTCTAATAAAAGTTTTGATCTATCTTCTTTTGACATTTTTTCAGATAAATTCCTTATAAAAGCATCTGCGAAAGCTTCTTTTTTTATCTTAGTTTTAAGCATTGTTATAGGATTTCCATAATGTCCAGTTAAACGTTGTTTACTGTAAAATAACTTTTCTTTAAAGCTTTCAGGAAAGATATTCTCCAAAGCTTGGATTACCCTCTCTATACTTTCAGTAGCATGAATAATCGTAGTTATTTCTATGCTTAGGACTTTTGTTGGATATTTCACTTTTAATCATCATTGAAATGGTTAAACCTATGACTTATAAATCTTTAGTAAGTTAAATTTATAAAATCGTTAAACAAAAACTTCTCATTGAAAAGGTGTTATTTTGAAGAAATTTAAATTTAAGCAAGCAATAGTTGTTAGAAAAGATTTAAAAATGGGGAAGGGCAAAATAGCAGCTCAAGCTAGTCATGCAGCTGTAGCAAGTTGTGAAGTGGCTAGGGAAAAATTCAAAGATTGGTATAAGGCTTGGATTAAAAATGGTCAATGTAAAGTCGTTTTAAAGGTTAATTCTGAAGACGAATTGATTCAACTTAAAGATAAAGCAGAGAAATTAGGATTGCCAACAGCGCTAGTAAGAGATGCTGGATTAACTCAAGTTAGTCCAGGATCAATTACATGCTTAGGAATTGGACCTGCACCTTCTGAATTAGTCGATAAAGTTACAGGAAAACTTCCACTCTTATAACTATAACTGTAGCTTTTCAATAAATCCTTTTTGCTATAAAGTCTGCTATTTTAATAAGTTGGTCTTTTGCTTTTGACTCTTTTAATCCAGAAATAGTTTTTTTAGCAGAATCTATTAGATTATATGCTTCATTCAATGTTTTATTCTTTGCATTTGTTTTATCAATTAATTCTAGCGCCAACTTTAATTTTTCATTTGAAACAACTTCGCTTTTTAGAATGTTTAAAAATTCTTTTTTGTTTATATCGCTCATTTCTTCAATTGCATGAAGAATTATTATGTTACCAAGTTTATGTTCAATAATGTCTTTTCCTTTTTGTTTACCTGTTTCTTCACCATAAATATCTAAAAAATCATCGATTAGTTGAAATGCCAATCCGATTTTCCAACCAAAATCAGAAAGCATTTCTAAATCGTTTTTTGAGGAGTTAGCTGAAATTGCCCCAACAATACATGATGATTTAATTAAAGTTGCAGTTTTTTTCCCAATCATTCTATAATAAAGCTCTAATGGAACATACGTATATCTATGCTCAACTATATATCTGTCTGAACGCCCAGCTTGTTCAAAAAGTACATCAAGCCTTTCTCCATCTATTATCTCTTTTATAGTCTCTATAATTATTTTATTGATTTTTTCTGAATTTTTACAATCGCTTATTATATCTGCTATAGCTTCCCTATAGAATATCCCAGCTAAAATAGCTAAAACATCTCCATATTTTGCTCTAACAGTCTGGATTCCTCTACGAATTTCTCCTTTGTCTATGATATCATCTATGATTAAGGAATAATTATGGGTAAGCTCTATTGCTGCTGCTGGAAGCAATGCATCCTCAATTTTTCCACCTAAAACTTCACAACTTATTAAAGCAAGAGCTGCTCTAATTCTTTTTCCGCCAGCAAGTATTTGATGCTTAACTATTGGAATAAAGTCTCCATCTATGCTTTTTTCGAGGTAACGAATCATTATTGGATCTACTTTTCTTCCAATCTCTATTAAATTTTCAAAACTTGTCATTCAAATACATCCTTATTTAGTATTTAATAGGATTTTA
>JAVZFM010000085.1:0-6565 GCA_038872815.1 Bathyarchaeia archaeon
AAAGGAGATGCTTAAGTGATGAGTGAGTCGGAAGAAGGTATTGAAGTGGTTGAAGAAAAAGTATATACTTTTTCTTTTAGAAAAGCATGGATTACTCCTCGAGGAAAAAGAGCTCCTAGAGTTATACGTATGCTAAAGGATTTTGTAAAAAGACATACAAAATCTGAAGAAGTTCTTATAAGCAATGAAATAAATGAGTTAATATGGGCTCGTGGAATACAAAAGCCTCCAAGAAAATTGAGGATCAAAGTTATAAAGGATAAAGAAGGTAAAACTATAGTTTACCCAGTCTAATTTTATGTTGAAATTTAAAAATCAACTTATGCCTTAAGCTTTTTAAACTTTTGTGATCGGGATGCCTATAGAAAAAATGGATGTATTTGGAAGTCCAAACATAGGAGTTTATTGTTTCGCAAATGAAGTTTTAGCTCTTGTTCCAATTGGTTTAACAAAAAAGAAGATTAAGAGGTTCATGGAATATTTACATGTAAATGTTTTTTCTTGTGAAATCAATGGATCGAAATTGCTCGGCGTATTCGTGGTATCAAATTCTAATGGAATGATTCTTCCAAAAGTTATAAAGGATTATGAGCTAAAAAGAATAAAATCTATATGCGATTTAAACATCTATGTACTTAAAACAAAAAATACTGCTCTTGGAAATTGTATTCTTGTTAATGATTATGGAGCTATTGTTGATCCAAGTTTTCCAAACTCCACAATAAAAAAATTAGAAGATGTTCTTGGAGTTGAAGTCATAAAAGGAAGCATTTGTGGATTGCCTTATGTAGGATCTTTAGGCGTAGCTACTAACAAAGGAGCAATAGTCCATCCATCTATTAAAGAAAATGAAAAGAAATTGATAGAAGAAGTATTGAAGGTTCCTGTTGAAAAAGGAACTATTAATCAAGGAGTTCCATACGTAAAATCTGGATTGTTAGTTAATACTCATGGAGCTATTGTAGGCTCTTTAACATCTGGACCTGAGCTATTGTTAATAAGTCAAATGTTTAAGGTTTAAATTACTCCTCGTGAAGGTATTGTTTATGGCAGTACAAAGTGTAAAAACGTTTAGAATAAGCGGTTTGATAAAGAAAAAACCAATAAGTTTAACTTTTGAAAAAGAAGTTAAGGCTATTAAAATCGATGATGCTTTAGAAAAAATTTATTCAGAGCTGGGTAGTAAGCATAAAGCTAAGAGATATGATATAAAAATTATTAAAATAGAGGAGCTTAAGCAAGAATAGAGGGAATTGTTTTGTCAAGCGAAGATGAAGTTTTAAGACAAAAAATAATAGAACTTCGTATCCTTGAAGGCTCAGTGAATTTGCTTCAATCTAGGCTAGAGATCATAAATGCAGCTTTAAATGAAGTTATTCTAGCTAGCTCAACTTTAGAGGGAGCAAAAGGATCTCAAAAAGGATCTCAAGCCTTAATTCCTATAGGCGCAGGATCATTTTTAAGAGCTGAGTTGGTAGATGTTGAAAAAGTTATAATAGGAGTTGGATCTAATGTTTGTATTGAAAAATCTATAGATGAATCCATAGATGAATTAAAAAATAGAAGAGCTGAGCTTGAAAAAGCTAAAATTTCTATTCAAAAACAACTTGAACAAACGATAATAAAGCTTGAAGAAGAAAGAAAAAACCTTGAAGAACTTATAAAAAAGAAAGGTGGAGAATCAATAAAAATTGTTTGAAAAATTTAAAGCTCAAATCAACGATTTATTGGATAAAATCACTAAAACAGAATTAAAAGGAAAAAAGCTTGAAGAATTTATTGAGGAATTCAAGTTCACTCTTTTAGAAAACGATGTTGCTTTTTCTGTAGCTGAAGAAATATGTAAAAAGCTTAAAAATGAAATTGAAGGATTAGCAGTTCCAAGGATTGGTGAGAAAAAAGAGCCAATAAAAAATACTCTTAAAGGAATTCTATTCAATGTATTAAATCCTAGCATAGGTAAAAACTTAATGGAAATAGTTAAAGCTAAAAGAGAAATAGGAGAACCAACTGTTTTACTCTTTGTTGGAATAAACGGAACTGGAAAAACTACAACTATAGCAAAACTTTCAAATTTATTGTTAAAAAGTGGATTTAGCGTAGTTATCGCTTGTAGCGATACTTATAGAAGCGGTTCTATAGAGCAACTTGAAGAGCATGCAAAAAGAGTTGGAGTAAAAACTATAAAACATAGGTATGGAGCTGATGCAGCAGCAGTAGCTTTCGATGCAATTAACTATGCTAAAGCGCATGGAATAAATGTAGTACTTATAGATACAGCTGGACGTATGCAAACAAATCGAAATCTTTTAGATGAAATGAAAAAAATAGTTAGGGTAACGAATCCAGATATGGTTATATTGGTTGTGGATGCTCTTACTGGAAACGATGCTGTTGAACAAGGTCGTATTTTTAGTGAGGCAATTCGTATAGATGGAATAATCCTTACTAAGCTTGATGCTGATGCTAAAGGAGGAAGTGCAATTTCACTGTCTTATATTATTGGTAAGCCAATACTATACTTAGGCGTAGGACAAAGCTATGATGATTTAATTCCTTTTGATCCCAGCTTTATAATTAAAAACATTTTAGAGAAATAATTAGGCGTTTTCATTGGAAAAATCAAGAATAAATGCAATAATCGTAGCATTGGATAAAGACTTAGCAGCGCAAAATATATCTAAAAAGCTTATAGCTAACTATGGTTTTAAAGAAACTTTTTCAAATTCATTGAGCCAAAAAGTCTTCTTAAAAGAAAATGCCATGCTATTAATAAGTAGCGATCATAAGTTAATCCCTAAAATAGAGGCTTTAAAACTAGAAATTGTCATATTTGCATCTCGACATGAAAGCAAAGCCAATTATCCTACTTTTACTGTGCATGCTACTGGCAGCCTTAATGATTTAAAAACTTTATCGTTTGCTCATCCGCAAAGAATGAAAACAGCTCTTTTAGCTTTAAAAAATGAAGTTATAAAAAGAGGATTGAATAGATTTTCAATATCTTTAGAGGCAACTCATCATGGCCCTCTAAGTCCAAACATACCTATTATGTTTGTTGAGATAGGAAGTACGAAGCTTGAATGGATAAACGATGAAGCAGGAGAAGTAGCAGCTTTTGCTATATGGAACTCTGCTATCTCTTCAAGTAATGGAATTCCATGTGTTGGATTTGGTGGAGGACATTATGCAATTAAACATACAGAATTAACTCTTAATACAGATTATGCAATAGGTCATATTTTTCCAAAATATTTTTTTAGTACTTTTGATTCAAAAATTATAAAACAAGCATTTGAAAAAACTGTTGGAAAATGCAAAACCGCTGTAATCGATTGGAAAGGAATTAAAGGATCCTCTAATAGAAATAGCTTAATTAAACTTCTTAAAGAGTTTGATATTGAAATCGTGCGTGTATAGAGTAAAGTGAAAAGCGAAGTTGATGATAAATGGGATTAAAAGAATTTATTAACTCTGTTAAAAGATTGATGCATGTAACTTCTAAACCAACTCGTGAAGAGATTTGGATGCTAATAAAAATAAGTTTTTTAGGGATTATCATCATAGGATTAATTGGGTTCTCTGTAAGAGTTTTATTCTGGTTCGTTGGTTTATTTGGATAAAAATTTTGTTGGAAGGGGTTTAAATTGCCTATATATGCTGTAAGAACTACAAGCGGGCAAGAGAAAACAGTTACTGATCTTTTAGTTGCAAGAGTTAAGTTAAAAAAGCTTCCAGTATATAGTATCCTAGCGCCTGAATCTGTTAAAGGCTATATTTTCGTAGAGGCCCCAAGCCCACATTTTGTTGATGAAGCGATATCTGGAATAAAGCATGCAAGAACTAGAACTCGTGGTGAAATAAAGTTTAAAGAAATAGAAAAATTTCTTATAACAAAACTTGTTATAGATGAGCTTAGCGTTGGAGATACTGTTGAAATCGTAGGAGGGCCATTTAGAGGGTTAAAAGCAAAAATAACTAACGTAGATAAGGTTAAAGGAGAAGTTACTATAGAGTTACTTGAAGAAGGATTTTCAACTTTACCAATTACGGTTCATTCAGAGTACGTTAGAATAATTGAAAAAGCAAAAGTGTGATGAATATGACTGAAAAAAAAGTAATTGAAGTAATGGTTGAAGGTGGAAAAGCAACAGCAGGCCCACCTATTGGACCTGCTTTAGGACCACTTGGAGTTAACGTTTTAAGCGTAGTTAACAAAATAAATGAATTAACTAAGCCTTATAGCGGAATGAAAGTACCTGTTAAAATACATATAAACGTTGATACTAAAGAGTTTGAAGTTGAAGTAGGAATACCAACAACTTCAGCGCTTATCATAAAAGAGTTAGGAGTTGAAAAAGGTTCAGGAGATCAAAAAAAGACTAAAGCTGGAAATCTTTCTTTAGAACAAGTAGTGAAAATAGCAAAGATCAAATCTGAAAAAAGCTATGCAAAAACTATTAAAGGAGTTGTTAAAGAAGTGCTCGGTTCATGTCTTAGTATGGGAGTTTTAGTTGAAAATCGCGATCCTAGAGAAATTCAAAGAGAAATAGATGAAGGGAAATGGGATCATCTTTTTAAGCAAAGCCTTTAAAAACGATAAACATATATTTAAATGTTTTAATGGAAATCCTTTAAAAAATTTAAATTTGGTAGAGAGAATTGCCGCTTACAAAAGATATCTTGTTAAAATCTATAGAGGAATTAAAAAAGAATTCTCCAAAAAGAAACTTTAAGCAATCTATAGAGTTAATTATAAAACTTAAGGATATAGATTTGAAAAAACCTGAAGCTAGAATAACAGATATTGTTGAGTTACCTCACCCTATCAAAAAACAAACTAAGATTTGTGTTATAGCGGATGGTGAATTAGCCATAAAAGCTAAAAATTCTGGAGCTGATTCAGTAATAGGAAAAAACGATTTAAATTCTTTAGCATCCAATAAAAAAGAGGCAAAAAAATTTCTAAAGGATTATGATTTTTTCATTGCAGAAGCTTCTTTAATGCCTTTAATCGGTAAAACAATTGGACCAATTTTAGGACCACGTGGAAAAATGCCAACACCAGTTCCGTTAAATGCTCCAATAGATGAAATAATAAAAAGATATAGAAAAACTATAAGGATAAGGACTAAGGATCAACCTCAAATTCAATGTATAGTTGCTACTGAAGATGCTCCTGATGAAGAAATAGTTGAAAACATTCAAGCAGTAATTTCTAAAGTTGAAAGTAAGCTTGAAAAAGGACTTAAGAATATTGCAGGAATAACTTTAAAAAAGACTATGGGCCATCCTATAAAAATAAAGATTTAAGGAGTGCTTTAAGTGTTGGCTAGCAAAAAAGTTCAAGAATGGAAAAAGAAAACTTTAGAAAAACTTGTAAGCCTTATGTCAGATTATAAAGTAATGGCAATAGCTAGTCTTTATAAAGTAAGAGCTTCTCAAATTCAAGAGCTTAGAAGAAGACTTAATGGAAAAGTTGAATTCTTAGTCGCAAAGAATACATTGGTTCAAAAAGCTATAGAAAATTTAAAGGATAAAAAACATGGTCTAGAGGGATTTAATAAAGCATTAAAGGGATCCAACATATTGTTGTTTACTAACATAGATGCTTATGAGCTTTCAATTTTACTTAATAAAAGTAAAGTGAAAGTTTTCGCTAAACCAGGAGATATCGCTATAAACGATATAATCGTTCCAGCTGGAAATACTGGATTTCCACCAGGACCAATAATTAGCGATTTCAATGAACTTAAAGTTCCAACTAAAATAGAATCTGGAAGCATAATGATAGTTAAGGATACAGTAGTTGCTAGAAAAGGTGATGTTATTTCAGCTAAATTGGCTTCTATATTGGGTAAATTAGGAATAAAGCCTATAGAAGTTGGTCTTGAATTATTGTATGCTTATGAGGAAGGGTTAATTTTAGGACCTGAAGAATTAAAGCTTGATCTAGAAGCCTATAAAAAAGATATTTTCCAAGCTCATTCAGAAGCTTTTAGATTAGCGATTAACATGGATTATCTTACTAAAGAAACTGTACAACCAATATTGAATAAGGCATACATTCAAGCAATGCAGTTATCTATAGAGGCTGAATATCCTATAAAAGAGAATATATTCCATATAATTCAAAAAGCCTATACACAAGCAACTAACTTATTCACAAAGCTATCTTCTATTGATAAAACGCTTGGAGAAACATGAAAGAATTATTACTTGAATATGAAAACTTGTATAAAAAAGTGGTTGGAGCATATAGCTTAAACATATTTTATTGACTTATATACCTAGCTAGCTTTTTATAGCCAAAATAAAATATACTTTAATTAGCTATTGTAGAAAAGATTAACGTTTCATGGATAACAAAGCTTGCTTAAAAACCATATTTTATACGAAAATCCTTGAATTCTCCTTTCCACTCTTCCCATATTATCTCTACATTTTTAACCATAGCATCTGGAGGCCCGTGCCTACAAAACTCTATGATTTTATCGACTTTTTCTTTTTCTCCCTCAAAAACAGCTTCAACTCTTCCATCAGGTAAATTCCTTACCCAACCTTT
>JAVZFM010000086.1:0-6516 GCA_038872815.1 Bathyarchaeia archaeon
TAATACTTCATTTATGATTAGCATGTTAATGAAGAGTTGCTCTTTAAGCAGCTTCATGAAAAATTCATCAAATCTCTTTCTTTCATCGCTTATCATAGCATTTAAGTATATTAAGAAGTTTGAATCTAAAAAATCTTCAACTTGCTTTTTCCTCAAATTCTATTTCAAGGGGAATTTTTTAAGCTCGCCTAAGCTTGGACCTGAAGCTTCCAGCTTCTTAACTTCCTCTACATGTTTACTTTGTGCTTACTATTGAGGCTTTCTATAAGAATTTACTTAACCTTTCTTTTTAAATCATTCAACTTTTTAATCTACTTATTATTATTCTATGCTTCATATAACTGTATTATTTTCCTAAGCCACTCTTTTGTTTGAATCAACCCTTCATTTGACGAAAGTATTTGCGAGTTTAATAAATCATCAAGCCTAAATCTATATTTTTTAAGAGTTTCCTCAGCTTCATGCATTGGCTTCGGCTCCATAAACATTTTTGCTATATCAAGATATTTTTCATCAATTTTTAATGGTAAAGCTGGAAGCTCAACATTTTCTTTAAAAGCTTCATGAATATAATAAATTTTTGGCGCAACCTTTAAAGTTAACATCGCAGCTAAAGCCATAAATGTTACTTCAGGCTTGTAACCAGCTGTTGCATTGATATAAATTTTATACCCCTGCTTAGATTTATTTATAATAATTCTTAAAACTTTCTCAAGCAAATTTACTAATCCGGAATGAAACTCTTCTATTCCTACACCAAAATCTTTAACTTTAATAGGTTCCCCAACAATAGAGAAACCCTCTTCCCTTAAATATTCATAAATAATTTGTGCAGCTAACCTATTGTTATGCGTATCCGTACAATAAACAGCTATTTCAGTATCATCTTTACCATGCTTATGCACAGCTATATATTTTAAAAAACTATTTAATTCAGCTGATGCTAAGTAAGGATCCTTTTTAACAAATTCCAGCAGACTTTTATGAACTTCATGATTGGCTATAATAAAGCCTTCAATAATTTTCTGTTCAGGAGCATCAGGTTTTAACTCTCCCCAATTAGTTAATCCATACTTTTTCACTATGCTTCCATATTCTTGGCTTCTTTCAAAATTCCTTAAAATAGATGTTCCAACACTAATCACATGGAAAAATTTCATCCTCCATCAACCTATACTATATTGAAGAATCCATAACCCAAAGAAGTTTTTGCGCCAATACCAAAGTTTCCTAATGCCTCTTTAAGCAATTTCATTGTAATTTCTACTAAAGGTTTCTTTCTTGAAGCTAAAGCGAATTTAAATATGGTTCCTTTTTCAACTGCTAAGAAAAATATAGGCACAGGTTCCATCCAATCTCCCAGCTTTTTTGGCTCTTCATCTTGATAATAATCTCTGTAATGAACATTCATTACATCAAGGGCCACTTGAATGACTTGATTTTGTTTAATAATAGGAAAAGCGTCGAAGAATATAACTTCTCCCTTCTTATCTTGTGTACCAAATATTTCTATTAATTCCTTAAAGTTTATTCCATCACACTCAATTCTTAACTCATTACCAGTTTCAAGAGCATTATAAACTTCTCTAACACCTTCATGAGTTTTCTTGTGCAATTCTTCAGCAAACTTTTGAATTGCCCAATGCTTTGTCACTCCTTTCACAGCACTTCCAGGTATGTAAGGAAATGAATAATTTCTATGAAAAAGTAAAGAAGTTTCATATATGCTTGCAGAACCCAAGTTTATTATTAATCGTTGACTCAACTTAAATTCTTTCACTTCTACTTGATACATCATATGTTTTAATCCATTTAAAATTGATTCTAAACGTTTATAAATTGTTTGGTAAAACTCGCTGTTTCCCGAGAATAGTACAGCCAATTTAATTTCAGACAATTTTTTTAAAAGCATTTGCAGCTCATTCAAAATACTTTTATCCTGAATTCTTCTTAAATTCTTAACTACCTCATCTATAACTTCATCTATATCACATTCGTTAAGCTTTTGATCTATTGGTCCTAAAATTTCATTTAATTTTTTCTTTTTGTACTTTCCTTTCTCTTTATATGTTACTATAGTATTACCCTTAACATTCATAATTTCTTTAAGCTTTTCCTGGACATCTATTCTTTCTTTTCTTAATAAATATATTTGTCGCTTTATTTCAGATTGTTTACCATTTTCCCATTCTTCTCGATTATTGAAGTATCCAGTGACAAATTTGTTTGCATATTTATTAAAGATAAGCCCCATATTTAATGGTAAACCAAGCTTTACTTGATCAGTTATTACTTTATAAGCATTGCAAGCTTGATTTTCAGGCATATTAAATATTTCGGTCATATTTATGTAACTTCCTCTAATTCAGCTTCTGCAAATCTTTTCATCCAATTAAGTAAAGCAATAACTTCTCTGGTAGCTTGAAGGACCTTTATTGAGGAGGCCCCCTTAATTATCCATTTAAGAGAGTCTTGATTATTAGTTAACCGTTTTTTTAGCCACTCATCGATATGATTATAGAGGAGTTCATATGCTCTTTCATTCTTACGTTTTTTATTATAATAGAATGCCAAAGTATGCCCTAATCCAGCAGCTTGAATTAAAGCTAAAGAGTTTTTTACATATGAGTTATAATTTTTCCGTGTCTGTTTGTCCTTCTCGTTTTTTACATCCTGAATGCACTCCCAGGCGTAATCAGCCCTTTCCTGTTCAAGAGTTTTTAACATGGTTCTACTTCCCACCTAGTTTTATTCTCGCAAAACCTTTTCCAACAGTTTCATCTCCACCTATTTGAAGAATTTTTTCATCATATTTTTTAATTTTTTCGCATATTTCTTCTATTTTTTTGGCATTCAATCTACTTGGACTCAAAATTAAAGAATACATTAACGTATCTGTTGGTAAATATTCTTCAGACCATAATGCACGAGAGCTAACAACCCCTGTTTCCGGATCTATCTTAATTCTTGTAACGATTTCTGTTGTGAGGTATACTAAATCTTTGAAAACATCATCTGAAACAATAATAAGATCTTTTTCAAATCTTTCCTTAAGCTCTTTATATACATCATTTTTTGGTAAAGCTCCTGCTACATCTCTAGCTATCTTCTCCACATATTCATCTTCAATACATTTAAGTTGAAGATCCTCTATATATATGCATTTTTCTCCGTCCTCTTCTACTATTAAATTTGAGCCTTTACCAACCCTAGCTTCTTCATTACTTGCTAATTTTGGAATACTCCAATCGATGCTACGCCCTAGCAAAAATAAATCCCTTTTGTATCTTTCCAATATTAATGGGCTCATTATCCAGCCGAACACTCCTCTTAATGTTCTAACTGGAAAAGCAAGGATTTTTGCATCAGTTATGGATATTCCTCCAATCCCTTCAGGATTGCCAAACAATTCCTTTATTACTTCACAATTTTCTACATCTCTTTTAGAATCCCCTTTGCATTGAGTACACTTTTGATCTATTTCAATCCAACATGCAGAACTTCTTAATACTCCCTTTAAAGATGAACCTTGAATAATTGGGAATCCTGTGTGTCTCTCCCTTTGTATAGGCAAATCAGCAATGCCGGTAATCGTTGTTCCGCTTCCAGGATGTAGTGGTGTTTCTGCATAAATATACATTATTAAGGTTTTTTCAAACATTTTCCCCACCTCCCTATAAATGCGCATCTCATATCGATATTATCTTCCAAAATTCTTATAGGTAATACCAAATTAACATCAATTGTTCCTTCAAAAGTGTAATAATAAACTGCTCCAGCATTAACCCACCTTTGCAAAGGTTTTTCTTTATTTAAAGCGAAATCGTATCCCCCAATATAAATTGGTTTCCCAGGAAGTGCAGCTATCAACCGCAGGTTTTTAACACCAAGGGTCTCCTTAAGTTTTTCACTTGGGGGTTTCCATCCATTGAAACATGAGGGGGTTGCAAGGTAAAGTTTGAATTTTTTCTCTTCATTTACTTCATCAATTAACTTTGCAAACTCTAACGTTTCCATAAGATTTACATCATTAAGTTTTTTGCATATAGCTCCCCTTCCTTCTCCCCCTAGCTTAATGACGCCATTTGGAACTTCTATTGGCGATTCGTACCAGATTATAAAGCCCCACTTGTCTTTTAATCTTAAAAACTCTGCTTTATATAAATAAGCTTCAGCAGCTTTCTTTTTTTCTCTTTCCAACTTAATACCAATTCTCTCTTCTATAACATAGGGTTTCTCTACAATCAAGGTTTTGTTTGGAATTAAACCTTGAAGATAATCTTTTAAAGCATTAAAGCTTAAATACGCGCTTACATTCTCTGCTTTAGAATAACCTGAAAGGCATACATAGGCTTCAACCTCAGGTATTTTTAATTTATCCTTTATAACTGGGTTCAATTTTAAAAGGGTCCTTTCTTCCTCATCCGCCATTACAATATCGTTTGGGAATAGAAAACATTCTCCCTTATCTTCTTCAGAAAGAAATGCTCCTAAAATATTTAGTTTTGAAGATAAACCGAGTGGAGAATAACCTATAATCTCTAGAAGCTCTTTTAACTCATAATCAATGCTAAGCTTATTTTTTACTTCCTCTCTTAACTTTTCTGAACTTCTTTTAAACTCTTCTTCTGTTTCAGATCCACTCTTTCTTCTTTGAAAATCTTGAGGCGAATAACCTTTTCTTTTACAAAATTCCAAAAATAACTTAGATTTTATTGCCCCATCAAAAGTTAATGGAGAGATTGCACCAGATTTTGCTACATGTGATTCTCTAGCTACGAAAGGTCTCTCACTTCTAAACATAAGTACATCTAATGGTTCTATAAATAATCTCTTCATTTTTCTTCACTTTTATAAGCTTCATATAAAATTTTTAATGCTCTTCCAACTTCTTTAATAGATAATTCTCTTGCAGAATATTTTTCAATAAGGCGTGAAAGATTTTCTTGAATTTCTTTTATTTCTCCCTCAGTTGCATTCTTCATCCTTCTCTTTAATAACCTTTTAATTTCCGCATTCAGTTTTTCACCATCCAAAACTTCACTAACATTCATAAAGTCATATATGAATTTATGAGAAATCTTTTCGTTAATGATAGCTTTAGCTATTAATATAAGACCTGGAACAAAACTCCAATCTCCTCCAGCTGTTAAGGTTTCGCCAGAACGCTTAATAAAGGTTATGCAGAAAGCATTTCTTCCATACCTGTTTTTCGCATCTTTCTCCGCATCTCTAGTTTTTTCTATCGCATCGTATAATGGCCATTTATAATGGGCAAACACAATACCCGCACTTATTGTAGCTTTATTTCCAAGCCCCATTACCTCTCTTTTCTCTTCATTAACCTCCACCTCATAAAAATCTTTTTTAAAATATTCTTGAATTTCATAAGCAGCCTCTAAAACTTTACTGCTTGGAAATAAAGCTAATATATCATCTCCACCAGCATATACGAGAAATCCATCATAATTCTTAACTACTTCAGGAACTTTGTAAAGAGAAAAATCTTTCATCACCCTGCTTATCGCTATATGATGTGATGGCGTAAGAATCCTCTTTGTTTTTAACAAGCTTCCTCCCCGCTTTACCATTTCATTTTTAAACTCAGGATGCAAAAACTCCTCAAAATCTGGTAGATACTCACCAGAAAGAACTCTTCCAATTCTATCGCCATCCATCATTAAAATTGCATAGTATTTATTAGGCTCTCCATAAGTCTTCCACAATTCTTCGAATTTTTCCTTTATTTCTTTTGAAAATAACTGTTCCTCTCTCCATTCTTGCTCATATACTAACTCAATGTTAGTTTTTAAAATAATTTTAACCTCTTCATCAGTTTTCACTTTTTCAATGAAATCTTTTGCGGCTATGCAAACAACAGAGTCCCACTCAGGCGGATCTACTTTAAAAAGTCTTTTGAAAATACTTTTTTCTCTCCATCCATACAGTCTTTTGATTAGACAAACAGCGCATAACCTTTCCCCATCTTTTAAAAGATTTTTAAATGCACGATTTATGATTATAGGAGCCCATTTTGACTCATTCCAAACTAAATAGCCTTTTTCTAAATTATTTTCAATAAGAGCACTTCTTCTTCCGCACATTAAGCATTTTTTACCTGTTACCGAATCTTCCATCCAGCCGCTCCATAATCTCGATTTTTGTTTTAACATACTTCCTAAAAGCTCATAAGTTATGTAATAGAAGTGACCATAGTTTGGTTCTTGAATGAAACTAAGCCACTTCTCTTGGCGATCTTTTAAATCTTTTGGAATGTGATCTTTTACGTTGTTGAATGCATCAAGGTTAAGAAAGGCCATCCATACAGAGGTCACTTCAATAGCATTTTCAATCTGGCCCCTCCATAACTTTTCATCAATATTTATTTTATTTTCATTAAGTGTTTCCTTCCCTTTATTCGCTATTTCCATCCACTTTTGCTTTCTCTATTTTTAGTTTTTCTGTTAGAGTCTTTCTGATGGGTGTATTTGCCTGATGAGGTCTCAACAAAGCTAT
>JAVZFM010000087.1:0-6333 GCA_038872815.1 Bathyarchaeia archaeon
ACTAAATTGATGAAAAAAATAGAAGAAAAATGGAGGAATTTTTTTATAAAAAGACTAGGATTGCTTGAAATAACTACTCCGATAATAATGCCTTATAAAGTATTTGAAGTATCTGGGCATGTTGAACATTTTAAAGATCCGATGGTTGAATGCTCTTCTTGCGAAAGAAAATATCGAGCAGATCATTTACTAAAAGAATTTGCTGGAATAAGCGCTGAATCATTAAGTTTAGAAGAGTTGGATTTAAAAATCAAAGAAATTGGCATAAAATGTCCTGAATGTAAAGGAGTATTAAAAAGCCCTAAATACTTTCCTACCATGTTCATTACTACAATAGGGCCATATAGCCAATCTATAGGCTATGCAAGACCTGAAACAGCGCAAGGAATTTTTATAGATTTTAAGCGCATATTCGAAATAGCTAGAGAAAAGTTTCCTTTAGGAGTAGCTCAAATAGGCAAAGTTTTAAGAAATGAAATTTCTCCAAGACAAGGGCCAATAAGGCTTAGGGAATTTACAATAATGGAATTTGAGTTCTTTTTTGATCCCGAAGATCCTACATGTCCTATGCTAAAAGAAGTAGAAAATGAAGTAATAAACATAGTTCCATTGGAGTTAAGGGTTAAAGGAATGGATGAGGTTTTATGTATATCTATTAAAGAAGCTTTAAAGAATAAATACATTTTAACAGAATGGCTAGCTTATTTTATGGCTTTATCAAAAATTTTCATTACTGAGCTTGGAGTACCTGAAGAAAAACAAAGGTTTCATGAAAAATTGCCTGAAGAGAGAGCTCACTATTCGATTCAAACTTATGACCATGAAGTTTTTCTAGAAAGATGGGGATGGGTAGAAATGGCTGGACATGCCTATAGAACAAATTACGATCTTTATAGGCATATGGAAAGCACTAAAGAGGATTTAAGAGTTTTTAAAGCATATGAAAAACCAATAACAAAGTACATTAAAACAATTTCACCTATTTTATCAAACATTGAAAAAACTTTTAAAGAAAGTTCTAAAAAAGTTATTGAACTTTTAACTAGCTTAAATGTTGAAGAATTTGAAAAAGTTATGAATGAAAAAGGCTATATTGAAATAAATGGCTTTAAAATTCTACCAAGCCATGTTGAAATTAAAGCTAAAGAAGTTAAAGAATATGGAAAGAAGTTTATACCCCATGTGGTTGAACCAAGCTTTGGAGTAGAAAGGCTTATTTATGCAACACTTGAGTATGCCTACACAAAGATTAAAGATAGAGATGTTTTAAAAATTCCTCCTGAGATAGCTCCAATCCAAGTAATAGTTTTGCCATTAGTTAATAAAAATGGATTGCAAGAAAAAGCTAAAGAAGTTTACTCGATGATTGCAAAAAGCGGGTTTGATGTTGAATACGATGATTCAGGATCTATAGGAAGAAGATATGCTAGAGCTGATGAAGCTGGAATTCCTTTAGCAATAACGATTGATTATCAAACTTTAAAGGATGAAACTGTAACTATAAGGGATAGAGATACATGGAGGCAAATAAGGGTCCCAATTTCCCGGCTTGAGGAAACAATTAAAAGTTTTTTAAATAAAAACCTTAGAGCCTAAGGCATACATTCTTGATTTCCAATAATACCAAGTTTTTATCAATAATTCTAAACGCCATTATGCTTTTTGAAAATACGTAATCGAGTCGCTATATCCTAATCAAAATCAGTTAATCTTTAATAGTAGAGTAATCTTAATTTTAATAGAATCTTTTTAAAAAAATCGGTTGGTGGGTTAATTGTGACCTTTCCATCAGATACTGAAGCTACGGTTAAACGAAGGATCTTAAACATTTGTCAAGATCATGCTCGAATAATGCTTGAAATCTCAAGAGAACTATCCCTTATGTTTGATAGCTTATTGAAAAAAGATGCTAAAGAATTTAAGGAGCATAATGAAAACATGCACAAATTAATAAACGATTCAAGTAAATTAAAAACAGCTCTTTTAGAAGAAGTAGCTTTAGTAGGATCTTTATTAATTAGTAGAGAAGAATTTTTACATTTAATATTTACAGTTGATGAAATAGCTGATTATGCTGAAGCAATAGTGTTTAGGCTAAATGGCCTTATGGAAAAAAAATGGAAAGTAGATAAAAAATATATAAAGAAAATTTCAGAATTGATGACAATGATTCTTGAGGAAATGGAAAAAATGCGTGAAACAATGATCTCTCTAAGCTTTAATCCATCTAAAGCTATCGAATTATCAAAAAGCGTTGAAGAAATAGAAAGAAAAATAGACTCAGAATATAGAGCTTTAGATATGGAAATTTTAGATAACAAAATACCAATTCAATCATTGCTAACCATTCGTGATATAATCCAGCATTTAGAAAAGATTGCTGATATAGGAGTTGATGTAATAGATTTGATAAAAGTTTTAGCAGTTTCAGCATGATTAAAAGGGGATTTAGTATATGAGGTATGAAGCAGAATTGGTCGGTTCAAGGTTAATAATTTGGGATCCAAAAATCGGTATGGAATTGTATAGAATGGGCTTTTATGGAAAACCTGTAGGGATACCTAAGCCAAAACCAAACCAAGAATTCAATTCTCCATTGATGTTAGATTTAATTGAAGGATTCTATCTTTTTGAAAAAAATATAATAAAGATAATAGATTCTAAAACAAAAAAAGAAATAGATAGGAATAAAATCCTTAAATTAGCTGAAAAAACGTATAAAGGATTTAAAAAAGCTTATTTGATTTATAAAGATTTAAGGGAGAAAGGTTATGTAGTAACTCCAGGAATAAAATTTGGAGCTGATTTTGCAGTATATGAACATGGGCCTGGAATAGATCATGCGCCTTTTATAATTTCAGTAAAAAGCAGGAAAGAATCAATGGGAACCTTTGAAATAGTTAGAGCTGGAAGGTTAGCAACAACTGTTAGAAAGCAATTCATAGTTGCTATACCAAATTTAAAAACAAAAACCCTTAAATACTTGATATTTAAGTGGTTTAAGGCTTAAGTTGAACTTTTCTTTTTCTAACTTTTTTACATTTTGGGCAGTATAAGTTCCTTCCTTTTAAAATAAGCTTACTTTTACATTTCCAACAATACTTAACAAGCTTTTTATTCAACATTAACCAACATTTTATGTTAAAAAGAATTTTAGAATTACACTTCAATAACTTTTAAAGCATTGTTTGGACAAACTATTTCGCATAATGCACAATTTGTGCAAGTTTCATACAAGATATTTGGCTTATTGTTCTCGATTTTGATTGCATCATAAATACAACTTATTTCACATTTTCCACAACCATCGCATAAAGCTTCATCAAATTTTAAATAATGGCTTTTTGAGGAGCTTTTTAATTCCTCCATTTTTTTAATTCCCAGCCCTATTATTTCTTTAATAGATCCATAATTCATTTCTTTTAGATAGTTTTCTATACCTTTTACGATTTTGTTTATAACATAAGGGCCTTCGATTAAAGCTATTGTATGTAGTCCTACAGCACTTGCTCCTGCGATAAGCATTTCTATAGCATCTTGCCAGCTTGAAACTCCCCCTATGCCTATTATTGGTAAATTGGTTTTACGTGCAGCTTCAAAAACATGAGCTATAGCTATTGGCTTTATCGATGACCCAGAAAAGTCAAGCCAATTTGTACCAGCAAGAGGTTTTAATAATGGCTTTCCACTATATATATCAAAGCTTAAACCTGAAAATATAGTATCTCTTATCGATATAGCATCAGCTCCAGCTTTTTCAGACACTTCTACAAGCTCAAGCAAGTCTGATACTTCTGGAACCAATTTAGCTATAACTGGTATGCTTACAGCTTCTTTAGCAGCCTTAACTATTGTTTTTGTTCTTTCTTTATTTTGAATCTTTCCTATTTCTGCTGAGGCTATAGGGCCTATAGGCAAATTAGCCATAGCAGCATTGCTACAACCATAAGCTGAACATTCTATCATGCTTGCTCCAGCTTCTTCAAGAGTTTTAGCCAATTTTTCTGCTTCTCCGGCTGGGTTTGCTCCCATTGGTTGAATGTTAGCAATTATTGGAATACCTGCTTCCTTTGCTTTTTTAATCTCTTTTTCCCAATTTTCTAGAGGAATATCTGACCATGGATCAGTAGAGAGTAAAGCATTAGGAATTTTAACATATCTAGGGCTTTTTAAAGTGATACATGGTTTAATTCCTATGGCTCTAGTTGTGATTGCCCCAACCATTGTTCGCTTAGCTATTCTATATATAAGGCTTCCACTTCTTCCAAGAGGCCCAGAACTTAATATAATTGGGCTTCTTAATTTCACTCCTGCTATTTCAACACTTAAATCCAAATTTTTTAATCCACCCATTTATAATTTATTCAAGCAAGTCTTATAGCTATTACCCTTACTAAATCTATAGTGTTTTCACAAGAATCAGCTACTTGTTCTACAGCATCAAAAAATTGAGTTATTAAAACAGCTTCACTTGCTTTAACGTTAGGTTCTTCAAGGCTTACGTACATTTTTCTAACATCTAAATATTTTTCATCAATTTTTTCTTCAAGTCTTTCTACTTCATCAGCTGAATCTAAAGCATCTTTTACATTTTTTAAAAGCTTGTTTAAACATTTTTTTACAGAGTAAGTGCAATCTCTAGCCAATTCAATCATTTCCATTCCTAGATTTGTTAAGACATTTGAAACATTGTTCAATTGAATTATAGCTAAAATCCTAGCTGCTCCATTTGCCCAATCTGTGATCATATCAAGTCTTCTATTTAAATGCATTAAATCAGCTCTTTCAGAAGGAGGAATTTCGCTTTTTGTCAATTCAATAGCTATTTCTCTACGAATTTCATCAGCTTTTCTTTCAATTTCTCCTATTTCTTCTACACTTTTTTTAGCCTCTTCTTCTATGCCTTTAACCTTTAACATATAAGCATCTATAAGCTTATCCAAAGTTTTAGCAGTTAACTCTAAATGCTTATTCATCATTTCTATAATTTTTTCATTTCTCTTTTTAGCAATCCAACTTAAAAGAGAATCGCTCAAATTCCTCTCCTAAAGTTAATTCTACATTAAGGAAATTTAAAGCTTCTGTTTTATAACACAAATATTAAAAATATCTTATCATTATCATTAGTTTGGTGAAACGTATGAATAGCTTAAAAGGAAAAGATTTTATATCATTGAGCGATTTTAAAAGTTCTGAAATTGAAGCGATTTTAAAAGTTTCTCTTGATTTAAAAAATAAGTTCATGAAAGGCAAGCAAATGTTTTTGCTTAAAAATAAAACTATAGGGTTGCTTTTTGAAAAACCTTCAACTAGAACTCGAGTAAGCTTTGAAGTCGCTATTATGCAGCTTAGTGGAAACTCTTTGTATTTAAGATCTGATGAACTTCAATTAAAAAGAGGAGAGCCTATAAAGGATACTGCTAAAGTTTTAAGTGGATATTTAGATGCTTTAGTTATAAGAGCTAATAAACATCAAGATATATTAGAGTTTGCTAAATTTGCAGAAATTCCAGTAATTAATGGATTAAGCGAGTTAGAGCACCCAACTCAAACTATATGTGATCTTTTAACGATTAAAGAAGTAAAGAAAAAACTTAAAGGATTAAAGATTTGTTGGATTGGTGATGGAAACAACGTTTGCAACTCATTGATTCTAGGAGCAAGCCTTTTAGGAATGGATATTTCTATAGCTTGTCCAACAGGCTATGATCCAAACAAGGATATATTAAAAAAAGCTAAAGAAATATCCCAACAAACAGGGTCAAAAATAGAAATAATACATGATCCAAAAAAAGCAGCTATAGATGCTGATGTTCTTTATACTGATGTTTGGATAAGCATGGGTCAAGATGAAGAAGCTGAAAAAAGAATTAAAGATTTTCAAGGATTTCAAATAAACGAATCTGTCCTTGAAATAGCTAAAAAAGATTCTATAGTTATGCATTGTTTACCTGCACATAGAGGTATGGAAATTACAGAAGATGTGTTAGAAGGGAACAAAAGCGTAGTATGGCAACAAGCAAATAATAAGCTTCATGGTGCAAAAGGAATTTTAGCATCAATTCTATAAATCTTAATACTTGGATAGTTTTATTAGATAGGGTGGCAATAAATAAATGTGGTTCGATTTAATTGACTAAATGTAATCAAAGTAATTGTAAAGATGATGCATTATTTAAATGTGCTTTTTGTGGAAAAGAATTTTGTGAAAAACATTACATTGAACATATGAATTGGGAAAGAAAATTTGAAGGATTAGCTGAGGATGCATATAAAATATGGCGTAAAAAATCAAAACCTATGTCTTAAGTCTATAGTTTAAAAATATTCACT
>JAVZFM010000088.1:0-6254 GCA_038872815.1 Bathyarchaeia archaeon
GTTCAAGGTCTTTAACCTCATTATAAAAATTAACTCACAAAAACTTTTAAAACTTTAAATTAAGAGTTTTAATGAGCACAAACGCCTTCTATAATAGATGATGTAGTTAGAGCTGCTCAATTAGCAAGTGCTCTTGTTTGTGGTTGGCCAAAGTCTGGAAATGCTGACTTTAAAGATATAATGTTTAAGCATTTTATAGCTAGTAGCATTAAAGAAGAACCTTAGAAATGTTTTTATATGGGCTTTGTTTAACAAATTTTTGATGCAGTATGAGCTTGCTTAAACTTCGGTTATCGATAATTGGCACTCTAGCCGCAATTATTGCAGTCTCGACTCTAGCATTTGCGATCATTATGAGTTTAATTGGAACATTAAACATAGTTACCTTAGCATTTGTTGTGATTGCGTTCAACATTCTTCAATGGCTCATTGCACCTTATTTGATTGATGCCATATATAACGTGCGTGAGATATCAAGGTCTGAAAATCCAAGGCTTTATGGAATAGTTGAAAGATTAAGCATTAAGGCTGGGTTGAAGATGCCTAGGTTGATGTTAGCTAACTTGCCTATACCAAATGCTTTTGCTTATGGTTCACCTATTTCTGGTAACAGGGTAGCAGTTACGAAAGGATTACTTAAGGAGTTAGAGGAGGAAGAAGTTGAAGCTGTTATAGGCCATGAATTAGGGCATCTTAAGCATAGGGATGTTCAGATTATGATGTTTGCCTCTGTTTTACCAGCCATATTTTACTATATAGGTTATTCCATGATTATGTCGAGTTGGTTTAGAACTAATAGAAAAGAAGATAGAGGGGTTGATATTTCAGCTTTAATAGGTCTAGTCTCTATGGTTATATATTGGATATTAACACTTTTTGTACTTGGTTTAAGTCGTCTTCGTGAATATTATGCCGACCGATTTAGTGTAAGCATAGTTGAAGATGGGTCTAGAAAACTTTCTGAAGCTTTAGCTAAGATTGTTTCATCTAATGTCAAGCTTAAACAATATTATAAAGTTTCTGGAGTGAGTAGCTTTAAAACTTTGTTTATAGAAGACCCAGATAGGGCTGAGGACAATATTGTTAAGATAGCTCAAGTTAGAATTTTTAAGACTGATCAAGAATTAGTAAGAGAAGTTCTGTCAAGAAAAGTAACAATTTTTGATAGAATACTTGAGCTCTTATCAACCCATCCAAACATTGTGAAAAGATTAAGAGCTTTACAAAAAATTTAAAATCATATTATCCAGCTAATTTTCCAAGCTTTTCTAATTCATCAGCTACATCTTTTAAGCCAACTTTTTCTAAAGTTTTTCTATAAGGCAATCCGGTTTTTTTATCCCAGCCTCTATTTTCATAGTACTCATCAAGCATGATATCCAAGTTAACTACTTGACCTTTAGCTGGCCCTTCTGGCATAGGTTCTTTTGTAAACCTTTGATGTAAGTTTTCATCTTTTCTCGTAATACCTTCTCTTGTGTTAAAAGCTCTTCTTAAATTGCATATCCTTTCAGCAGTAAGCCTAAGCTTCTTTACATCTGCATACTCTTTCATGCCAGTAAGTGGAGGAATCAATTTTGCAAGAAAATCGAAATAATAAATAGGAGGCCACATAGTTCCATACTTACATATAAGCAATGAATCAACTATTGCAAAAAAGTCTTCTTGATCCTTTACTATATATCCTTTATACTTTTCTGAAAGAAGATTTGTTATTTCATCTACCTTATCAGCTCCAAACCTTTCTATGGCTATATCTTTATACCCAAGTTCATCTACTGTGCATAATGATCGTAAATGGTCTGCTCCTCTTACAGATATAGCATGGGTTAATCCAATCGATTTATGGGCTCTTCCATCTTGAGCTGAGGCTTCTAGCCCTTTCACATGGATTGCATATTTTTCTGAGCCTTTTCCTATGATCTCAGAAGCTCTTCTAACGCCCTCTGCAAGCAAATTCCCAAATCCTTCTCGCTTAGCAATTTTATGGACGAGTTCTACGATAGTTTCAACATTCCCCCAGCTTAAATCCATTCCAGCTTCTTCTTCACTTATTATTCCATTTTCATAACATTCCATAGCAAAAGATATAACCTTTCCAGCAGAAATCGTATCCAAGCCATACAAATTGCATAAAAGATTGATATGGATTATAGAAGCCAAGTCTTTATTAAGCAAATTAGTTCCAAAAGAAGTTAAAGTTTCATACTCTGGTCCGCTAGTTAACGTGCCCTTAAATAAGCCTTTATCTACTCTAGAAACGAATTTACAGCTAATCGTACATGAAAAGCATGACCATCTTGCAACTCTGTACTCATTCCTTAGCTTGTTTGGCCCTATTTCTTCAACATAATCGCAAACTCCAGTCCAATGGTTTTTTGTTGGTTGTCTACCAATAGCATTTATAAGAGGAAGTAAGTTTGGAGTCCCAAAAGTTCCTAAAGAAGCTTCAGCAGCTTCTCCCCATTTCCCTTTAGTACACATTGAAAAAGCTTCAGAAGCGATTTCCATATAGCTTTCAGGATCGTAAACTTCTACTCCTTTAGTCCCTTTTACAGCTATAGCCTTTAGCTTTTTAGATCCCATAACTGCTCCCATACCAGTACGACCTGCAGCTCTATGGAAATCGTTAATTACGCATGCATACTTGACTAAGTTCTCTCCTGCTTGGCCTATACAAGCAACTTTTATAGTTGGGTCTTTTTGTTCTTCTCTTATACGTATAGTGGTTTCCCTAGTATCTTTTCCCCAAATGTATGAGGCACCCATTAGTTCTACATGATCATCATCTATAAGCAAATAAACTGGCTTTTTAGAAGCCCCTTGAATCACTATCATATCGTATCCAGCATACTTTAGCTCAGGCCCAAAAAATCCTCCAGAATGAGATTCCCCCCATATTCCAGTTAAGGGAGACTTAGTAGCTATTACGAATCTTCCAGCCGGAGGAAAGAAAGCACCAGTAAGAGGCCCAACAGCAAAAATTATTCTATTCTCTGGAAAAAGTGGATCTATTTTTTGATTTACTTCATTCCAAAGTATATAAGCGCAAAAACCAGTTCCTCCAATATAGTCTCTAGCCATTCCAGGCGATAATGAAACTTTAGAAATCTTTCCGCTTGATAAATCTATACGTAAATATTTACCTGCATATCCTTTATATGGAAAAACCATTATTTAGACCTCCTATAAACTAAAACCTCAAAAAGCTCGGAAAGTTTTTCAGCTCCAGCTTTTTTCTTAAGATAATTTATTCTATCAGCAGGAAGATAAGCTATAGCCTCCCTAGGACAAAACTTTACGCATTGAGGGTCTCCATCGCATAAATCACATTTAAGCATTGTCATTGTTAATGGATCAACTATAAGTCCTCCAAATGGACAAGCTATCATGCAATACCTACAACCAACACAACGGTTTTTATCCACTTTTATAGCTTCAGTTTTTTCATCAACATACATAGCTCCAGCTGGACAAGCTTCTTTACAAAAAGGTACTTCACAATGCTGGCATACGATAGGAATTCCTATTCCTTTTTCATCATCTCTAACAATGTAAATTGAAGACCTATATGGATTAAATTGCTTGAAATGATGAAAAGAGCATATAACTTCACATATTCCACAACCAGTACATTTATCAGGATCTATTATTAAAATTTTTTCCAAAATAATCACCGTATTTTAAAAATTAGAAAATATCTATTTCATAAAACCTTAATTAATTTTTCTATAGTTTAAGTTCTATGCTTAATTTCAAACAATGTTTTAAATGAATGTTTTTCACTTAAAAATTTCTCTATATTAATCTTGCTTTCAATGGCTTTCAATAAATCCATTGAATATCTATGGGCATAACTTTGCGTTATTATTTGTAATCCTATTATTGAATTTTTAGAATTTAGAGTGCATACAGCCTTTTCAAATTCCTTTCTTCCAAATTCAAATATTCTATCAGTAATATCGCGCTTCAATGGAGTAATTCCATATAATTTTGCTTCATTAAAAGTTAATCCCATACTAACTAGCTCAAGGTTAAAAATCTTTTCGTTTTGAGACCTAATAAAGCCTTCATGCTTGATTAATTTTCCAGCAGCATTAGTTCCAGCAATTTTTCCTTCAATAGCTGCAATACTTCCGATTGGAATATATCTTATCTTTTTGCTTACAAGCTCTAGGACTTCAATACAATCTCCTGCTGCATATATATCTGGGTTTGATGTACAAAAATAACTATCAGTTAAAATTGCCTTTTCTCCAATCCTTAATCCAATTTGTTCAGCTAGGTCTATATTTGGGATAACACCAGTTGCGCATACAACTAAAGAGGCTTCAAACTTTTTTTCTAAAACTTTAACCTTTGAAACTTTTTTTTCTCCATATATTTCATCAACAGTTGCATTTAAAATTATTTCTATTCCTTTAATTTCTAAATTGTTTTGAATTACCTTTGAAAGCTCAGGCTCAAATAATGCAGGAAGCACTTGAGAAGCTTTTTCTACAATAGTGACTTTCATTCCTTGCTTAAAAAGGGCTTCACTCATCATCAACCCTATAAAACCAGCTCCAATAACTATAGCTTTTTTTCCAGGTTTCAAGAATTTTTTAATCGCTAAAGCATTATCAATTTTCCTTATTTGAAAAACTCCTTTTTTATTAATCCCAGGTATGTTTGGTTTAAAAGGTCTTCCTCCAGTAGCTAAAATAAGCTTATTGAATTTTAGCTTTCTTTTATCAGTTTTTAAAAAATTTTTATCTATGTTTATCTTTAAAGCTTTTTCATTTTTTAACACTTTAATTTTTTTCTTTTTAAAATAATCCATTGGATAAATTTTTATATCGCTTGGCTTTATCCTACCATAAATCAATAAAGGGATAGAAGGTCTTCTATAGAATTGATAAGGTTCTTCTGAAACTATAGTGATCCCCATATTTTTATTTACTTCTCTTGCTGCAAAAGCCGCTTGTATTCCAGCAATCCCTCCACCTACTATTACTATTTCTTTTTTCATTTATTCAAACTCCTTACAAAGTACCCTTGAATAGATCTTCTTCATTAGAAATATATAATTCATACGAAGAAGCGTTATCATTCCATTCGATTTCACTTAAGCCTCTAATTATGGCGACTGGTATCCCTTCATTTCCTTGCCCTATTACTAGTTCTGCTGCAGAAGCTAACTCATCGGCTATTGCTACGTATTTAAACCTAAGAATTCTTTTGAATAAATCTAGTTTCCCTCTATAGTCTTTAATGGGTTTAATTCCAGCTATGCCTATAGCAAACTCGACTTGACCCCTTCTAAAAGGTCTACTATAAGTATCACAAATTATCACAGCGATTTTTTTCTTTGAAATTTCCATCAATCTTTCTCTAATTCTTTTAGCTGATTCATCTGGGTTTATAGGCAATAGGCTATAACAACTGTTTCCAAAAACATTCGATTTGTCTATGCCTGCATTTAAGCATATTACGTTTTGTTTGTTCTCAGAAATTATTATCCCCTTTGAAACTTTAACCAGCCTTTTTGTCTCCCTTAAAACACATTCTATTAGCTTTGGATCTTTACCAGTTAAGCAAGCTAGTTCTTGAGCTTTAGTAGATAGATCTATGCTTTTTAAGTTTATTAACCTATTTTCAGCTTTAGAAACTATTTTTTGAGAAATCACAATAATATCTCCATTTTCTAGAAAAACTTTTTGCTTCTTTGCAACTTCTATTATTAAATAAGCTATGTCATCTCCTGGTTTTACTAAAGGAAAGCCTTCAAGACCGATTATAGATATATATTTAGTCACATGCTCACCCTTCCATATAGTAAGTTTAAAGAACTCAAACTAGAAGTACTTAAGCTAAAAATAAAAGGATTAAGGTTCATGAAATTCTTAATTAATTAAGAGGCAATCCTTGACAATCGACTTTCCCTTTCACTCTTCTAAGAAAATTCTTACATGAAAAGCATTCTATGAAAGCTACTGTTTTATTTTTAACTGGACAATCAACAACTTCTTTTTTCATGTTTGCCAATAGCTTTCCTTTAATAATCCCTTTCAATTCCTTTAAACTTTCCTTAGGAACTTTTAAAGGCTTAGATGTATTTTTGATTTCTAAAGTGTATTTTGGCTCAGTTATTTTTTCCAAGTTTATCACCTTTAACATAACAACTGTTTATTAGATTGATAAATTAGGAAACTTAAGCTGATTTAACTTCTATTTTTAAACTTTAATTAAGGACTTAACTTTTTTCATCATAA
>JAVZFM010000089.1:0-6209 GCA_038872815.1 Bathyarchaeia archaeon
CAATTCTTGAATTACTTTGAGTGGTTTAGCCCTAGGTATGATGTAAACTTTCTTGAAACATTACACTTGGATAGATTGGATGAAAGCTATCATAGATGGTTCATAGATGTATTAACTTTAAAAAACAATTTTTACTATAGTGATTTTAAACCTATCTCTAATTTAGCCATAGTTTGGCTTCCAGGCTTTCAATATTCTTCCCTATTCCTAATGTTTTTATTAAAAAATGAATCAATTTTAGTTCCTAGGATTTTCAACCTTATTGTTGGATCTTTGACATGTATAATCGTTTATGCTGTTTGTTTACGTTTATATAACAATGAAATATGGCCAGCTTTAGTAGGAGGACTAGTTTTAGCCTTTCAACCATGGCACATAGATTACTCCATAAACGGAACAAGTGAAGTGCTTTTAGGTTTTTTAATAATGCTAGTTATTTATTATTTTCTTCAAGGCAAAACTAATCTTTTTTCAGTTTTTTCTTTTTTAGCAATGCTAATCGATTATCCATCTTGGATAATCATAGCATTTTTAATATTAATTGGGATTTACTGTAAAAAATGGAAGCTTATCTCCAAGCCTTTTCTAGCTTTTTTAAGCATTTTAGTTATTTGGTCGTTATGGAGTTTTGTGAATACTGGAAACCCTATTGCATGGATAACATCTTATGCCTTTAGTGTTGGATGGAAATTAAAATTTGATTTAAAAGTTTTACCTTTTTATTTTTTAATTGCTTTATCGATAACAACACTTCTTTTCTATTTAGGGCTATTTTTTGGAACTATTCATAGTCATGAAACTAGGATCTTTTCGGCTTTACTCATATGCTATACTGTAGTTTATAGTCTTGCTCATGCTTTAGGCTTGGATTTAGGGGATATATCAAGGCTTATTCCAATGATGCCTATACTGGCGTTAATAATACCCTCAGCTTTGCCTAAGTTTTCAGGAAGCTTGAAAAGAAAATCTTTGATTGGCATTGCGTTATTGCTTCTTTTATTCATTCCTTACTCATTCCAAGTATATATAGGCCCAGCTAAATCTTATATGATAATGCCAGAGTATAGAGCTGGGCTTAAGCTTAAGGAATTCTATGAAGGCGGAAGAATACTTTGTGATTCTCCAGCTATAGCTTACCACTCAGGGTTAAGCATTGATTCATTTTTAAGTTTTGAAAAGCTTTTTTGGTATAGCAAAAATAAAACTCAAGAAAAGCTTAAAGTATGGCTTAAACAAAACAACGTAACAATTTTGGTTTGGCATAATGCAACCTTTTCTATGGCTCCTAAGCTATTTCCAGAGCTTAATAAAGGGGGGACTCAATACTATGATGGGGTTACTCTAACTCTTTTATACGAGGACTCAAAAAGAACATGGAAAATCCCTGAACTAAACCATTGGGAACATGCTTACGATGCACCTGATATATTGATCTATAAGGTTGAGTATTCATGAACTACGATGGATTAAGCATACTAATTACTGGTGGAGCTGGGTTTATAGGAAGCCACTTGGCTGAAAGATTAATCCAATTAGGAGCTAAAGTAACTGTTTTTGATAATCTTAGTAGTGGAAGTTTAAACAACCTTAAAGCAATAACCAATAGCAAAAATTTCGAATTTATACTTGGAGATATGTTAGATAAAAAATCTTTAAAGAAAGTTATAAAAGATAAAGATCTAATATTCCATTTAGCTGCAAACCCTGAAGTTCGTTTAGGATATAGTAACCCTGAAATCGATTTTAATAAAAATTTATTAGCTACCAGGAATTTGCTCGAAGTTTTAAGGGAAGAAAAGTATATAGGGAAGCTTATATTCTCTTCAACATCAACAGTTTATGGAGAAGCTAAAATTGTGCCCACTCCAGAGAGCTATGGTCCATTGATACCAATATCCTTGTATGGGGCCTTTAAGCTTGGTTGTGAAGCATTAATATTCGCTTATAGCCATCTTTATGGCTTTGAAGCAATAGTATATAGGTTTGCAAACGTTGTAGGCCCAAGAAGCAATCATGGTGTTGTAATCGATTTTATAAAAAAATTATTGATTAACCCTAAAGAGCTTTTAATTCTTGGAGATGGAAATCAAACTAAATCTTATTTGGCTATTGAAGATTGTATAAATGCGTTTTTACATGGAATTGAAAATACAAAATCAAGCATTGAAGTTTTTAATGTAGGCTCAGAGGATACGATAAGCGTAAAAAGAATAGCAAGCATAGTTATTGAAGAAATGGGTTTAAAAGATGTAAAACTTAGTTTTAAAAGTGTAAAAGATGGTAGAGGATGGATGGGTGATGTTAAATTCATGCAACTCGATATAAGCAAGCTTAAAAAACTGGGATGGACTCCAAAGTATAACAGCGAAAAAGCTATAAGGTTTGCTGTAAAAAATCAACTTGCTAACATGCTTAATAAAATTTAAATTATAATTTACTAGTTTTATTCACAGTTGGTGCTTTTTATGATTTCAAAGGATAAATTAATTGAAATGTATAAAAAAATGCTTAGGATTAGGTACTTTGAAGAAAAATTAAAAGAATTAGTTTATGCTGGTAAAACTCCAACTTCTTTTCTTCACTTGTATATAGGTCAAGAGGCTGTTGCAGTAGGAGTTTGTTCAAACCTTCGGAAAGATGATTATATAGTTAGTACCCATAGAGGACATGGACATTTTATAGCTAAAGGTGGTAGCTTAAAATCTATAGCTGCTGAAATACTTGGAAGAAGAACAGGTTGTTGTAAAGGAAAAGGTGGAACTATGCATGTTGCAGATTTTTCCATAGGATTTTTAGGTGCATGTGGAATAGTTGGGGGCGGTTTTCCTTTAGCAGTAGGAGCTGGGCTTTCTGCTAAATTAAGAAAGACTGATCAAGTAGCAGTTTATTTTTTTAGCGATGGTGCATCAAATCAAGGAACTTTTCATGAATCGATAAACCTTGCTTCTATATGGAATTTACCAGTAATATTTGTTTGTGAGAACAATCAATATGCTGAATCAACGCATGTATCTGAGATTATTAGATTAAAGAATATAGCGGATAGAGCTATGGCTTATGGAATTCCTGGAATTATCGTTGATGGTAACGATGTACTAGCGGTTTATGAAGCTTCAAAAAAAGTTATAGAAAATGCTAGAGCTGGAAGTGGTCCAACTTTACTGGAATGTAAAACTTATAGATGGGAAGGCCATTATACAGGCGATCCAGAAGAAACTTATAGAACAAAAAAAGAAGTTGAAGAATGGAAAGAAAAATGCCCAATAAAAAGGTTTGAGAAATTACTTTTAGAAAAAAACATATTGGTTAAAAATGAATTTGAAAAAATAAATTTTGAGGTTAAAAACGAAGTCGATGAAGCTATAAGGTTTGCTGAAGAAAGTCCTTTTCCTAGTCCCGAAGATGCTTATAAAGATGTTTTTGTAAGTCCTTATTATTAAATCAATTCAGGTGTTTATTTTGACTCAAAAATTTAGAGAAATCACATTCCTTGAGGCTTTAAGAGAAGCTCTTTTTGAAGAAATGGAAAGAGATGAAACAGTATTTTTAATGGGAGAAGATCTTCAGCATTGGGGAGGGCCTTGGGGAGTCGTTAAAGGATTTTTAGAAAGGTTTGGTCCTGAAAGAGTTAGGGATACTCCTATTTCTGAATCTGCTTTTGTAGGAGCAGCAATTACTGCAGCGGCTACTGGGCTAAGACCTATTGTAGAGGTTATGTTTTCAGATTTCTTGGGCGTATGTATGGATCAAGTAATTAATCAAGCAGCAAAGTTTAGGTATATGTTTGGAGGACAAGCAAAAGTTCCACTAGTAATAAGAACGACTATTGGAGCATCAGGCTCTTCTGCAGCTCAGCATAGCCAATGCTTATATTCAATATTCATGCACATGCCAGGGTTAAAATGCGTAATTCCATCAACTCCATACGATGCCAAAGGTTTGTTAAAAACAGCTATAAGAGATGATGATCCTGTTATGTTTTTTGAACATAAATTGCTTTATCAAATCAAAGGTATGGTTCCTAAAGAAGAATATTTAATTCCTTTTGGAAAAGCTGATATAAAGCGAGAAGGAGATGATGTTACAGTAGTAGCTACAGCATTTATGGTTCATAAAGCATTAAAAGTAGCAGAAGAATTGGAAAAAGATGGAATAAGCGTTGAAGTAATTGATCCAAGAACAATAGTGCCGCTTGATAAAGATAGTATAATAAAGTCAGTTAAGAAAACTGGAAGGCTAATAGTAGTTGATGAAGATTATGAAAGATGTGGTTTTGCAAGTGAAATCATGGCTATAGTTTCTAGTGAAGCTTTTGATTTTTTAGATGCACCTTTAAAAAGAGTTTCAACTCCAAACGTTCCAATTCCTTATAGTCCAATTCTTGAAAAAGAAATAATTCCAAATGAACAACTTATAAAAGAAGCAATTAAATCAGTGTTAACTTAACTTTTTTCTATCAACTCTATATAGACTCCATTAGGATCTTTGAAAAAAGCTATTTTTAACTCCTCAGAAATGCTAATTGGTTTCATTGTTAAATTAATTCCTTTTCTTTCAAGTTCTTTACATTTGCCTTCTATATCATCTACAAGAATCGAGATATGGGTCAATCCTATTCTTTTCTCTACATCGGGCTCTCTTTCTTGATAGAATTTCATCAATTCTATTTTACTTCCTTCTTTTCCAACATAAGCTACTTTTAATCCAACTCCAGGCTCTTCTTTGCTATTAAGAGTTTCCCATATTTGTATTATTGGAAAACCAAGAATTTCATTATAGAACTTTAAAGATTCATCAAAGTCTTTAACTATAATGGCTACATGATCTATTTTTCCTAACATTTTACCCCCCTCTTTTCTTTAAATCGATTTTAAAAGTTTTTATAAATATGGAGAAATGAGAGCATTTGTTGGGCAAACTGAAACGCATAGCCCACATCCATAGCATAAAGATGGATTCACTACTGGTTTTTTATCGATTACATCTATTGCATAATAACCACATGCTCTTTTACAAGCCATACAAGCTATGCATTTTTCAGCCTTTATTATTGGTGGCTTTGCCTCATAAATAGCCTTTTGCTCTTTTTCACGAATTTCAATATCTTTTAAAGCCAATCCTACAATAGGTTCTAAAGAATTATAACCTTTTCTTTTCATATAGTTTGTTATTTGTTCATTCATTCTATTGAAAACCTCTAATCCATTAATAATTGCAGCCGTACATACGCCTACAGCTTTAGCCCCAGCCATCATCATTTCAATAGCATCATCTCCGTTGCTAATGCCTCCTATACCAAGTATTGGAATTTTTACTGTTCTAGCCAGAGTAGCTACAACATAAATGGCTATTGGCTTTATAGCTGGTCCAGAAATTCTTCCAATACCTGAGGCTCTTCCCATTACAAGCTTTCCAGTTTCTATATCTATTCTATAACAAGGTCCTATAGTATCTATGGCAGATATTCCGTCAGCACCCGCTTTCTCTAAAGATTTTCCCATATCGCTTATATCGTAATGATCTAAGCATATTTTGGCTAAAACTGGAAGACCTTTCGAAGCTTTTTTTGTAGCTAAAACAAGTTTTGGAAGATTTTCAGATATATATCCAGCTGTTACCTCGATTATATCAGCTCCAGCTTCAGCTACTCCACTCGCTATAGTAGATACTTCGTTTATATCATCTTTAAGGCTTGCTATGCTTGCTATTATTGGAATTCCACCAGCTTTAGCCTTTTTAATTTCTTTTTCAACCCAAGCTTCATAATCAAGCTCTGACCATTCTTCACAATTTAAAAGACCGCCTTGGATTTTGATCATGCATGGTCTAGCAACTTTAGCTGCCTCAAGACATATGGTTTTAGTGGTTATAGCGCCCATTCCATACTTAACAGCTTTTGCTATAGATTCGCCATCTTTTGTATAAGGTCCTCCAGCAGCTAGAATTAAAGGGCTTCTTAACTTTATTCCAACAAATTCAACAGAAAGCTCAAATTTACTCATAAACCCTTCCTCCTAAACTAGCTTATAAATGTACTCATCTGGGTTGTCTTTATCGTAAGGCTCATCAAGATAGATTAATGCTATCATAAAAGATTTTCCAGAATTGACTATAGCATGAGCTATTTTTGGAGGAATTTTTATTAAGCTATGCTTTCCTTCATTTATAGTAACTTCTCCTCTTTCTTTAGTTTTAATATCTTCATAAAC
>JAVZFM010000090.1:0-6115 GCA_038872815.1 Bathyarchaeia archaeon
GTTAGTAAAGAAATAGCAATAGATTTTCCTGCAGGTCCATCCGAGATTTTAATATTAGCTGATGAAACAGCAAATCCTGACTATGTAGCTATAGATTTAGTCTCTCAAGCAGAGCATGATCCTGAGGCATTAGCAATTTTAATAACTTCTTCAGAAGAATTAGCTAAAAATGTGCTAGAAAAAATCGATTTTCTATACAAAAACCTAGAAAGGAAAGAAATAATTCAAAATTCATTAAAAAACAAAGGAATAATTATAATATCTAAAAGAATGGAAGATTCAATAAATTTAATCAATAGGATTGCTCCTGAGCATCTTCAAATAATGATTAAAAATCCTTTTGAAATTCTTGAAAAAATAACAAATGCTGGAGCAATTTTTATAGGGGATTATTCACCATGTGCCTTAGGAGATTATTCTGCTGGGGTAAATCATGTTTTACCAACAAGTGGATATGCAAAAATCTATTCAGGTCTCTCAGTTAAACATTTTATAAAAGAAATAGATATTCTATACTGTACTAAGGAAGGTTATTTTAATATAGCCAATCCAGCAGCTATATTAGCTAAACAAGAAGGCTTAGAAGGACATGCAAAAGCAATATTATTAAGGCTTAAATGAATATTTGTTGTGATAGCTTATGCAAAGAATAAAAGAGCTAAAAAGAGAGACTTCTGAAACAAAAATAGAGCTAAAAATAAATTTGGATGGAACTGGAAAAAGCGAAGTAAAAACTGGAATTAAATTTTTTGACCATCTATTGAGGACTTTATCCTTTTATTCGCTATTTGATTTAAGTATTAATGCTTTTGGGGATTTAAAGCATCATTTAATCGAGGATGTTGGAATTATTCTTGGAAAAGGTTTTAATGAAGCTAATTCTAAGAGTTTAGGAATAAAAAGGTTTGGTTATGCTTGTATTCCAATGGATGATTCTTTAGTAAGTGTAGCTGTGGATTGTGGTTGTGATAGAAGCTATGTTAGCATAAATTTAAATTTTTCAAATGAATTTATTGAGGATATGAGCATAAAGGATTTTGTTCATTTCCTCTATTCTTTTGGACAGAATGCTCAAATCAATCTCCATATAGATGCTTTAAAAGGCGTAAACGACCATCATAAAGCTGAAGCTGCTATGAAAGCTTTAGGAATAGCTTTACGCGAAGCTATCAGTCTCGACCCAAAACGTACTGGAAAGAAATCAAGCTTGAAGAATGAATAACTTTATTATTTTTTAAAAACTTTTGAATAAAATTCATTAATGAATTCTTCAGCTTTTTTTAAAAGTTTTTTTCCTTCCTCAGTAATGACATAATATTTTCTTTCAGGGCCTTCTTCGCTATGTTTCTTTTTTTCTAAAGCGATGTACCCCTCATTTTGTAGTTTATACAATACTATATAAGGAGTAACTTTTCCTGGTTCGAAGTTAAACTTTTCATAAATTTCTTTACGGATTTCATAACCATATTTTGGGCTTTCATTAAGCAAACTTAGCACATATATCCATAAGTTTTCTTTAGTTAATTTTCTTACTAACCTTTCATAAGCCATAGTTTATCATCTTAAAGCATAAACCTTATATAATCACTATTTTATATTTATGAAATAGTGAATTAACATGGGAAAGATAAAGGTTGCTGTAGCTGGAGTTGGCAATGTTTGTTGCGCATTAGTCCAAGGTATTGAGTACTATAAGAACAAGGATGAAGTCTCTGGAGCAATCCATCCTAGGGTTTTAGGATATGGATTTGATGATATAGAGTTTGTAGAAGCTTTCGATATAGATAAGAATAAAGTTGGAAAAGATCTCTCAGAGGCTATTTTTGTAAAGCCAAACAATGCAATTAAAGTAGTGAACGTAGAAAAGCTTGGAGTTGAGGTTAAAAAAGGACCAGTATTGGACGGTCTTGGAAGATATTTAAAGGAAAAAATAGAAGTAGATAATAGCGATAAACCTGTAGATGTTGCTCAAGTATTAAAGGATAGTTCAGCTGATGTTTTAGTCATACTTGTTCCAGTAGGTGCTGATCAAGCAGCTAAGTTTTATGCTAGATCAGCTTTTGAAGCTGGTGTTGGCGTGATAAATGGAATGCCTTCTTTTATAGCTAATGATCCTGAATATGTCAAGTTAGCTGAAAAATCTGGTGTACCTGTTATAGGAGATGATGTAAAAAGCCAAATAGGAGCAACGATTCTCCATCGTATACTAATCAACCTTTTAGTGAATAGAGGAGTAAAAGTAAAGAATACTTGGCAACTTAATTGGGGAGGAGATATGGATTTCTACAATATGCTAGAAAGAGAGAGGCTTAAAGTAAAAGAAGTAACTAAAACAGATGCTGTTATAAGTTTATTACCAGAAAAAGATAGAGCAAGTGTTGGAGTTAGGATAGGTCCTGCTGATTATGTTGAATTCTTGAATAATCAAAAAGTAGCTAACATATACATCGAGGGTTCTTACTTTTGTGGAGTTCCTGTTTATATAAGGGCTGAGCTATGGGTTCATGATGCTTTCAATTCAGCTGGATGCTTGGTTGATTGTATTAGGTTAGAAAAAATAGCTTTAGATAGAGGAATTAAAGGAGTATTACATACAGTATGTTCGTGCTACATGAAGAAGCCCCCAATTCAAATCCCAGATTCTGAAGCTTGGAAAAGGTTAGAGGAATTTATAGTAGGTAAGCGAGAAAGATAATTGAGATAATGAGTGAATCTAAAAGATGATTCAAGAAAGCAAATATTGGATAAGAGATTTAAGTTTAGAGTCTAAAGGAAAATTAGCTGTAGAACTAGCTGAAAATTATATGAATGTTTTAATGAAGATTAGGGATAGATTCATTAAAGAAAAGCCTTTAAAAGGAGAAAGAATAAGCGCATGCCTTCATATAACTAAGGAAACAGCAGTTTTGGTTAAAACTTTAAAAGAAGGTGGAGCTGAAGTTAGCCTTTGTGCATCCAATCCATTAAGCACTCAAGACGAGGTGGCTGCAGCTTTAGTTAGCGATGGTATAAATGTTTATGGTTTTAAAGGTCAAACATTTGAAGAATATTATGGATGTATTGCTTATGCTTTAAGCCTTAAACCAACTATTACAATAGATGATGGGGCCGATCTTGTAACAACTCTTCATAAGATTTTTTATAAAGAAAGATCCAAAGAAATAGAATTTGTTGAAAATATACTTAAAAAATTTCATAAGCCCGAGGCTTTAATTGAGGACATCATTGGAGGGACTGAAGAAACTACAACAGGTGTTATAAGGCTAAGAGCTATGGATAAGGACGGGATTTTAAAATACCCTATAATAGCTGTTAATGATGCAAAAAGTAAGAGTTTGTTTGATAATCCCATTGGGACTGGACAGTCGGCATTAGATGGAATAATTAGAGCGACTAATATACTCATAGCTGGAAAGGATGTTGTAGTAGTAGGATATGGTCAAGTTGGATCTGGGATTGCAGAAAGAGTTAGAGGATTAGGAGCAAGAGTTACAGTAGTTGAAGTTGACCCAATAAAAGCGCTTAGAGCCGCTATGTTTGGCTTTAGAGTAGCTTCAATGGATAAAGCTTCTGAGTATGGAGATATTTTTATTACAGCTACTGGCAATATAAACGCTATTCGAAAAGAGCATTTCATTAAAATGAAGGATAAAGCTATACTAGCTAATGCAGGTCATTTTGATGTTGAAATTTCTAAAAAAGATCTTGAAGATTTAAAGATCAATAAAAGAAGAATAAATCCATGTATAGAGGAGTATGTTTTAGAGGGCGGAAAAAGAGTTTATCTATTAGCTGAAGGGAGACTTGTTAATCTAGCATGCGCAGAAGGCCATCCGAGCGAAATAATGGACATGTCTTTTGCTATACAAGCCTTAAGCATTGAATATATAGTAAATAATAAAAATAAACTTCCAGTAAAAGTTATAAATGTTCCAGAAGAGATAGATGAAAAAGTTGCTAGATTAAAGTTAGAGACAATGGGCATAGAAATAGAGAATTTAACAAAAGAACAAATAGATTATCTTTTTAGCTGGAAATTTGGAACAAAATAAAAATTGAGGAGTTTAAGCCATGAAGATTAGACCTATAGTAGGATTAGTTCTTTCTATAATGGGTATAATAATGTTAATTTATGCAGGTTATATTTTTAATGAGTTATTTTTCAAAATAGGACTAACCAAGCTAGAGAATTTGCCAATATATGGCCAATATGTTATTCCTTTTATGCTAATTGGGTTATTAAGCTTTATAGATGGGTTAACTATTGTGGGATTAAAAAGAGGTTACGTTTTATTAATATACTTAATTTTTAATGTTATTTGGGTTTATGCTACTTTCCTATTGCTTCAATTTTTAGCTATTCCAATCCTTAATGCTTCAGAATATAGTCAAATTTTTTATCTATTCTTTTTTGCATTCATTGTTTTATTAATTGGAGTGGTTATAAACAATTTTCCTAGAAAAAATTTTTCATAAATTTGCTATAAATCGCCAGAAATGCCAATATTGTTAAGACGATTAATAGCTGAATCATTGGATAGGAGAATTCTGGAATAGGAACTCCACTTGGTTCTAAGTAGAAGTTAATGCTTGTTGATGATCCGCTAGATATGGATATATCCATCGATTGAGATATATAGCCCGGATGCTCCACTTTTAACTTAAATTTCCCTACTGGTAAAAACATTTCATAATATCCACCTTTCAATGTAGAGGCTGATTCTATAATTTCTTCGTTTTCATCTATGGCTATAACTTTAGCCCATTCAAGAGGTATTAATTCATCGTACATATTAAAGCCTAGAACTTGACCATAAACTAAGCCTCCTCCGTAGATTTCGCCGCTATTAGATAGAGAAGGTTTCCAGTAGAATGATGATGTTAATATGATTATATTAAAGAGCAGCATTATTAAAAAAATTTTTTTCATAGGTTTTGCCTCCTCTAAAAAGAAAGAGGTTAGTATACACGGTATGCTGGAGGCACGTATAGCACTCTCTTTGGTGGAGGTTGATAATAGTATTCCATCATTGGAGGTTGGTAAACAATTCTTTTAGGAGGACTAACTACTATGTATTCTATTGGTGGAGGTTGATAATAAACTTCTGGTGGAGGTTGATAATAGTATTCCATCATTGGAGGTTGGTAAACAATTCTTTTAGGAGGACGTGGAACATAAATATATGACAAATTTAAGCACCTTAATAAGAAATTATGATATTGTAGTATATGAATTTTTTGTATTTTATTGAAAAAATTGAGTTCTTTTCAAGTAGGAGTGAGGTTGACTACAAATGCTTATGAATGTTGATGAAAGCATTAAGCTATAAAATATAAAAACGAAGTGGCTTTTGATTTTTAAGCTTTAAGTTTAATAAAGCCAATAATACTAAATATGGTAATTTGCTATGGCTGATATTTTGTTAAAGCATGGATATTTAGTAACGATGGACTCCATGCGAAGGATAATAAAAGATGCTGCTGTAGTTATTGAAGAAAATGAAATAATCGATTTAGGAGCTACTGATGAAATACTCAAAAAATATTCTGCTGAAAAAGTAATAGATGCTAGGGGGCTCGCTATTTTACCTGGATTAATCAATACGCACACGCACTTGCATCAAACTTTGCTAAAAAGTCTAGGCGATGATTATTCATTAATGGATTGGCTTAATAAAATGATGTTTCCACTTACTAAAGATTTAAAGCCTAAAGAAGCTTATTATGCAGCACTACTTGGCTGTATAGAATTAATTAAATCTGGCTGTACTTGCACTTTGGATAACCATCAAAACTGGCAAACTCATGAAAATTGCTTAAAGGCTATGCTCGATATAGGCATAAGAGGAATAGAGGCTAGAGGCCATTATGTTATAGATAAATGGAAAGCTTTACCAAAAGAGCTCATAGAGAATGCTGAAGATTCAATAAAAAGGAATGAAGAATTGATTAAAAGATGGAATGGAAAAGCTAATGGACGCTTACATGTATGGCTTGGAATGCAATGGCCTCCAGCCTGCTCTGATGATCTTTTAGAAAAAGCTTATGAACTTTCTATAAAGTATAATGTAGGAATAACTACGCATTTACATGAATCAAAAGATGAAGTGACTAG
>JAVZFM010000091.1:0-6091 GCA_038872815.1 Bathyarchaeia archaeon
TAAATTCAAAGATAAATGCTAAACAATAAAAGTGATAAAGGTTTAGAATATGATCGATAAAACTAAAAATCGCATTGAAAAGGATATTCCAAAAGTTTACGATCCATTGTTTCATGAAAAAAAATGGCAAAAAGCTTGGGAAGAATGGCAAATCTATAAATTTAATGAAAAAGACTTAGAAAAGCCTGCATATAGCATAGATACTCCTCCACCTTATCCAAGTGGAGAATTCCATATGGGTAATGCATTAAATTGGTGTTATTTTGATTTTGTAGCCAGGTATAAACGAATGTGTGGCTACAATGTTCATTTTCCACAAGGCTGGGACTGTCATGGATTACCAACTGAAGTAAGGGTTGAAACTATCCATAAAATAAGGAAAAAAGATTTGCCCATTAAAGAATTCATTGATCTTTGCACAAAATTAACAAACGATTATATCGAAAAAATGAAAAGTTCAATAAAATCTATGGGCTATTCTATAGATTGGAATCTTGAATATAAAACAATGGATCCTGAATACTATAAGAAAACCCAGCTTTCTTTTGTACTTCTCTATAAAAAGGGCTATCTATATCGAGAAGAGCATCCAGTTAGTTGGTGTCCAAGATGCGAAACAGCAATTGCTGAAGCTGAGGTTGAATATGTAGAAGACGTAGGCGAGCTTATTTATATAGAATTCCATGCAAATGGAAAAGAATTAATAATAGCAACTACTAGGCCAGAATTATTGCCAGCTTGTGTAGCTTTAGCAATTAACCCATTAGATGAAAGATATAAAGAATTCACAAATAAAGAAGCAATAGTTCCTATTTTTGAAAGAAAGGTTCCAATATTAGCTGATGAAAACGTTGACCCTAAATTTGGATCTGGAGTTGTTATGATTTGTACTTTTGGAGATAAAACTGATGTTAGATGGCAAAAAAAGTATAGGCTTCCAATAATAAAGGCTATAACTGAAGATGGATTTATGAGCGAAGAAGCAAAGCAATTTAAAGGATTATCTATTAAAGAATTTAAAAGCGTAATCATTGAAGAGCTTAAAAAAAGAGGTTTAATTAAAAAAATAGAAAAAATAAAAAGGAACATTGGAACTTGTTGGAGATGTCATACTCCAGTAGAGATCATATCTAAGCTACAATGGTTTATGAAAACTATGGATATGACTGAAAAAGTTATTTATTGGGCTAATAGAATTAAATGGGTTCCTTCTTTTGCAAAAAAACGTATGATAGATTGGGCTAAATCTTTGGATTGGGATTGGGTAATATCTAGACAAAGAGTTTTTGCTACGCCTATACCTGTTTGGTATTGTAAAAATTGTAAAAACATAATAGTTGCTGATGAAAGCTGGTTACCAGTAGATCCTAGGTTTGAAAAACCAAGAATAGACTCTTGCGAGAAATGTAGATCAAAAGAATTCGAGGGAGAATCTGATGTAATGGATACTTGGATGGATTCTTCTATAACTTGTGCTGTTCATGCTGGATGGCCAAAAAATTTAAGCCTTTTTGAAAAATTGTTTCCAGCAGACCTTCAACCAAATGGGCTTGATATAATTAGGACTTGGGATTATTATTTAATGGTAAAGCATTTAGCACTTTTCGATAAACCGCCTTATAAAACAATTTTAATAAATGGAATGGTTCGTGGTACAGATGGAAGGATGATGCATAAATCTTTTGGAAACTATGTAGAAGCCTCTGAGGCTATTCAAAAATATGGGGCAGATTCGCTTAGGCAATGGGCTGCAGGAGGAGGAGCTACAGGTTATGACATACTTTTTAGATGGAGCGATGTAGAATATGGAAAGAAATTTTTAACAAAGCTTTGGAATGCAGCAAGATTAATTTTAGTAAACCTTGAAGGGTTTAATTCAAAAACCGATAGAATATGGCTTGAATTAATCGATAAATGGTTATTAAGTAAACTTCAAAGCCTTATAAAGCAAGTTACAGAGGCTTATGAGAACTTTCAATTCTTTCAAGCTCTTGAAAGTATCCGAAATTTCACTTGGCATGTTTTTTGTGATCACTACATAGAAGCTGTAAAGTATAGGTTATATTCCAAAGAAATAGAGAAAGCTAATAGTCGAAAAGCTGCTCAGTATACGCTATGTGAAACTCTTTATAGGATAATCCAATTGTTAGCTCCTATATGTCCCCATATCACTGAAAGCATTTATCAAGAATTGCCTGAATTTTATAAAGAATCTAAAAGCATTCATTTAAGCAGATGGCCAAAACCTGATGAAAAATTAATCGATAAAAAAGCTGAAGAAGAAGGAGAATTGATATTATCGATAATTTCAGAAGTTCGAAAAGAAAAATCAATGAGACATTTGTCTTTAAAAGATTCTATAAAAAGACTACATGTATATGCTAAAGAAGATAAATTAAAGCTTATTAAAGAAAATTCTGAAGTAATCGTGAACACTTTAAACATAAAACAAATTGAGTTTGAAAATTTGATGTCAAAAAGTGAAGGCAAATCGATTAAAGATGATGTTAAGATAAAAATCGAGTTTTAAAAACGTTTATATTTAGCTAAATGCTCTTTAAATGGTAATGAGCTAGAGAATAAAGGAAAATGAAGAAAGATTAAACTTAGAAAAGCTATTTTTTCTAAGTTTGATTTTTCTTATTTTCCGACTAGCTCATTAAAGCATAGGGAGGAGTATTTAAGAAAGAGGTGTAAGTTTTGTTTGAAAGAAAAGGCCCACAAAAAAGATTTGGTAAAAGGTTTAGCAAAGCTCCTTGTCCAGTTAAAGAAGGAGAAGAGCATGAAGTTTCTGTAGAAGCTGTTGGTAGAAAAGGCGATGGAATAGCAAGAATAGAGAATTTTGTGATTTTTGTGCCAGGAACAAAGGCAGGAGATAGGGTAAAGGTAAAAATAACAGGAGTTAGAGGTACTTTTGCAACAGCTGAAGTAATTGCTTAGGTGAGCAAAATGAAAATATCTGAACTAAGGCCTGGAATGAAGAAAGTTGATGTGAAAGGCAAAATAATAGAGCTTTCAGAACCTCGTGAAGTTATAACAAGGTTTGGGGGAATAAGTCGGGTAGCTACTGCTGTTCTTGCGGATGATTCTGGTCGCATTAAATTATCGCTTTGGAATGAGGATATCGATAACGTTTCAGTAAACGATGAAATAGCTATAGAAAATGGTTATGTAACTTCTTTTAGGGGCGAAGTCCAGTTAAATGTAGGAAAGTATGGAAAGTTATCGAAAGCAAAGTAAACTGAAAGTTTAACAAAAGCTTTCTTAAACCGATTCATATTTATTAAAATTGGATTAAATTTTTATGGCATAAATACTTGAAATATATGTTTAAAATTTTTAAGGAACTTTTACATTTCTTTAAATTGTTAGCCTAAACAATTATACGTTAATGTTTTTGGTGGGTTTTTTGGATGAAGAGAAAAAGCTTGAAGAGATAAAAGAATATTTAAAAAAAGTAACTCAGGAATTCGAATCTTTATTTGAATCTGCTGGGGGATTTGAAGACTCTAGGATTGGTAATGGATGGGATCCATCTCAAATCAATGAATCCATATACGTAATCATGCCAATGCCTTTTGAAGAAGCTATAAAGTTAATCAAAGCAAAGAAAAGAAAAATATTTGGCTTAAATCCATTAAATTATTTTAAATCAAAATCAGAAGAATTTGAAATAGTTGGAAAACCTATAGTGCGCTTTATACCATATTGGGCTGTTGGCGGTTATTATGAATGTTTTTATTTTAGGGGGAATTCTTATCGTTTTTATGTTCAAAACGATGTTATAGCGGTTGAAGTAGAAGGAAAGGTAAGAAATTTACTAACTGAAGATTATTTTAAGAGAGGAATTTCTGAAGGAATAAAAAGAACCTTACAAAAATTAAGAGGTTTTTCAAATGAAAAACCAAAATACTTTATAATAAACGATATAACTGAATTGGCTAGGATATACAATGAATGCAAGATTTATTTAGACATGAACGGAAATGAAGATAAGTTTATAGGAAATTTTTTGAAAGAGAACTTATCTTTTAAGAAAATATCCGAGATAAGTGAATTTAAAATAGAAAACGTAGAAGTTCAAGCTATTCCACCATTAGAATCTAAAGAAGATGTTGTAAAAAAAGTTTATCAAAAAATAGTTAAACCTCCAAAAGTTTTTAAAAGAATTTTAAGCAATAGGTTTGAAATTACATGCCTTGAATTATACTATATTCCTTTTTATGTATTCAAATACAAGCATAAAGGATTTGTTAAAGAATTGAGCATACATGGGGTAACTGGTGAATTTTTTACTTAGTACATTAATGTACCAAAATAGAAACATTAATATACTAGTTTTACAATAAATTCTTTAAGAAAAAGCTTGCTTATAGGTGATAAAATTGGAAATTGATGAAGAATTTTATAGAGATTTAAGCGGTTATTGGAGGTTAAAAAACAAAAAAAGGATAAAAAAGCTTAGGTTTAGATTTTAACTTTAAGGTTATTGATACTTTTAGCTAGAATAAGTTCAAAAAGAAAATAATGGCTAAAGCCTATTGGTAGGTTATATCCATGGAAACAGCAAAATTCATTCAAATTGGGTTTTGACTTTTGAATAGATTATTTTCCAATAACCTTTGCGCTTTAAGCGTAATGCTAAAACTATTATGAGTAAAAAAACAAAAATTAAAAATAAAAACAACCAAGGCTCCATTGAAATTATAGCTTCATAATGACCAAAATTTCCAAAATTATCCATTACATTTATTTTAATAACCCACTTTCCTAAATGGATTATTTCTAAAACCGATATTGGAAAATAAGTATACCAAATATTTTTCTCTTTAATAAATTCTAAATGCAATAATATTGAATAATCTCCATATGAAAGTGTACAATTTACTAAGCCCTCAGTTAATAATGATCCATCGCTATATAGAATTTTGATTGGGATTTCTATTCTTTCAAAACCCACTTGATAACTTGTTTTATTCAATAAGAGTTTTACAATTAATTCTCCAAAAGTTACTTCAAATTGATTTGAATCCAATTCTTCAGAAGGCCCTAAATTTCCAAAGCCATCATCAAAACTATCAGTTGCTATCCTAAACCTATAACCTAGTCCTAATGTAGCATTTTTTGGAATAATCCATTCTGCTTTCCATATTCCATTCGTAGAATCCATGCATGAAGGCGCCAACTCAATAATCTTTTTTTGACCATGAATTAACTCTATAGGAGTGCAATCAAGCCTTATAGTAGTTACTGGGCTTTGATCAGGATAAGAAACTTTATAAAGTATTGAGACTTTTTGCATTCTTTTATAAGATTCTTCAAGTTGTGTATGAATGCTTATTGAAATAGTTGCTGGAATTACAGTAAACCATACTTTATGGAAAAAACTTTCAGTAGAATCGTCATAAGTTCCTATTCCATCTATGAATATATCATATACGCCTAAAACATCTGATTTTAAAATTTTCCACTCATACTTGAATTCTCCATAATTATCAGTAACTACTGTTGTGCTTTTTACATAAGCTCCAATAGGATTTCTTATGAACAATTTTAATCCGCTATTTGGCCAAATTCCTCCACCAGCTATTACTACTTTTTCTGTTCTTTGATAAATAGGTTTATCAACTCCCCATATTCCAAAACCACATCTTACGATTTGATTATCAACTTTTTCTGAACTTGAAACACTAAGCTGGTACGATCCTGGTTTATAAGTTGTAGTTATAGGAATAATAATATTTGCAGGAATATTGCCCCCACTTGAAGCGATAAAAGATATTCCAGTGTAAATAGAAGTATTTTCACTAATTTTGTATATCCATATATGATAAAGCTTTTTTTCTTCAAATCCTGAACCAACTATCCTTATTTCTTTATTCCAATAGCTATAAACTGGTTGGTCAGTATTCACAAAAGCATTTAAGATTTTTTCTTCATTGCTTGAAGGGATCAGAATCGCGATTAAGTTTATAAGTAATAAATTGAACAAAATTATAGCAATTATATTTTTTCTTTTTTTCAATTTCTTCATCGGATTTTATTGCAACAATTGATATTAAATGTTTTGCTATTAAAATTGAAAAGTTAT
>JAVZFM010000092.1:0-6043 GCA_038872815.1 Bathyarchaeia archaeon
ATAGCCTAGATTTTGCTGAGATATTTTCTAAAACTTTAAAAATGCTAAAAAACCTTATGATGACCTCTAGCGAGGTATTCATAATAAGTGGTTCAGGAACCTTAGCCATGGAAATTGCTATTACAAACGTTGTTGAAAAAGGCGATAATGTGCTAGTAATCTCCAATGGATTTTTTGGAGAAAGAATTCAAGAAATAGTTCGTAGACATGGGGGAAAAGAAAAATGCATTTTTTATGAATGGGGTAAAAGCATAAATTTAGAAGATGTAAAAGATGCTTTAAGCAAAGGAAATTATAAAGCCATGATTGTTGTACATGTCGATACTTCTACAGGAATAGCTAATCCAATTAAAGAGTTGGGAAAACTGGCTAAAGTACATGATACGCTATTCATTGTGGATACTGTTTCTTCGCTAGGGGGAATGGAAGTTAGGGTAGATGATTGGGGAATAGATTTATGCATTTCTAGCTCTCAAAAAGCTTTAGAATCTCCACCTGGTTTAAGCATTATTTCAGCTAGCAAAAAAGCTTTAGAGGTTAGAGAAAATAGAAAAGAACCAATAAAGTTCTTTTATGGAGACCTTGAAGAATGGTTAAAAGTGATGCATGATCCGACTCAATATTTTTCAACACACCCAATAAACTTGATTTATGCTTTGAATAAAAGCTTAGAGTTAATTCTAAAAGAGGGACTAGAAAAGCGTTTTCAACGCCATTATAAGATTGCTAAAGTTATTTGGAAAGCTGTTGAAAATATGGGCTTAAAGATGTTAGTTGAGAAAGATAGATCCCATACTGTTTCAGTTATAAAATATCCAAATGGAATAGTTGATGATGAATTCAGGAAAATAATGGCTGAAAAATGGAGAGTAATTGTTGCTAGAGGGCAAGAAAGATTAAGAGGAAAAGTATTCAGAATTGGCCATATGGGCAATGTAAGCTTAGCGGATATAGCATCAACTTTAAATGGAATAGAAGCTACTTTAAAGGAGCTTGGGTACAAAATAGAGTTGGGCTTAGCTTCATCTGCTTTTAATGAAGTGCTTTGATTAATCTAAAATCATGAAAATTTTCTTCATAAAACCTTTCTTTTACTTGAAATATTTGAAGCAATCTTACGAAGAATAGAAATTTTGCTTTCCCCTTTTTTATCTACTATAACATAGCCTGTTTTTTCCCACCAAGTAGATGGACGAGATGCTTCTTTAACTGGAATAGGATTTAAGTTTAAATCTCTAGCAGCAGCTTCTATTTCATGCAATTTTGGCATATCCAATGCTATTGATTTCGGAATTTTCCTACCTTCTTTTCTAGTTTTTCTTAAATCTAAATTTGCTGGCCAAATAATTGCTTTTCCTTTTTGTTTCATTTTTTAATTTCCTTTTAAGCTTTTTGAATCAAAATAGCATTAACGATTCCATGCTGTCCAGGTCTAGAAGTTACTTTAGCTAATCCTAAAGGTGTTTCAATTATGCTTCCTTTAGTGATTATTCCTCTTCTTTGAAAATCTATGTTAGCTTGATTTTTCACCACTCTTTTTATTTCAGTTTTTTGAGTTTTTCCAGTAAATGGGTCTGTTACATTGACAATGTTGCATGCTAAAAGTTTGATTTTAAGATTTCCACCTCTACATCTTTTAAAAGAAGTTTTCTTTTCTCCAATTTTAGTTTCAGTTGGATCACTTCCCATTTCATAAGCTCTTTTTCCTCTATAAGGCTTCTTTTTTCCACCAGTCCTTTTTCTTTTATGTAAATCTCCATGCCATTGAGGCAAGTTTTACCCTCCCAGATTTTATTTATACCTTATATGCGTAAGGTAAAGTATATAGATATATTACATGATTGTTAAAAGACTCTTCTTTAGAAGCTTGCCATCCAGCTATCCTAAAATCATGACTAACTACTCTTGTTCCATATCTTGCTTCATCAATCAATTTTTGTTTAAGCCTTTCATTAGCTATACTAGTAAGATAAAGAGTAATAACAGTAGCTTCTGAAATATCAGCTTTAAACAAATCTTTATTGATAACCTGAACTCTTCCAATTAAGTTTTGTTTTTGTATTTCACTTAAAGTTGATTTATATAAGTCTTCTCTGATTTCGTATCCTACAGCTTTTTTTGCATTAAAATCCTTTACTGCCATAAAAAGTATACGCCCATCTCCACATCCTAAATCATAAACAACATCATTAGGTCCTACATTGGCTATTTCAAGCATTTTTTTAACCACTTCAGGAGGAGAAGAAACAAATGGTGCACAGCTCATAACTTTTCCCCCTCAAGTACATTAGCGAATACTATATAAACCAGTATATATTTATTTTTATGAAAAGGTTTGATCATGAGCAATAGAATCAATAAAATAATGGCTGCTTACTATTGTCAATTGGCTTTAAGAATGTGCACTATCGCTAGAGAGCTTTATGAAAAAGGAGAGTATAACGACTATTCAGAGCTATGCGAGTTTATATCTTCATTATGCATTAAAAACAATTGCAATGCTTGTAAAAAAGGATCAAGCATTTGTAAAGAGACTTCATCGCTTTGTAAAGAAAGCTTTAAAGATAAAAATTTACTTAAATCAGTAAGTCTTTTATGCCAAGAAGCTAGAAAGACTTGTCCTAGCAATGATTGGATTCAAGGTGGATAAAAAAGTTTAGGAGGGGATAGTGATTACTTTAGGAATTAAAATCACAGAATTAAGCAAAATAGAAATCAAAAATCCAATTTTAATTCAAGGTCTTCCTGGTTTAGGATACGTTGGTAAAACCTCAGTAGAGTATATGATTGAAAAGTTAAAGCCTATAAAATTTGCTGAGCTTTACTCAACACATTTAACCTTTGCTGATGGAAGTTTAGGTATAAACATAAATCTAAATGGCACTTTTTCGCTTCCTAAATATGAATTTTATGCTTATTTAAAAAATGAGCCAAACCTTATTTTGCTTACAGGAGATGCTCAACCAAATGTACTTGGCCAATACGAGGTTGCTGAAGCTGTTTTAGATTTTATTGAAAAATTTGGATGCAAAACAATAATAAGCATAGGCGGGTACAGTACTCGATTTCAAAGAGATGTTGGAACAGTTTATGCAGTAGTTGATAATCATGTCACAGCTGAGGAGTTAATGAAGTATAACGTGAAAATAGCAAAAGGAGGTAGTGTAACTGGAGCATGTGGAGTAATTCTAGGATTAGGAATTCAAAGAAAAATGAAATGTATAGGGTTGTTAAGTTGTACAAGAGGAGTATATCCAGATTTAGAGGCTGCTAAAGAAGCTGTTTATGTAGTAAAGCAAATGCTTGGTTTAGATATAGACCTAAAAGATTTAGATGAAAAAATAAAAGAAATGAAAGAAAAAATGGAAAGACTAGAACAATTACAAGCCAGAATGATAAGAAGAACTGTAAAAGAGGAAAAAGAGGAGCAAAAAGAGAGATACATTACATAAATTGATATGTATGGAATTAATGCGCTTAAAATTTTATTGTTAGCTTTTACACATTACTAAAGCAAAAAATATAGTTAGGTAGCAGATTACATTAAGCAAAGTGCTATATTAGCATTATATTCTTAACGTTTAAACTTTAATGTTAATAGTTGAAACTATAAGGCATAGAACTAAAACATGAAAGCTAGATTGGGCTTTCCATAAAGTATTTTTATTTATAATGTTAGGGTTATATTATTATGGTGATAAAATTGGAACTTTATGGAAGAGATTTAATTACTACTCAAGATTGGAGTATTGAAGAGTTAAAAAGTGCAATAGAACTTGCTGAAAATTTTAAACGTATAAGAAGGAGTGAAGAGCCTTTCCCAAAGATTCTAGAAAGGAAAAACTTCTTTATGGTATTCTATGCTCCTTCAACAAGGACGCGAGGTGCTTTTGAGGCGGGAATGGAACTCCTTGGAGGACATGCGCCCTATATAGATGTAACTACAACTAGAATAAAAGCTGGAGAATCTGTGAAAGATGTTGCAAAGATGTATGAAGCATATGGAGATGGAATTGGTATAAGAATATTGGATGATGCTATAGACTTTATCTATGGCGAAGGAAGGAAAGTTGTTGAGCAATTTGCTAAATTTGCAAAAATTCCAGTAATAAATTTAGCATGCTGTACATATCATCCAACACAAGCTATAGGAGATATAATGACTATTCAAAATAAGTTAGGAGATCTTAAGGGAAAAAAGTATGCGATTATGTGGGCATACTCTAGCAAGATAAGAGGAAGATGTAGCATACAAGAAGAGATTCTTATTGCAACAAGGTTTGGAATGGATGTAGTGCTTGCGCATCCTCCAGAGTTCGAAATTGATCCAGAAATTATTAAAACAGCAAAAAACAATGCTAATAAAAGCGGTGGAAGCTTTGAAATAAGTGAAGATTTTAAAAAAGCCCTTAAAGGCGCAAATGTTGTGTTTCCAAGAAGTTGGGCTACATATGAGTTGCTTAAGGTTGGTGCAACTGCGTTTGGTGTTGATAAAGAAACAAAGATACACAATAAATATAAGGATTGGAGATTGGAACAAAAACATGTAAATGAACTAATGGGTAAACCAGCAATCGTAACGCATGTTCTTCCTGTTTTTAGAGGTGAAGAAGCTACAGATGAAGTTATGGATGGACCAAATTCAGTGATATATGAGCAGGCAGAGGATAACTTCTATGCTAAGATGGCTGTTCTTTCATTGACTATGGCAAAAGAAATAAAACTATAAAGCGTTATGCTTTTTAAAGCTTTTATTTATAAGTCTTAGAAAATTGTAAGGAGCACTAAAGTTGTAAAACTAGCCAATGGTACTGTTATGTTATCATCTAAATTGTACTTACCTATCTTTTCAATATGTTCTATAGAGCTCCCCACAAGAGCAGCTAAAACACCAGCTTCATGAAAAGATCCAAGAAAATAACCTATAGGAGCGCAAAAAGCGAACATTGCTAAATTTCCTATCCAATGTTTAGTTCGCTTTTTAAAGATTATATTCCTTACTATACCAGTTATACCATCCCCAACTGCCATAAAAAGTATAGGAACAACACCAAACCACCAATGTTCTCCATTAGCAAACAACCAACCAAGCGTTATTAAACTACCCCAAGCAAAACAAAAATTAACTTCATAAGTATTATTTCGATTTTGAAACCAGTACATAAGCTTGTTTTTATGGTGAGGCAGATAGCAAATAAAAGCTATAATTATGGCCATTATAAGCGGTATTATTGGTGTTTTAAACAATCCCATTGCAACCAAAATTGCAGCTAAACCACCAGCTAATATATGTATGACTTTTCTTGCAAAGTATATACCAACATACTCATTTTTATAGCGTTTCTTCCCCACTTCGTATACAGCTTTAGATATCACTAAAACTACTATCATAATCCAAGTAAAAATACCTAAAGCATAAAGAATTTCTTCAAGCATAATCATTTTAAGATTCTTCCATAGAATCTAGAATAGATATTTTATTGTAAGTTATCTCTATAAATATTTTACTGTTATATATTCATTATTATGGAATTGATTTCTTTTCATCAGAAATCTTGGGGATTTTAAATGGTCAGTTCTAGATAAGCAGTATTTTCTTATAGTAAAGCTTTTATGATTATAAATCTTAACTTGGATTAAGGTGATGAATTTTTATGAATTATAAAGGTTATGCTGGAAAATTGCTTTATATTGATCTTGAAAACAACACAATAAAACCTAAAGAAATTCCTGAAGATATGATCTTAAACTATCTAGGCGGAGCTGGCTTTTGCTCTAAGATTTTATTTGAAATGATTAAGCCAGGTATAGATCCTTTAACTCCTGAAAACGTAATCGCGTTCATGACTGGCCCATTAACTGGAACCCTTTTTCCTCAAGCTTCAAGGTATGTTGTAGCAGCCAAATCTCCTTTAACTGGAATATGGGGGGAAGCTCATGCTGCAGGCTATTGGGGCCCAGAGCTTAAATTCGCTGGATTTGATGGAATAGTAATTAAAGGCATGGCTAAAAAATTAGTTTATTTATTTATTGAAGACGAAGA
>JAVZFM010000093.1:0-6007 GCA_038872815.1 Bathyarchaeia archaeon
ATAGTTGAAAGAAATTTAATAGATGAAGTAAAAATAGAAGGAAGTAAAGTTTTAGTGAAGTATCATTTAACTGTTCCATTTTGCCCATTAATTTTTGCTATACATATAGGAAAGGAGATTAAAAGAAAGGTAAGAGAAGTTCAAGGAGTAAAGGACGTAGAAGTTATAGTACAAAATCATATACAATCAGATATAATAAATGAGGTTTTAAAGAAGTAATGAATTTAAAGGATAGGATTAAGCATGACAACAATTGAAGTGAATAGAGAAGTATGCATTGGATGTGGAGTTTGCGCCTCCTTATGTCCAGAAGTATTTGAAATAGATGAGGAAAACAAAAGCAAGATTTCCTCCAAATTTTCCATAAATCAAAATGAAAAAGCTTCTACTGGAAAAATTCCATTAAACCTTCTTGATTGTGTTAAATCAGCTGCAGAATCTTGCCCAGTTTCATCTATAATAATTAAAAGTGAGGATTAATGAGTTTTTCCCAATCAACATATAAGGAAAGAATTAAACGTTTACAAGAGCTTATGAATAAAAGGGATATAGATGCTATAGCCATACTAGACCTTGAAAATTATTATTACTTTACTGGAGATATTAGAAAGCAACCTAGGCTATATATTCCTAGGCTTGGAGAACCTCTTTTGATAGCCTTTAAAGGAGAAGAAGAGGAAGTAAGTAAAAGTTTATGGATCAAGAATATAAAAACTTACACAAGCATGCATGAAATGATGATCAGTGTTATGGAATGGATGAAAGAGAATAATATAAGAACTGTTGGATTCAATTTTGAGTTTTCATTACCTGCTTTTTTAATCGAAAGGTTTAAACTTGCAAATCCAAGCGTTAAGGTTGTGGATGCAACGGAGCTATGCATGGAACTTAGAATGATCAAATCAAGTCAAGAGCTTGAGCTTATTAAAAAAGCTATAGAAGTAGCTATTCATGGCATGGAAAAAGCACACGAGATAATAAAAGAGGGAATAAAAGAGTATGAAGTTGTTGGAGAGATAGAGTATGCTATGAGAAGAAAAGGCGCTGAAAGGTTTGGATTTCCAACTTTTGTTAATTCAGGCTATAGGTCGAATTGGATTCATGGAATTGCTACTCGAAAAGAAATAAAAAAAGGAGAACTCATACTCATAGATGTTGGTCCAGTATATAAAGGCTATTGTGCCGATATGACTCGAATGTTTATAATTGGAAGCCCAAGCGATAAACAAAAGAACATTGTTGAATCTTATCTTAAGGCTAGGGATGCTGCAATTAACATAGCTAAACCTGGAAAAAGAATTATGGAATTAGATAATGCTGCCCAAAAGGCTTTAGCAGGAACAGAGTATTCTCAAAATTATGTAAGAGGCATAGCTCATGGAATAGGCTTAGCTTTTGAAGAAAAACCTTTTCCAACAATATTTCCAGAAGATAGCATTATCGAACTAAAGCCCAATATGACTATATCCATAGGGCATTCTATTCTTTCGATTCCAAAAATCGGTGGAGCTAGAGTAGAAGATGTATTTTTAATAACTGAAGTCGGGGCAAAAAAATTCATAGAATATCCTGAATACTTAATTTCTGTTTAGATATTAGAGGAATTTCTATGCCAAAATCTAAAACTGAGATAATGATTGATGGTGCTATTGGTCGATGTTGGAAATTTTTATCGAATTTTAAGAATGTAGGATTATGTTTGGATATTTTAGATGAAGTAAAAGTTCTTGAAAATGAAAGCGTTTTATGGATATTAAAAACTCAACAAGCAACTATAACAAGAACGAAGTTTGTTAAATCATCGATTAAATTTAAAGAGTCTTATAGAAAAGTTGTATGGGAAGCATTTATCCATCAATGGGATAATTGAGTTAGAAAGTATGGCTGAAGATAAAACTAAAGCTATAATCGAGCTAGAAATAGAGGTTAAAGGTCCTTTAGGCATAGTTCTTAATCCAATGGTTTCTAAAATGATAAATTCAAGCTTTTAGTAAAAATATAAAAAATAAGCTTGAAAGCAAATAAGTGCTTAAGCTTACTTTATTGCTAAAAATTTTAAATAATTTAAGTTCTCTTAAAACTTAAGGGAAAGCCAAATACTAGTCGACATTTCTTTAAAATTGCAAAGTGGGATGGTATTTCGTAAAGGCTCTCCTCCTTTAGAACTTGAGAATATGAAGCAATGGTTTTATCAATTGCGCTACATGTTGGTACACATATCGATATCGTTGAGAAAAGCAGATCAATTGCAATTAATAGATTTATTGGAAGAGGCGTCCTACTTGATGTAAAGACTTTAGGTTCAACAATAACTCTTCAAGATTTTAAAAACCAAGCAGATGTGTTTAAGAATGATTTTGTTTTTATAAAAACTTGTTGGGATAAATTCTTTGGAGAAGAAAAATATTTTAAGCATCCTGAGCTTTCTTTTGAAGCCATTAAATGGTTAATAAGTAAGAAAGTAAACATGGTTGGAATAGATGCCCCAGGTTTAGCCAGAGGGAAAAACCATAGACTTTATGATAAATATCTTGCCGATAATAATATCTTTGTGATTGAAAATTTGGTTAACTTAAATTTAATTAGGAAGAAAGTTTTTAAGGTTTATTGCTTCCCTTTAAGCATAATGAATGTTGAAGCGGTACCTGCTAGAATAATTGTTGAATTTTGAAATTTGCTTCTAGACTATTTATTCAAAATCTTTTATTTTGGTTTAAACTTTCCACAATGATAATCTTCCTTAACTTTTTGTTTTATCACAGAGCAATAAGGATTTCCTTTACGGATCTTAAAATATGCACAATTCTTACAGATTTTATCAATAAAGCTCAATATTTATCACTTAACATTTCTCTTTTTTCTTCTTAGGCTTTCTGACCATTCTAGGTTTACCCATTAAAATCCCCTTGTGGATATATTCTTTTCCTTAAATAAAAACATTAATTTTTGTGTTATCGCTATTAAATTGTTGTTAATACCATATATTTAACTTTAAGTTATAATGAAAATAAACTCTAGAATTAGGAGCGTAAAAGCTGAATAATTAAGCCTAATAGGCTTAATTATATGAATGCAATAAAGCATTAAATCCTAGACTTAGCTGAAAATATGTAGACGTGAAATTGGAGGAAATATTTTATAGGAAAAGATATAATAAAAAATGTAATGAGTATTCATGGGCCGGTAGTTCAGCTTGGTATGAGTAGGAATCTGTAGATCCTAGTATAAACGCTCGGTTCGCAACCGAGAGGTCGCGGGTTCAAGTCCCGCCCGGTCCACTTAATTTTTTAAGCGAATCCTTAAATACAACGTCGAGCAATCCATTATTCGATGAGGGTTGAGGGCTAAGTACGCTTATTTGCTTGAGGATGAGGATGTCCGGCGCTGGTTTGATAATTTGGCGGCTAAGTCTTATTTGACGGCCACTGTTTACCTTAGGAATCTCGGGTTTTATTGCGAAGTTAATGGGACTGATCCTAAAAGTTTGCTTAAGGTTGCGAAGACCAAGGCTTTCAGGGATAATTTTACTGATTTTGTCCGTAGGTTGGAGAGGGAGGGGAGGCGGACTCCTACATTGCAAGGTTTAAGAAGACCCTGCACTCTTGGTTCAGCTACAACGGCTTGGATGTGAGGCTTAAGGTTAATGTTAGGGGAGAGCATGAAACGCCAACCATAGCCGATGAAAGGGTTCCAAGCAAGGAGGAGCTTGACAGAATCCTTAGGATGGCTACTCCAAGGGTTAGGGTTTCAATAGCCCTTATGGCCTTCAGCGGGCTGAGACCCCAAAGCCTAGGCAACTATACGGGAACAGATGGCATAAAGCTTGGAGACTTTGTTGGAGCTGAAATCTGCCCAGACGGTATGAATTCACTAAGGTTCCATCTATGCTAGTGGTGAGAAAAAGCCTCAGTAAGGCTAGGCATCAATATTTCACATTCGTTCCGCAGCAAACAATAACCTACATTAGAGTACTTAGAGGAAAGGGTCAGCCAAGGCGAGAAACTCAGCAAAGATTCTCCATTGCTGGGATTTGATCCAAGAGGCGCTGAAAAGAAGTTTTTGCGAACAACCCTTGTAACGAGGGATGTTTGCTTAGAGCTTACTGCGACACAAACATAATTATAGCAGAGTCTAAAGGCAAGATCAGCCATTCATACTTGCAGTTTATTATGGGGACATAAAGGCGACATTGAAGCCCGATACAGCACAAACAAAGGCGTACTGCCTCCAGACATGATTGAGGATATGCGCAAATGTTACAAAGAATGCGAGCTCTTCCTAAGCACGGCAACCCAGCCCCTAGAACAATCAAGCATAATCAAGGAAGCAAAAATTGAAGCCCTAAAAAGCATGACTAAAAGCCTATTAGCCATAAACGCAATGGCTCAAACATTGGCCTATGGCTACAATCATCTTAGAGTCCATCAAAGCTTAGGAATGCCACCGTCAGGATGGTAAGCTTATCTTGCCAGTATCGCATGAAGCAATGTCACCACGGTTTTAAATTCAACTGGAACCATAGCTAAGTTTTATGCAAGTGATTTGGCCGGAAATTGGAATGAAACTGAAGACTTAAGTTTTGGAAAATGTTAGTGTTCCTGAAATTCCGAAAGAGAATAAAACGAGCTTATTTGACGGTTGCTAAAGACAAAACAAACTACGCTACTAACGAAACAGTGAATGTTTTTGGAGAATTCACTTTGGAAAGAATCAAAACCAACGCTTATGCTAACTTAAGCTTGGAGTTTGATTCTGAGCCTATTTTTTAGAAGAAATTGAAATAATTAACGGAAGCTTTAGCTATTCTTTTATTTTAAACTTAGGCAAGGAAGGTTTTTACACTTTAAAGATTAAGGCTTTGAATTTCACAAACTCAACAAGCTTTTACTTTTCTTTGCCGAGAATAAACATAATAGAAAATGTTAGTCAGTGTTTAACTATAAACGCTTTTGTTTCTGTCGAAAACGTTACTAAAGGGAATAAAACTTTCAAGTTTGTTAAAATTTTTGGAAATGCAAGTTTTAATCAAAGCTTAATTTTTGCTAATGTTTGTGTTAAAATAAAAGACCTGAAGGAAAAAATAATTTTTGAAGATAAAGTTTACGATAAAAGCTTTTTGTTTAGTTTTGAATTTTTACCAAAACGTTCTGGAAATTTATACTGTAGAAATTTTTGCTGAAACAGAGTTTGGAAATGAAAGCAAAATTTTAAGTTTTGATGTCCCAAAACACTTAAGCCTTAAGTTGACAGAGCCTACCATATAAACAAAAAGCCTAAATACCTTTAAAGCGAACTCTATAAATAAAATTTAAACTCAAAATTTATTCTGATGAAAAATGATAGAATTTATAGTTTATTATTTCTCACTTCAAAATATTCTTTTAATTTTATTAATACTTACAATTGCAATTATAAGTGTATATGCGATTAACTGGGTGCTCCTAACTTTTTTATCGTTTTTAAATCGGAAAAAGAATATAGAATCTCCAAAAATCGAAGATTGGCCTAAAGTTTCAATAAACCTTCCAATATATAACGAAGAAAAAGTAATTGCTAGATTGTTAAATGCTGTTCTTAATCTTGACTATCCAAAAAACAAGCTTGAGATCATAGTAATCGATGATTCTAACGATAGCACAACTCAAATTATTAAAAGCTATGAGGAGAAATATAAAGGATTAATAAAATTTATCCATAGAAACAATAGAAATGGATTTAAAGCAGGGGCTCTTCAACTAGCGCTTGAAAATTCTACAGGAGAATTCATAGCTATATTTGATGCAGATTATGTGCCAAAGCCAAATTTTTTAAAAGCTTTATTACCATACTTATACATAGAGGAAAACGTAGCTTTTGTTCAAGCAAGAATTGGATACTTAAATAAAAATCAATCATGGGTTACTAAAGCTGTAGCCTTAGGCTTAGATGGATATTGCTTTATTGATCAAAGAGCACGTTATGCTTCGAATCTTTTAGCCCACTTTAGTGGAACAAATGGAATTTTTAG
>JAVZFM010000094.1:0-6006 GCA_038872815.1 Bathyarchaeia archaeon
CCTAACTTTTTTAATTCTTCTATGGTTTCAAAAACGCTTTTTCCGTGAAGCTTTCCAGCCTCTATAAGTCTCCATAGGTACTTCAGTTCATCTATATGCTTTATGATTGTTTTCCCAATTCTAATATACTCTTCATAAGAGCTTTTAAGATTGTTGAGTTGTTTTTCTTGCATTTCCAATATTCTTTTTAATTCATCTATTTGTTTTTTAAACCCCTTTTCTAACTCAACCTTTTTTAACTTTAAATCTTTTGTTGAAAAGTATTCATCTAAAGCTTCATTAAAGCTTTGAAAGTCTTTTGATTTATAACCTTCATAAATCTTTAATTTAATTGGAGCTACATCAATCATTTCTTCGTTTTCATCTATAACTATTGTTGGACTTAAATTCCCTTTAGAAATGTTAAAAGTTATTTGCTTTAAAGCCTCAAAAATTTTTTCAAGAATTTTATCATCCAGTAGATTTGATTCAAGATTGAAATCTACATTAGCTCTTTTTAGTATTTCTTTAGCATAAATATCTCCAATTGCTAATAAGCTTTTAAGCGATTTTTGCACATCTATACTCTTGAAATCTTTTAATCTTTTTAAATCTTGGATTCTAACTTCTATAGGGCTTAAACCAGTACTTGGAGGTAATTTAAACAATTCATTCTTGATTATATTTCTATCTTTCATTTTCAAGTAATTTAAAGCTAACTCTATTTTCATTTCAGGATCAACAAGAATTAAATTACCTCTTTTGAATAACTCAAAAAATACTTTATAGTTTTTGTTTAAAGTTGAAACCTCAAGTACTACTATTCTTTCAAAATCTTGTTGATAAAAATCGATTATTTTTCCTCTAACCAATCTTTTCCTCAATGCTGTACAAAATTGACTGGGTTTTGGTGGGGCTTTATAAAAATACTTTGTTAAATGTATTCTTTTTCCAATTTCAATAAGCAAATTAATATCATTAGGCCTAAGCTTAAAAATAAATTTATTATGGGTTAATTGATAAATATTATCTATATATTTATTAATTATAATTCCTCTTAATTCAGAGATGATTGCCATGATATCGAAACTTGACATAACTTCCTTAACCTGCATAATTAATTCCTCAAATGGAAATCATTTAATTATGAATATACAGCCAGCAAAATTTGTTTATTGGTTTAGATTTTTTTTATCAATAATTTCAGCTTTTCTTTGTTTTTTATTGAAGCTAAAAGGGTTTTCAGGAATTCTTTTAACAATGCTTTTATACTTGCTTTCTTGTATTTTTGTAAAGTATGGATTAAAGCTTGGGAAAAAAGAGTTGAAAGGAGAATATAAATTTATTTCGATTGGAATAGGTATATTCATAATAACATGGGCATTAATATGGATTGCTTTGTATACATTATTTCCATATTAGCCATATAAACCATCGAGCCTTTTATATAATCAATCATTAGTTTTTTGCTTTAGCACCTCTTTTAGCTCTTTAACATAATCATACAACGCTTGAAAATAGCCTCTATCGTAATCTGCATGAAGAGACGAATTTGCATGAGTTTTAAATTCTTTAAGCAATTGTGAAATCAAATCTTTCGTTAAAGTTATCTTTGAAAAGAAAAGGTATTCATCGCTATCCGATTTAGAAGAAATGTATAAACCTTCTAAACCTTTTAAATAACCTTTATTCCATTCAAAGCTTTTTAAACTCTGTCTTAAATATTCTAAAATTTTTTCAGCATCAGAAAGTTTTCTTTCATTTAAAAACTTAAAATATTTTATAATATCATTTTTGAAGTTTAAAATAAAAGATTCATTTTCGTTTTTTAATTTGTTCTTCATCGGATACATCTTCAACTCCATTTTCAGTTATTTTGAATATTCTTTCTCCTTCTGGAAGATAAGGGCTTGAAATCAATTTCGCTATTCTTACTGGACCTCCTGCAGCTTTTCTTAAAAAGATTCTAGTATGCGATGTATGAGCAACTACATGACCTCCAACAGGTTCTACAGCCATAGCAAAGAATTGATCTGGTTTTGCCATAACTTGATTAGTAACTACAGCAACAGCATTAAATGCTCTTGCTAGCCTAATCAGCTTATGCATATGCTTATTCAATTTTTGCTGTCTTTCAGCCAACATTTCTCTTCCTAAATACTCGCTCCTAAAATGTGCAGTTAAGGAATCGATTATTATTAAGCGAATATTATTCTCTTTAATCACTTTATCAGCTTTTTCTAGGATTAAAATTTGATGGTCGCTGTTATAAGCTTCAGAATAGACTATGTTTTTTGCAACTTGATCTTGATCCAATCCTGAATGCTTAGCCATTCTAATTATCCATTCAGGTCTAAAAGTTTGCTCGGTATCTATGTATAAAGCTCCTCCATTTAATCCTCCTTTTTCGATAGGGAGTTGAACATTCACTGAGAGTTGATGACACAGAATGCTTTTCCCAACACCATACTCGCCATAAAACTCAGTGATTGATTGAGTTTCAAGTCCTCCTCCTAATAACTCATCAAGAGATTTACTTCCTGTAGTTAAACGAAGTACATTTTGTCTCATTTTTAACAATTCATCTGCACGAATAAAAGTAAGAGCTATGCTATCTCTAGCTTCTGTAATTATTTTTTCAGCTTGTTTTTCACTAATCCCAGCTAAAGCTAGCTCTTTGATTGTTGCTGTAGCTAAGGACTCTACAGTATGAAAACCCAACTCTTTAAGCTTTTGAGCTGTCGCTGGACCTATGCCAGGTATATCTTCAATCGACTCATACCTTCTTTTTACTTCACTCAATTGTTTTCCTCCAAGATTTTAATGTTCATGTTAATGAATGTTAAATGGATTATATAAATATAGATAGAAAACTTAAATCATAGCAATTTATAAATGAAGCATAGATAGATAAAAATTCTTCGTTAAAAAAACTTTTATAGCATTAATTAATAGTTAAAATAACATGGAAGTGGTTGCATGGAGCCTTCAAAAAAGCCATTGAATTTACTTATGAAAAAATTGAATAGCAATGTGAGCGTTAGGCTTAAAAACGATATCGAATATAAAGGAAAAATGATCGATTGTGATGCACATATGAATATAATACTTGAAGGAGCTGTTGAATATAAAAGCAATACTCCAACAGCAAATTTAGGAAGTGTAATTCTAAGAGGAAGTAACATTCTTTATATTTGCCTAAATCCTCCTTAATAAAACCTATAATGAGCTTTCAAAAAAGACTTAAAAATGGCTTAGATCAAGCAAGATCTTTAAAGGCTTTACTAAAGTCATTAATGCTTATAAATGGAAAACCATCAATCCATTCAATCTTTAATTTATTCGATGGAATAACCTTTACCCCATATTCCAGCAATTTTTCAATGGCTTGATGAGCCATATTAGTGCAAGTTACTACTGCCTTAATACCTTTACTTGCTAAAAATTTAGCTGTTGATGATCCTCCACAGCTTCCGTTTAAAAGAAGCACTATATCACCAGGATTAATTCCATAAAGCTTAGATGCTTTTTCTATTCCATCCTTAGTAAAGTTTTCAATAGGCTTAAGCCTTATAAAATCCTCTTTCAACTTTGCTTGAGTAAGCCTTTCCTTTAAGCTTAATTTTTCTTTGTATTCTTCAAGCTCTTTCATAGCTTCATTCAATCTATTTCTTAAAGCCTCAATTTCCATTCTTTGGATTTGGTAAATTCTATCTTTCCATACTTCTTTCTCATACCTTATTTTTTCCTTAATTAATATCTCATTAAGTTCTTTTACTTTTTCTTTAAGGATTTTAACTTGTTCTTTTAATTCTTCATTTTGAATCTTTAAAGCCTTAAGCTTTTCAATCAAAGTTTCTTCATAATTTTCTTTTTTTAAGCTAAAAGGCTTTTCAAAAGATTTATCTTGAAAGCTTTCTTCAGTTTTTTCTAAATTTGTTTCAAATGATTTTATTGCTTTTTTTATAGGCTTTCCTTTAATCACTAAAAGTTTTATATCTTCTAAAGGAACTTTCAATTCCTTGTTTTTAATCAAACTTTCTATTTGATCAAATTTGCTTTTATAATGTTGATAGGCTTTTATAGCAGCTGCTAAAGCATCTCTAGAATGGGGATCTTTTATTTCAATTCTATGAAAACTTGTGTATTTATTAACTATTGCTTGCTTCTCTAATACTTCTAATGGTCTTTCAGGTAAAAATAGAATTGAATTAAGAGTTGAAGCTATTTTCTTAACAAAATCAGATGCAGGAGCAACATCTGATGCAATTATTACAGCTTTACCATATCTTGATATTTTTTTAATCAATTTATGTTTATTAATGCCTTTAGCACTTTCTATTAATATTGGTTTTGCATCCATGCTTAAGATTGCTACGCCACAAGTTACACCAGGATCTATTCCAACTATAAGCTTAGTTTTTGGTATTGATTTTTCCATGCATAATTCATCTATTGTTTCCATTTTCTTCTATGAAATTATTGCTCTATCTCCTATTTTTGCTTTAAGGTTGGCCAAGAACGTTTTTTCAATTTTGTAATTCCTGCTTTTTCAACTAGTTGATAAGCATGCTCCTTAGCTTTTTCTAGAATCGATTCTTCATCAACAGTTTTAATCTTTCCACGTTCATATACGACTTTTCCATCTATTATTGTATAAGCAACATCTAAACCATTAGCACAATAAACTAAAGCTGATACAGGCCTATGAACAGGCCATATGTGTGGCTTTTTTATACCTATTAGCACTATATCAGCTTTTTTTCCTACTTCAATCGAGCCTATTTCATTTTCTAAACTTAAAGCTTTTGCTCCTCCAAGAGTAGCCATCTCAAGAACTTGCTCACAAGGAGTTATTAAAGGATTTAGTGTAGAAACCTTATGGAGCAAAGCTGTAAACTTAAGGACTAAAATCATATCTTGATTGTTATTGCTAGCAGGTCCATCTGTAGCTAAAGCTACATTCACACCTTTTTCAAGCATTTTTGGAATTGGGGCTACTCCTGAAGCCAGAATCATGTTGCTTACTGGGCAATGTATAAGGTTTGCTTTAGCCATAGCCATAAGCTTAATATCTTGATCGTTTAGCCATACACCATGAACTACATGGAATAGGCTATTCAATACATTAAGCTCATAAAGCAATTCTATTTCTCTTTTTCCATAATCTTCTATACATATATGAAGTGGAGCTTGGGTTTCAGAAATATGCGTATGGACTGGAACGTTGTACTTTTCAGATAGCTTTTTTGTTTCTAAAAACATCTCGGGGCCTGCAAGTCTTGTATTTATAGGAGCTGGACAAACTTTAACTCTATTATCTTTTTTATTCCATTTTCTAATCAATTTCTCAGTTATGTTTATTTCTTCGTCTAGCGAGTAAGGAAATAAAAAATCTGGATATTTATCCTTGATTGCTCTTGGGGTTTTCCACCTCATACCTCTAGCTATTAACCCCTTCATTCCAGTTTCTATAATTGCTTTAGCAACGTTATCTATAGCCTTTTCACTTGAATTTTGATAATGATTATCGATTACATAAGTTGTTCCAGTTTTTATTTGCTCAACACAGCCCAAAAGTGCTGCTATATAAACATCTTCATCTGAAATTGCTTGAATAATTGGATAGCTAACTTCTTTAAGCCATATCATTAATTCTAAATCATCTCCTAAACCTCTAAGAAAGCTTTGAAACATGTGCGTGTGAGCATTAATTAAACCAGGAATAGCAATCATGTTAGACGCATCTATAACTTCATCTAAATCCCCATATTTTGCTTTAATCTCTTTATTGCTTCCTACATCAACTATTCTATCGTTTTCTATTACAATCGAGCCATTTTCAATTATTCTTCTTTCTTTATCTAAGGTAATTATAGTAGCATTAAAAATTGTTAATGGAATTTTAATCACCTATTATATCAAATCTTACTCCCAAATCAATAAGCTCTTTTTTAATCTTTTTATAAATTTCAGCCCATTCTAAGCTAGGTTCACAAGCCTTAACATCATAACATTCTTGAAATG
>JAVZFM010000095.1:0-5980 GCA_038872815.1 Bathyarchaeia archaeon
AACTAAATAATACAATTCTGGATTTTCATATGTGTTATCGCCAATTATTATGATTGCATCAAGATTTCTAGATTTCATTTCTTTATCTATTTTTTTAAGCATATGGCATCATTCTTAAAATTTAATCAGCGTCTATTGATAACGCTCCTATACATCTCATAAAAATTCTAAGAGTGTTGCAGCTTTATGAACTTTTTAACGAAAGATGAAATTGAACGTTATGACAGACAAATGCGAATTAACAAATGGGGAAAGGAAGGCCAAATTAAACTAAAATCTTCAAAAGTAGTTGTTGCTGGAGTGGGCGGATTAGGCTGTCCAGCATCTTTATACTTAACAGCTAGCGGGTTTGGAACCATTAGGCTCATAGATGAAGAAAAAGTAGAATTGAGCAATTTAAATCGTCAAATTTTACATTGGGAAAGCGATATAGGAAATTATAAAGTTGATTCCGCTTTAGGAAAGCTTAAAAAATTAAACTCAGGCATTAATCTAGAAGTTATAAAAACTAAAATAACAGATGCTAACGTTCATGAATTGATAAAGGGTTTTGATATAGTAATAGATGGAATGGATAACTTTAAAACTAGGTTTATATTGAATAAAGCTTGTGTTAAAGAAAAAATCCCATTTATCCATGGAGCTGTTTATGGTTTAGAAGGATATATAACTACTATTATACCCAATTATACTCCTTGTCTTTCATGCATATACCCAAGCATTCCTCCAGAAATGGAAAAGTTTCCTGTTGTAGGAACGACTCCAGCTTTAATAGCGAGTTTACAAGTTACAGAAGCTATAAAGCTTATAACTGGCATTGGAAAAACTTTAAGAGGTAGATTACTTATATTCGATGGAAACGAGATAAGTTTTCAAGAAATAAAAATTGAGAAGAATCCAAAATGTAAGGTTTGTGGAGAAATAGGTGAATGAATTGGATGTTTTTGAAGCTATTAAAAAAAGAAGAAGCATAAGAGGTTATAAACCTGATCCAATTCCTGATGAATTCATAGAAAAAATTATAGATGCTGCTAGATGGGCTCCATCAGCTCATAATGCTCAACCATGGGAATTCATAATAATCAATGATAAAAAATTGTTAAAGAAGCTTTCTAAAACTCATGTTTATTCTGGTTTTTTAGAGGGATCTCCTTTAGCAATAGTTGCTTGTGTTGATCAAAATAAATCTCCAAACCATTTTGTTGAAGATTGTAGTGCAGCAATTCAAAACATTTTATTAGCGGCTACTGCTTTAGGCCTTGGAACTTGTTGGATAGCAGTATATAGACATGAAGATAACAAAAATGAATCCTATGTAAAAGAAGTTTTAAACATACCAGAAAACTTTAGAGTTATTGCTTTAATAAGCTTAGGATATCCAGCCTATGTTCCAAACCCTCCTGAAAGGAGAGATTTAAGGAATTTAATTCACATAAATAAATTTTAGAATAAGGTGAAATGCATGAGTGAATTAACTAAGGAAGAAATGGAATCAATAGCTAAAAAACTTGTTAAGGAATCTATTAAAGTTGGAAAAAATAAAAAAGGAAAGTATGAATGTGTTAACATATTATACAACTTAACAGATTCTAGCTGTCAAGAATTTGCATTTGAAGTTGAAAAAGAGTGCTGGAAACAAGGTGCCCATACTTTAATCCAGCCTTATAGCTCAATAAGGGAAAGAAATGTTTATACGCTAAAGCCAAAAAAGGCTTTAAAAGAGATGAGTCCAATTTCTTTAGCATTGGCTAAAATCATAGATGTTTCGATTTTTATAGGAGAGCAAGACGACCCAAATTGGGCAAAAGATATATCCTCTCGTTTAAGGTTAATTGCTCCAATAAAACAAAAGATTCGTGGAATTCTTGATAAAAGAAAAGTTAGATGGGTTTATTTTGGTTGGCCATTACCGAGTACAGCTAAAGCATATGGTTGCAGTGTTGAAAAGTTTAGAAGGGTTTTTTTCAATAGCATTAGATATTCATTTTCTAATGAAACAAGAAAATTTTGCCGATATTACTATAATATGCTTAAAGGTAAAAGCCTTGTAGAAATCTTGGCAGATGATGGAACGAATTTAAAGTTCAAGATAAAAGGAAGGCCTGTTTTAGTTGATGATGGAATAATTTCAAAAGAAGATATTAAAAGAGGAGATTTTGGATTAAACGTTCCAAGCGGGGAAGTATTTATAGCTCCACTTGAAACCACAGCAAATGGAAAGATTATTTTTGAAAAAGTGATGATTCCAGGCTTTGGAGAAGTTAAAGGCTTATTGTTAGAATTTAAAAATGGAAAAATATCAAAATTTGAAGCTGAAGAAAATAGAAAAAGTTTTATTGATTTCTTAAATGCTAATACTGGAGATAAAGATAGAATTGCAGAGTTAGGAATTGGATGTAATCCAGGTGCTGAATTTATCGGAAGCATAATAGTGGATGAAAAAATATTTGGAACAATCCATATAGCGATTGGTAACAATACTGGAGCTTATCATGGAGTTAACAAAGCTTCAAGTCATCTTGATATGATAAAAGATATGAAAAATGGCAAATTAATAGTTGATGGAAAAACAATAATGGAAATGGGAAAACCTTTAAAGTGGGACCTCGATTAATAGCCTTTCTAAAAGTTCTTTATATCTGTTCCTAATAGTTACTTCAGTAACGTTGGCGATTTCAGCAATTTCTCTTTGAGTCTTTTTTTCATTCATGAGTACTGTAGCTACATAAGTAGCTGCTGCTGCAATTCCTGTAGGACCACGCCCACTCGTAAGCTTAATTTTTTTAGCTACATCTAATATCTTTATTGCAAGAGCCTCAGATTTGCTTGAAATAGTTAGCTTATTTGAAAATCTAACTGCATAATTATAGCTTGTTGATGGGGGGATCGCTGTTTCAAGCTCACGTAAAATAAACCTATAAGAGCGAGCTATATCCTTTTTTTCAAGATTTGATACTCCAGCTATTTCATCAAGTGTACGCGCTATTCCGCATTGCCTACATGAGATATAAATTGTTGCAGCAGCTACAGCATGAATTGAGCGCCCTCTACTTAACCTTTTTTTAATAGCTTTTCTATAAATAAGCGATGCAGTCTCTAGAACATTTTTAGGAAGGTTTAAGGCTGAAGCTATTTTGCTTATCTCGGAAAGTGCTAAAGCCAGATTCCTTTCAGTAGCATCAGAAACTCTAATCCTTCTTTGCCATTTCCTTAGCTTATAAGCCTCCATTTTTTGAGATAAGGATAATTTATGAGTTAAAGTACTTGCTCTACTTAAATCAATTACTGTAGATAAACCTTTATCATGAATAGTATAAGTTAATGGGGCTCCAACTCTTGTACGCTTAGCCTTTTGTTCATCATCAAAAGCTCTCCATTCAGGTCTTGAATCCATCAACTTCTCAGCAATGACATATCCGCATCCTGTACAAACTATTTCAGCATTTTCATAATCCCTAATAAGCTTATCACTTCCACATTCAGGACAAGTTCTTATCTCTGAATAAAAAAGTCTAGCTTTTACTAAACTCTCATCACTATCTTTTTCATCCTCAGACAAGATCTCACCCATTAAAGCGTATATACAACTCTTTCAACAAGGCTTTCTGGATTAGAAACAATAGGCTTTATAGAAACATATGGAGAAGAGGTTGGTCCAAAAATATCAAATATTTTTCCAATTTTTCTAAGTTTATTGTCATAAACTTCCTCATTTAAAATAGGGAGCTCTTTTGATTCTAGCTTTAATATAAGGCTATGGCTTTTTGAAAAATGCAATATTTTGCCAAGCCTTCTCAAATCATCACTGCTCCGTTTTACGATGTAAAAAGTACTAGAAATGTTATATAAACTTGTTGTTGATTTAATTGTTTATTTTAAAAATAAATTTTTTAAATTGAGACTTTAAACATATTATTTTCTATATGCTTAAGTAAATCAAAGTTTAATAAAATGATTTATTCCATGCTTACGGCTATATAGCTATAACGGTTAATGGATGCAGATCGTAAATGATAAAAGGATTGCTTTTAGAAAATTTCATGTCATACAAAAATGCATATGTTAGTTTCAAAGATGGTTTAAACATAATTTGTGGACCCAATGGTTCTGGAAAATCATCAATACTGCTTGCAATTTCTATAGTCCTTGGACAAACCTATACTGAGCGAGCTAAAAGACTAAGCGATTTAATAAGATATGGTGAAGATGAAGCAAGAATCACTTTAATTCTAGATAACTCAATTAAAAATGGAAAAAGGCCTTTTTCAAGCTTTTATAAAAACGATTTAAAGATTACAAGAGTGATCAAAAAAAATGGAGATTACTACTATTTAATGGACGGAAAGCCGGTAAACAAAAATGCCATAACTTATGCTTTTAATAAAGTTGGATTAAACCCAAACAACATGCTTGTAATAATGCATCAATTAATGGTTGGAAAATTTAGCTTAACTTCACCTCAAGAAAAGTTAAAAATGCTAGAAAACGCTGTAGGATTTCAATCATATAGAGAAGATGTAATTGATACGAAAAGAAGATTGGAAAAAATGTTTACTGAAGAGCATTCTATATTTAAAATGCTAAACTCAACTAAAGAAACTTATGAATTTTGGAAAAAAGAGTATGAAAAATTTTTGTATAAAAAAGAATTAGAATTAAAACTTAATGAATTAAAGAAAGAATTACTTTTTGTAAAAATAAAAAAGAAAGAGATTAAACTTAAAAAGTTAGATGAGAAAATTAAAGAAAAAGAAATAGCTATTAAAAAATTGAGTGAAGATTTAATAAAATTTAATCAAAATTTAAGTGAAGTACAGAAAAGATTTGAATCATTAAAAAATAAATTAAAGAATTTAATTGAGGAAAGAAAAATTCTTTATGAATTCGTTATAAGCATTAAAGAAAGGTTTAATAAAGTTGAAGATGGAATAGAGCCTATCTTGGTTGATAGTAGTTTAAAAGCTTTATCGAATTTATTTCAAAAGTTAATTGAATATAAAGAATTAGAATTAAATGAGTTTGAAAAGACTATTTCAGAGTTAATAAAGACTAAAGTTAGCATAGAAGTTTTGCTTATGAAAAAAGAGCTTTTAAGTGAAGGACTTAAAAATCTAAAAAAGAATTATAGAATCATTAATGAAGAATTAAAACCTTTATTATTAGAGGCAAATAAACTTAGATTAGATTTTAAAGCCCAAGTTCATGAGCGAAATATAATTGAAATAATGAATGAAATGAGCATAACTGAAGAAAGACTTAAGCCGTTAGCTCATATTTCAAGCGATGTTAAAAAAATGTATTCCTCTTATGCTAATCTTTATGAAAAATTAAGTGAAAAAGCAGAAACTCTTAAAAAAAATAAGAAAAAGCTTGAGGAAGAATTGAAAAAAAGGTTAGAAAAATGGAAACAAGTTATAAATGAATTTCTTAAAAATCTTTCCCATAGGTATAATTCGATCTTAGCTGAGATTGGTGCTAGTGGAGAGATAAAGCTAGTAGAAAGCAATGATATAGAAAAAGCTGGGATTGAAATTTTAGTAGGCTTTAAAGGACTTAAGCCTAGATCTCTAGATTCTCTTACTCAAAGTGGAGGGGAGAGGAGCATAGCTCTTATGGCATTTTTGCTTGCTTTACAACAAAACATAATATCGCCATTTAGGGCTATAGATGAATTTGATGTTCATATGGATCCAAGGAATAGAGAAATAATTTCTAGGTTAATAATTGCTAATACAAAATCATGGTTTGAAGGCCAATACATTGTTATAACACCAGGTCAAATTCATATACCAGATGAGAATGTGCATGTTATAGTTGTTCAAACCACGAATGGTTACTCAACATTATATGAGGTTAATGAATGATTAATGAAAATAAATTAAGCGTTCGCATCGGTAGAAAAGAATTAAAAAATGTGATTAAAACTTGTGAAGATGTATTAAATAGAAAGTTCAACCCTTTTTTGTTAGATGTTGGTTTT
>JAVZFM010000096.1:0-5893 GCA_038872815.1 Bathyarchaeia archaeon
ACTCTCTAGATCATCTACTTTTAGGCTTATTATTCCTCTTTTTTCTTTTTTCTCTAAAATCATGCATACAAACTTTACTTTTTCGTTTATTCTTGAATTTAAAGCCTCTTCTAAAGTTAAAACGCCTTTTACATCCATTCTTTTTTGTAAAATCTCAACCATTTTTTTAAATCTATTCCTAAAATAATCTATAAAATCCTCTATAGAACCGCTTGAATCTATCTTGCTAGTAGGGTCGTCTAAAACCTCTACTTTGCTTTCTATTTCTTTTGCAAAATGAGTTTTTGTGAACAATCCAAAAGCAAGCTCTTGATCCTTTTTTTCTTGAAATAGATTTTTAAGAAAAGTAGCATCTATTATAAAAGGCTTTAAATTTGAATCCTTAGCTTTTTCAATGATTTTTTGAGCAACTTCTTCAAAATAGCTTTCATTTTCTATAGATTTAAGAAAATCGAAAGCATCCTTGCTAAGCTGATAACCTTCTAAAATTATAATTTCAATAGTTTTTTTGAGTTTTTCAGACAAATTTTTCGCCATACTTTCTTGAACTTCATTAAACCTCTTCTATAAACATTTATTGCTAAAGTAAAAGTTTTTGTTAAAATTCAATGGATCTTTTTAAAGGATAAACAAAACCTTTTAATTTTAATCTATTCAAACTTTAAGTGATGGATATTGGAAATACGTAAGCTTCAAAAAACCGTTGATGGCACTTTTTTTATAACTTTACCAAAAAAATGGGTTATGAGATTAAGCTTAGAAAAAGGCTCAACAATTTCTATAGAAGAAGATGAAGAAGGAAGAATAATTGTAATGCCTTATGTTAAGCAAGAGAAAAAAGAAAAAATAGCCACTGTAACTCCTTCTAACATTCTTGAACGTGAAATAATTGAAAAATATCTTCTAGGCTATGATATAATTCGAATAGAATCGGAAAAACCAATACTTTCTGATCTTAGAGAAAGGATTAAGCTTATTTTAAAAAGACTGATAGGGTTAGAAATAGTTGAGGAAAATAGTAAGAAAATAATAACTCAATGTTTGGTTGAGCCTTCTTTACTTGTTCCTGAAAAAATAATTAGGCGTCTTCATGCAATAACGATTTCTATGCAACTAGATGCTATTTCCTCTTTAATCAATAACGATTCTAAATTGGCTAAAACAGTTATAGAGAGAGATGAAGAAGTTGATAGGCTATATTTCCTTATTGTTAGAACAATAAGAGCAGCTATAGACAATCCAGAAATATTAAAAATGACTTCTTTAAAGCCTATAGACTTTCTTGATTATAGGCTTTTAGCAAGCTTTATTGAAAGCTTTGCAGACCATTCTGTAGCTATATCAGAGGTTACGCTTAAGGTTTCTAATCAAAAGCTTCCAGAAGAGCTAATAAAAACCCTTAGTAAAATAAGTGAGCTTATAAACAACATGTATTATAAAGCAGTAATTTCTGTTTTATCGAAAAATCTTAAAATGGCATCAGAGGTAAGGGATAAAAATGAAAAAGCGTTAAAACTTTTTGAAGAATTTGAAAAAGGCTTGTTAGATACTCAAAAAAGCATAATAAAATGTATGGCAGCAGTTTTAACAGCTTTAAAAAGGCTTTGTGAACTAACGATAGATATCGCTGATCTAGCAGTTACTAAATAAACTTAAAATTTATTTAGAAGCTTTATAATTAATTAAAAACAAGGTGAAAACTATGGGTGGTGCTAAGAAAAAAAGTTTAGCTCAAATGGAAAAAGCTCAAAGGTTAGCTGAAGAAAAAGCGGAAAAGGCTAAAAAACAAAAAATGAAAACCGCTATTGAAAAGAAAGTAAGGTCTATAGAAATACCTACTATAGAGGAATCAAAACTAATAGCAGAGCTTTCTAAATTGGGAGCAATTACTCCTTATACAGTAGCATCACAATTCAATATAAAAGTTGGCTCAGCTAAACGTTTACTCGATGAGTTAGAAAGGAAGAATTTAATAAGTTCAATAGGTGGAAACGCTAGGTTAAGGATATATAAAATAGTTGCTGCCTAAATTTTTTCCATTTTAATTTTAGCGCCTTCGTTTATAAGTCTAAAAACTTCTAAATTTTTAGTTATTCTTCCAAGTATGCTTACTGGAGAGTATGGTTGTGACTTCCCATAAAAAATACATATAGCTGAGCCCATTGGCCAATAAGCAATAGTTCCGGTTTCAACATTTGGGTTTAATTTTTCCCCTCCTAGTTTTAAAGGTATTTCAAAATAAACTTCCTCTTTCCATCTAGCAATTCTTCCTTCAACAGGCAACATTCTTAAAAGCGAATCAATAGTTCTAGGGGCTAAAAACCTTACTAACTCACCTTCAGCCTCATATTTATCGTTTAGCATGAATCTTATTTTATATCTAGACTCGTACATGGATCGTAATGAGGTTAAGATTAAATATAAGCTTTATTTTATTCTATTCATGAATAGAATAAAGCCGGGATACCCTAGCCAGGTAAGGGGCAGAGCTTATGCTTAACGCTTAAGCCTGGAGAAATTTCTTGTTAGCCTGTGGCCCTTTTGGGCCTCGTGGGTTCAAATCCCACTCCCGGCGCCATGTTTCAAGATTAAAACCAGCTAGTAAAATTAAGCTATTTTTAGCTAAAAACTGTTAAAATTTTACTCAATTTTGTATAGCAAAACTATTTTGCTTGGTTCAAATCCCCACATCCATATAGAGGTTGCGCATTCCTGCCCTAATACAATTTAACAATCTAAGCGATACAAGAAGTGAAAATTCTTTAGCTTATTAAATGAATGTAAGCCCGACGCATTTGAAGATTTAGTAGAAGAAACTGGCTTAGCTAAGAAGGCTATTAAAAGCATATTGTACAGCTAGAAGAGAAGAACAACTTTTCAAACAGATAAACCATTCATGAAAGCTTAAAGAATTTTTAAGTAAGGAGTGAAGTAATTCGTAATTTGAGAAAGTATTGAAGGATATATAAAGAAACAAGAAAACATTAGATTTGATTTTAATACTTTAAAATTCATGCTTTATCATAATGCCAAATCTTCAAAAGAACTAGTAATGCTTCTTTATTAAGATCTTAAAATTTAAAAGCTGTAGGATTTTAATTATAAATGGTGTAAAAAAGGTATGGGAAAAGTTTTAGAGATAAATTCAAATAATTGGGAGCAAGAAGTTATAAATTCGAACATATTAACAGTTGTAGACTTTTGGCATGAACATTGTCCATGGTGTATTCAGCTAAATCCAATAATCGATGAAGTTGCTGAAGAATACAAAGGAAAAATTAAATTTGTAAAGTTAAACGTTTTAGAGAGTCCAGAGAACCGTAATATAGCAATTCGTTATGGAATAATGGGAACACCTACTTTAGTATTCTTTTGCGCTGGAAGACCAGTAGAGGAGATCGTGGGCTTTATACTAAAAGAAGATTTAAAAGAAAAATTAGAAGAAATTCTTAAAAAGTATAAGGAATGCATTAAGAAAAGCACTGAACTAAGAATTTATCTATAATTCAGTTTTTACATAATGATCATAAAAAGATGTTTAAAAAACAAAAACTTATTAATGAAATCGATGAATTATTTGGTTTAATTGAAGAAAAGCTACTAATACACTTTCATAAAGAGGATGAAATCCTTTTTCTACGATAAGTATTTTAAAAAGGAAGGTGTTGGCGGATCTATTAAACCTTCTGGAGGCCTAATTACTAACGCTTGCTGAAGATAAATCATTAAGGGTTTATTATTACAGAATTTAAAAAGGCATTGAACAAAGGAAATGTAAAAAAGCAAAAACAACTGGTCATCACTTTAGAGCTTCTTCGAAGCCATATTTTTAGAGAAGAAAACGTTCTTTTTAAAGTGGTTGAAGCTATACTCTCTTATGAGGAAAACAAGAAATAGCTTTTAAGCTAGATAAGCTTCAGCCGATATAGTTAATTCTAGCTAAATATAATTTTAATCAGTTTTTTGAGAAATGTATTTAAATGCTGATAAAGCCGCTTTAGCTCCTTCTCCAGCAGCAATAACTATTTGCTTTTCTGAGACGTCTGTTACATCTCCTGCAGCAAATAATCCAGGAACGTTGGTTTCGCATCTACAATTAACAATTATCTCACCTAATGGATTTTTCTTAACAAAGTTAACGATTTCAGAGTTTGGAACAGATCCTATTTCAACGAATATGCCTTGAACTGATAATATTGTTTCCATTCCATTCTTCTTTACTTTAATCCCAGTTACAAATTTATTACCTAATATCTCCAAGACTTTTGTATTCATCCATACCTCTACTTTACCAGAAGCTATTGCTTTTTCAACCATAATAGCATCAGCCTTTAATCGTGATTCTTGTTCTATGAGATATATCTTTTTAGCGATATTGATCAATTGAAGAACAGCATCTAATCCAGCATTTCCTCCACCAATAACAGCAACGTTTAAATCCTCAAAAAATGGGGCATCACAAGTTGCGCAATAAGTAACTCCTTTATTTTTAAAATTCTCTTCACCAGGTACTTTTAATTCTTTAGGTCTTCTACCAGTAGCTACAATAACTGTTTTACTTACATAATCGCCTATATTTGTTTTTACTATAAATAAACCATTCTTTTTCTTTATGCTATTTACTTCTTCAATCTTTAGTTTAAACTTATATTTCTTTAAGTGTTCTTGAAATTTAGTTACTAACTCTTCTCCAGTTATGTATTGAAATCCTATATAGTTTTCTACTTTGGATGAAAGAGTAACTTGGCCTCCAATGTCTTTTGTAAGCACAAGGAAGTGCATCTTTTTTCGAGCTGCATAAATAGCTGAAGTTATTCCTGCAGGACCTGCTCCTATTATTATTAAATCATATAATTCCATAAAAATCCTCTAAGTACATTTCAACAAGCTTATTAACAAGCTCAGATTTAAGTCCTATTTTAATTAATTTCTCTTTAGCCTCTTCTATTCCTTTTCCTTCGCTTTTAATTTTTTTAATAAAATCTTTTATGAATTCAAACCTTTCATGAGGATAAATTATCCATGCTGAAGTCTCTTTTACATAAAAGTCTGGTTGAAAAGAGCTTTTAGGCTTAACATGAAGAGTTGCTATTTTTATTTCAGCTGCTCCTTTTTCTTTTAAATGCAAATATAAAGCCTTTAAGCTTTCGCCTGTATCAGCTACATCATCAACTGCTAAAACTTTTTTTCCTTTAATCGAAGTCGATACTGGTTGAGTTATAATAGGTTTTGAGCTTGTTTTACCAACTTCTTCATAGAATTGTATGCGTACATTGGCTACATTAGGGTTATTTAAAAAATCTGAAATTAATCTAGCTGGAATCCATCCTCCTCTAGCTACGCCTACGATTATATCTGGGGAAAAACCGCTTTGTTTAATCTTCTCTGAAAGTTCAATACACATTTCATAAATTTCTTCCCAATCAGGAGCTATATATTCCATAGCATTTCCCTAAATTTATTTTATACCAAAAATTTTTCAATATGCTTTCTATATTTAAATTGTTTCCTATTCAAGATAATGGCTTGAAAAGCGATAAAAAATGATTAAGATTAATCTTAAGGATTATGGAAAATCTTTAATAATAATCAATTTAGTAGATGTAAGCCTATTGGATTTTGATTATGCAATTAAAAAGCTTAAAACTGATTTAATTGGAATTGAAATACAGTTTTTTGATTCAAAGAAAATAGCTGGTTGGGAGCATGTATACTTTGCAGCTTTAAATGCTTTAAAAGCATTTCAAAACAAAAACAATATTTCTAAAAGTTTAAGCATGGAACTTTTGATTTATGCTTCTGCAGAAAGACAAATAAAAGATGCAATTCAAAAAATTGGTATAAAACCAAATGAAAAAGAAGTTACTGTAGCAATTATAGTTGATGAAAAAAG
>JAVZFM010000097.1:0-5883 GCA_038872815.1 Bathyarchaeia archaeon
CTAAATTCTAAATCTTATTTTAAGAGGTTTAAGATTTCATGCTTTAATTTAGCGCCAAGCTCCCTTTTTAAAGTATAAAGGCTACGCTTCTAAATAAGATTTTGTGAGTGCTTAATAAGCTATTTTTATGAAGCTTATAGGAATTGCTGTATCGAATGTTACCTTTATATTAGAAAAATGTTCATATTTTATTGATAGAGTAGGAATAGTTTTAATTCATAAATTCCTGGAAGTTTAATTATGAAAGGCATAAGTAGAGGAATTTGTGAGTATACTCTAAAACCAACTTTGGGATTGTTTGATGCTATAGCTATAAACGTAGGTGCAATTATTGGTGCAGGCATATTCATAGTAACTGGCATTGTAGCAGGCTTAGCTGGCTCAGCTTTGATATTTTCAATAGTGATTGCTGCTATTGTTGCCTTACTTACTGCGCTTAGCTTTGTTGAATTAACAGCATGGTTTCCGAGAGAAGGAAGCGTTTATGAATTTGCATATCAATTGATTTCTCCTTTTGTAGGTTTTTTAGCTGGTTGGATGTGGATACTTTCAAATATCTTTACTGGTGCTGCAGTTTCTCTTGGATTTGCTTACTATTTTATAGCTTTATTTCCAAGTTTATGCGCTAAATGGATTGCTGCTACTCTTTGTATAGCCTTTACAGCGCTTAACTTCCTAGGCATTCGCCAATCAGCTATCCTAAACAACTTTCTTGTAGTTGCAAAGCTATCTATTCTAGCATTGTTTATCATTTTTGGCTTAATGCATATAAATCTAGCAAATTTCACACCTTTCTTTCCTTTTAAAACAGGTGTGGTCTATGGCGCATATTATATCTTCTTTGCCTATGGAGGTTTTGCAAGAGTGGCCATGGTTGCAGAGGAAGTTAAAGATGCAAGTCAAAATGTTCCTAGAGCTCTACTATTTTCTTTAGCCATATCTACAGCTTTTTATATACTCGTAGGCTTTGTAGCTGTTGGGCTTATAGGATCCTCTAAGCTATCGAATTCAAACTCTCCGCTTATAGAAGCTATAAGCGTTACTAGGAACTCAGTAGCGATAGGCTTAGTATCAGCTGGAGGTTTGTTAGCAATGGCAAGTGTTTTACTTACATCCATTCTAGGAGTTTCCCGTATAGCTTATGCAATGGCTAGAAGAAAAGATCTTTTACAAATTTTCAGTAAATTGCATCCAAAATATAATACACCTCACTACTCTATATGGAGTGTAGGAATTTTAATGACGTTACTTGTTTTATCAATAGATCTTACGAAAATTGTTGCTATAAGCACTTTTGCGCAACTCCTCTATTATGCTATTGCTAACATATCTTCTTTAAGGTTGAAAACTCAAAAAAGGTTGTATCCATCGATTGTGCCAGCTTTAGGTGCATTTACATGCTTGGTATTGCTAATTACAACTTTCTTTATTCTTCCGCAAGCGTGGATCGTGGGCATTGTAGGGCTAATGATAGGCGTAGTCTATTACATCATCAAGAAGCAATTTAATACTAATGCCCTTTGAACATAATTTAGAAATAAGATGAGCTCAAACAAAGATTGTTAAAAGTATGCACATATTCGTCCAATATGTGTATGTAACCTGTACAAAAACATTAAATATGTTTAAATATTGAAATATATGCATTGGAGAAAAATAAGGTGATAGAAAAAAATGATGGAAATAATGTTTTGCCCTTTTTGCGGAAGAGATATAGAATTTAGGGATGCAAAGTTTTGCGATTTTTGTGGAAGAAGATTGCCTGTTATAAAATCAAGTCAAGTTTAAGAAAGCTAACAATAAAAACTTTTACTCTATTTTTAAAATACTTTCCTCTCTATAACCAGTTACTACTCTTGTAAAACCTTTTAATTCATTATCTAAATCTTCATCTCCAGTATCAACAAGCAATCTTTTATGTTTTAAAGTTGCTAATTTTTGTCTAGTTGCAATTATTATTATGTTTTCTTTCCCAATTTTTTTAATTACGTTTGGGCTTAATTGTTGATTTCCTCTTCCAAATACATAGCCTTGTCCACCAATAGGCGTTACTATTATTTTAGCTTTTTTTCCATTTTTTAACAATTCTAAAAGCTTTTCCTCGTTTACATCCATAACTATTAACTTTTTATTAAATATTACATCAACTCCAAGCAAAGTTTTCTTTAAACCAAGCAAATCATTTATGGCTTTAGTTGTTGTGCCAGGTCCAATTATGTAAAAACAATCATTTTCCATTTCTTCTACAATATACTTTGCTATTGCAATTTTGTTTTCATTTTCCTCTTCAATTTGAAAAGCTGAAACTTTTGTTTGTTGAATCAAGTAATCTTCATTTGGAGTAAGCAAGTATCCATAAAGTTTTGCTTTAAATATGCCTTTTCTAAATGCTTCTTCATCTATATCCATTACTTCCGCTTCTTTTACTCCTAGCCTTCCAGATAAGAATTCAACAACTATTTTAGCAGCTTTTTTTGGATTTATTGCAAAAACCCCGCTATACATTTTAACTCCAGCTGGTATGCCTAAAACAGGCAAACTCATGTTTATAGCATCCATGATGTCCTTTGCTGTTCCATCTCCTCCGCAAAAAACTATCAATTCCACATTTTGCTCTTTCATAGCAATTGCTGCAAGCTTTGTATCTTCAGCTGTTGTTTTTTCTTTCCTTTCCCCAATTACTAAGCTTGGCTCAATCTCACACTCTTTAACTTCATCTTCTCCCATTTTACCTGCATAAGCGTATATAGAAATTGAATTCTTTATAGGCTTTAGTTCTTCAAGGAATTTTTTTGCTTTTAACGGTGAAATTGGTTTTGCCCCTAATTTTATAGCTTTTTCAACTATGCTATTTCCATCTGTTCCTTTTAAACCAACAGATCCTCCCATTCCAGCTATAGGGTTTACTATAAAACCTAAACGTTTTGGATTTTTATTCCCATCTTGCAAATTTTTCCATCTATATCCCATTCTTCTTCAAGATCCATTTTTTGCTTAATTTTCTTTTTTCTCGGTATTATAAGTTTTTTAATCCTAACTTCTTCTTTTATATAATCTTTATTAGAAATTAACCACGACCTTTCTTTATCGCTAGCTATATCTATGTAGGCTGAAACATAAGCCTCAACAGGTAAATCCATTCTTTTTCTCATTTCTTGTAACCTTCTTACAACTTCACGAATAAAGCCTTCTTTAATCAATTCCTCTGAAATCCTAGTGTTTACATAAACTCTACCTTTACTAAAATCTCCTACTGAAAAATCTTCAGGCATTTCTTCTTTAAAAGAAACCATTTTAGGAAGGATTTTATAGCTTTCATCGTTTATTTTCAATTCATAATAACCATTTATCCTAAAAGACTCAAGAATTGTTTTTCCATCTAATTTCTTTATGCAATTTGCAATTTCTTCGGTTTTTGCTTTAAAAATAGGCCCTAAAGAATGATAGCTTGGAATTGGCATTATTTTTTTAAGCTTTTTTTCCTCATTAAGAGTAAAGACTTCTATGCTTTTAGTGTTAGCTTGCTCGATTATTATATGCTCAAAGCTTTTTATAATATCCTTAATGATTGGGAAATCACTTACTACGATTATTTGAGAAACTGGTTGTCTAAGCTTTATTTTCTTTGCTTGTCTAGCGCCAGTAGTAGCAGCAATAATCTCTTTTACAATTTCCATTCTATCCTCTAAATCTTTATCTATCCATTTTGAGTTTAACGTAGGCCATTTTTCCATGTGGATACTTTCTTCGCTAAAAGGCTCTGCTGGTTTAATCATTGTTTGATATATTTTTTCAGTTAAAAATGGCATAAATGGTGCTGCTAAGATTATCCAATTTCTTAATACGTAATAAATTGTGGCATAAGAAGCAATTTTATCTATGCTTGTTTTTTCTTGCCAAAACCTTCTTCTTACAAGCCTTATATACCAATGGCTTAGCTCATTTATCATGAAATTGTTTAAAGCACGAGCAGCTAAGTGGATTTGATAGTTTTCCATGCTATTTGTTACAAAAAACTTTAAGCTTTCTATTTTAGAAATTAACCATTTATCCTCTATGCGTAAGCTATCCCATAATTTTTCCAAAGACCAATCGTTTGGTGAGAATTTATCCAAGTTCATGTATAAGCTTGCAAAAGAAAAAACATTCCAAGCTATTTTAATAGATCTAAAAACATCTTCTAAAGCATTCCAGGAAAACCTAAAATCTTCCCATAAAGTACATTGTAGCTCATAGAATCTAAGAGCATCTCTACCATACTTAGCTATTGCATCTTCTGGAGATATAAAGTTTCCAAGGGATTTACTCATTTTTTGACCAAGTTCATCAAGTGTATGACCATGCATCATTACGCCTTTATAAGGCGTAGAATCAAAAGCAAGTACTCCAGCTCCAAGCTGAGAATAAAACCACCCTCTAGTTTGATCATGAGCTTCTATTATTAAATCAGCTGGCCAAAACTTTTTGAATTCATAGATTTTTTTTGGATAATTCAAAGAAGCCCAAGATGCAACTCCAGAATCAACCCAAACATCTATTATGTCTGGTACTCGCTTCATTATTCCTCCACAAAAGCATTTCAAAAAAATCTTATCAACACAATGCCTATGCAAATCTATGCTTTCTGGAAAGTTTATAGCTTCATTTTTTAATTCTTCAATAGAGCCTATAACTTTTTTATTTCCACATTTCTCGCATATCCATATTGGTAAAGGAGCTCCCCAATATCTTTGTCTTGAAATAACCCAATCCCTTGCTCCTAAAAGCCAATCCTTAAACCTTTTTGCTCCAGCCCATTCAGGAACCCATAAAATTTTTTCATTTTCTTCTAAAAGCCTATGCTTAAAACTTGTTACACTTAAAAACCATTGCTCAGTAGCTCTAAGTATTAATGGAGTTTTACATCTCCAACAATGAGGATATGGATGTTCTATTAAAGTTGAATAAAGCAATAGATTTTTTTTCTTTAAATCCTCTATTATTTCAGGATTTGCATCATTAATTTTTTTTCCAAAATACTTTCCAGCTTCTTCAATGAATACACCAAAGCTATTGACAGGACATATTACTGGTAAATCATATTTTATACCAACTATAAAGTCTTCTTCACCATGGCCTGGAGCTACATGGACACAACCTGTACCTTCTTTTGTAGAAACGAATTCTTCGCTTAGTATAACCCTATGAACATTTTTTGCACTTGATAATTCCTTTACTTTTGATTGAATTGTAACTTCATCTAGCAATGGAGGAATGTATTCAAGTCCTTCAAGCTCTTTTCCAATAAACCTTGAAACGATTTCATAAGACTTCATTATTTCATTAAAAACTGGTTCGCATCTTTCTTCAGCCAATATATAAATTTCATCATCAACTTTTGCTTTTACATAAGTAGCATTTGGGTTAACCATTATAGCTAGATTAGCTGGAAGAGTCCAAGGAGTTGTAGTCCAAACAAGTATAAACTCTTTTTCTTTGTTTTTCAATGGAAATTTAACATATACAGAATTATCTTTAATTAGCCTATACTCATCAGTAACTTCATATCCAGCTAATGCTGTTTCACATCTTGGACACCAATGAATAACTTTTAATCCTTTTTTCAACAATCCTTTTTCATTAGCAACTTTTATTGTCCACCAAATAGCTTCTATATAATCGTTTTTATAAGTAACGTATGGATTTTTCCAATCCATCCATATTCCTAAATTTTTAAAAATAGTTGTTTGCTTCTCTATGTTTTCTATAGCATAGCTTTTACATTTTTCTATGAATTTCTCTATACCAATTTTTTCTTCTATTTCTTTTTTGCTTCTTATGTTAAGCTCTTCTTCAACTTTTACTTCTATAGGCAATCCATGGCAATCATAACCAGGCTGGTCT
>JAVZFM010000098.1:0-5844 GCA_038872815.1 Bathyarchaeia archaeon
TGAAGAAGCTTGTAAGGAAATGAGTGCGCTAAATAAACCTTTAGCCTTAATAGGAGGTTTTCCACATGGACATTTTTCAAAAAGAATTATAAATATCTCTGATGAAATAATAAAAATAGATAATGAAGGACTTAATACATGGACAGTTGCATCAAGATTGGTCTATGAATTTGAAAGATCGATAGGTTTACTAAAGAAAAGGATCAAAGAATAATGATTGAATCGTTTGAGGTCAATTTAATTGTGCTATGATGAAGAAATAGAGTTTTTAAAAAGAAAAAAGCTAATTGAAATGAAAAAGCAAATTCTAGCTAAAAGTAAAGCTACTACTGATACTGAAGAAACCAATCCATTAAAAGTATTGTCAAAAATTTTTACAGAAAAAGCTTGGGAAGTATTCAATTCTGCTAAACAACAATATCCAAATATAGTTGAAAGAATTGCAAAGGACTTAGCTAAATTAGTTTTAAAGAAAGAGATTACAGAACCGATTACTGGAGAGCAATTGCTATGGATATTTCGTTTCCTTGGTTTAGATGTTAAAATGGATATAAAAATTAAGTTTTTAGAAAATGGAAAGCTAAAAACAATAGCTGAAAAATTGCATGAAGAATAATTATTCGCTTTCTTTCCAGATTTTTTGAAATTCACTTTCATAGATTTTAGCAATTTCTATGCTTGAAATTATTATTATGTTTTCATTGTTTCTATACTCTGCACTTTCAGACCAATTATAGCTACCGGTAATAACTATTTTTCCATCGATTATTGCTATTTTATTATGCATTAGGGCTGGATTAGTATCTAAACGAATGCCTATTCCAGAGTTTTTAAGCTCTTCATACTTGCTATACTTGCTCAACTGGTCTTTTTCCAAGACTATTAAAACTTCTATTCCTCGTTTATGAGCATTTATTAAAGCCTCGCTTATAGAATTTAAAGTAAAACTGTAGATCAATACATGTATTGATTTGTTTGCTTTATCTATCCAATATATTAGCTTAGAGGAGCATTTATCTTTAGGTGAAAAGTATGCACCAATTATTTTTTGATCTTGAGTTATTAAGAATGGCTTTTCTTCTAGAGGTTTTATGTAAAAATTGATTGTTATTAAATAACCTATCGATAAGCCTAATACTAGCCCAAGTAAGAAAAATATAGCCACTCTTTTTGAAAACATCTTTCATTCCCTTTTTCCTTTTAAATTTTAAAGATTGTAGTTTTATAAAACCTTTGTAAAAAATAAAAGGAGTTTAAAATGTTTTAAATTTGTCTTTTGTAGCATTACAAATTGGGCATCTCTCTGGGGCTTCTCCTTCTACTGTATATCCACATATAGAACAGATTTGTATTTTGCCAATTTCAATATCCTTTCCTTCTAAAGCAGATTGCTTAGCTTTTTGATAAAGACCTGCATGAATTTTTTCTGCTTGAAGAGCCCAATTAGTGCTTACTTCAGCCCCTTTTTCTTCTTGAAATTTTGCTAATTGATTAAAAGCTGGATACATTTCTTCAACTTCATAGGTTTCCCCATCTATGGCTACTTGAAGGTTTTCTGGAGTAGATCCAATGTTTCCTAAAACTTTATAGTGGTTTCCAGCATGAACTCTTTCAGCGTATGCAATAGCTCTAAAAAGCCTAGCAATGTTTGGAAATCCTTCCTCATCAGCTTTATCAGCAAAGATTGTGTACTTCATGTGGGCTTGACTTTCCCCAGCAAAAGCTACTTCAATGTTGTTTCTGGTCATTTTTTTCATAAAATTTTCCCCTTATATTTATTTTTTAAATTTAAATAATACCATTATTTAAATTTTTCGTCCTAAAAATTTAAATAATAGGAAATATTTTTACTAAAATAGGAAAAATGAAAGCTGTTGATGAAATCGATTTAAAAATTCTAGAGTTGCTAGAGTTGGATAGCAGTTTGCCTTATACTGAGATAGCTAAAAGGCTTAAAATGAAGGAATCCACTGTAAGAAAAAGGATTATTGCTTTAAGAAAATCTGGAGTAATAAAGGGGTTTTCAATAATAATAGACCCATTGAAAATAGGCATAAAAATAGTGGCAATAATAGGGATAGATGCAGACCCAGCTAAGCTATTGGAAGTTGCTCAAAAGCTTTCAGAATTAAAGGAAACTCGATTCGTAGCAACTTCAACAGGAGACCATATGATAATGACTGAAATATGGGCAAAAGATGGAAAAGAATTAGCTAAATTGATTTCAGAAAAAATTGGAGTTATAGAGGGAGTAAAAAAAATTTGCCCAGCAATAATTCTTGAAAAAATAAAAGGATAAATTTCTAATGAATCCTTTTTAAGAACTTCATAACTTCTTGATCGCTTAAATCATGCCAATTTTTATATGCATCAGCTACTGCAAAAAAGCTCCCGATCTCACATTAAGGCAAACTATTAAATCAACATGTGGAGAAACTGTTTCTAAAGCTTGAAAGCTTGCTGTTGGAATTGCAACTATAATTTTTTTAGGTTTTTTACTCAACCCATTTTATTGCTGCGAGCATAGTATAACCAAATGCTAATCCATCGTCCACAATTAACACATTTTTATCTTTTAGATTTGGAAAAGGCTTTTCTCCTCTAAACTTTTTTAATCTTTCTTCAATTTCTTTTAACCTTTTTGAAGCATACGTTTTTATTTTTTCTTCAATCAATCCTAAAGCTTCTATTAATCGCTCATTTAAAACGATAGATTTATCAGGAGTTATTGCTCAAAATCCTACTTCAGGATTCCAAGGTATTGGAATCTTCCTTACAACCACTAAGTCAATTGGTAACTTTAATTCATTAGCTAGAATAACACCTACTGGGATTCTGCCTGCAAGGATAGCCAATATTATGCTATTTTCCTCAATTAAACTTTTCAATTTTTTCGCTAAAAGTCTTCCAGCATCAACCCTATCTTTAAAACATAATTCTTTAGCCTTAAAGATTGTTCATCGATAATTCTAGACTTACTCGAACCTTTAGCTTCTTTAAATATTTTAATTCAAATAATTAGCAAACTTCAGTTATAGTATTAAGCTTTTCTAAAGGCTTAAAAAGCTCCTCAATTTTTTATCAACATCTTCTAGTCCAAGACGTTTTAATTCTTCTGACTTAGGTATTCCATGCTCATCCCAGCCTATTGCTTCATAGTATTCTTTTTTATACTCTTCAAACTTTGATCTTTCAATTGTCTTACCAGCATATGGACCTGAAGGTAAAGGTTCATAAAATCTAGGTGGATTATCATCATGTACCTTTGGATTCCATCTATAATCAGGACCTCCAATAAGCAATGTAGCTCTTTGGATATGCAGTATTCTACGCGAGGTGGTTTCATACCATTCTTCTGGCCCTATTCTCCATCCTGTAACTGCTTCAAAGAAATCCCAAATAAGGTTAAGTGCTTCATCTTCAAATACATTGAAAAAGCAGTAAACTCCTGAATCATGAAGTATAGTAGTAAGCTCGCTATTGCCATGGTTTAATGGTAAGTAAGCTATTGAAGTATGATCTCCACCTTGAACAGAGCAAGCAAAGGACATAAGCCCACCTTGCGCTGTATAATCCTTTCCACTTCTAATTCCATGAGCTCCTATAGCAATTCCTTTTTCAACTATAGCATAGCGCAATAAATCGATTTTCTTTATTTCACCTATTTTCAAAGCAGCTCTATAAGTTCCTTCAGCAAGTATATCGCCTATTCCTACCCTTTCAGCGATCATACGAGCAATAAAGGCGAAAGCTTCTACATTGCCCCATTTAGGCTCTACTCCACCTAGTTCTTCCTTAGTTAAAATTCCTTTTTCATAAAGTTCTCCAATAAACCCAAGAACGTTTCCAGCTTGTATACCACAAAGCCCTAAATCATCTAAAAGAGCCATTAAATAAATGTTTTCTTCAGGTATAAATATGCCAAGGTTTGTTCCTACATAGGCTTGATTTTCATAATCAGGGTTATCGGTTATTGCTCCTTTAAAGCTTCCAGTTTTTGCCATTGAAAGCTTAAGGCAAGTTGTTGGACAACCAAAATCGCCCCAATAATGCTTTATCCATACTCTTTCTTCAAATTTATCTACTCCAAAGCTTTTCTCATCATGCCATTCTTCTTGCCAATTCTTTACAGGTTCTGAGCTAAGTCGAGAGCCAACATCATAACCTGAAGAACCTGTTCCCCAACGTCTCATTTGATCGTTTTTATAGCATATTCTCGATATTTCTTCTATTAGTTTTGATACCTTTTCAATGTCTGCAACTTCTGGTAATGGATTTGTTCCTTTTGCAACTACTGCTTTTAAGTTCTTTGATCCCATAACTGCTCCATAACCCCCATAACCTGCTCCATGCGTCCATTTAGCATTTATAGCAGATACTCTAACCTTTTTCTCTCCAGCTGGTCCTATATAAATAACTGAAGGTTCTTTCCATTCCCCATACTTTGGATTTCTTTTAGCAAGCTCTTCACGAACTTCCTTCGTTAAGATTTTTAAAGTTTCCTTTGCTCCTTTTCCCCATATATGGCTAGCGTCTTTTATTTCAGCTTTTGAATCTGTAACAAGTATATAAACTGGATTTGAGGCTTTACCTGTAATGATTAATCCATCATAGCCAGCACACTTAAGCTCTATTGGAAATTCTCCAGCTACTGTTGAGCCAACGATACCATTGCTTTGAGGAGATTTTCCTGAAATACAAATCTTTGCTCCTGGAAAGAATCCTGTTAAAGGACCAGTGAGTAATAGAAGTACATTCTCTGGACTTAAAGGGTCAATTTTTTCCCATGAATTGCCTAAATGATCCCAAAGTATTTTTGTAGCTAAACCTCTCCCTCCAATGTATTGTCTTAAAATAACTTCATCAAACTTTACTTCCTTTATACTCCTTGTTGAAAGATCTATTTCTAAAAATTTACCAGCATACCCGCGCATTTTAAATCATCTCTTTTCCCAGCTCACCATATAAACCTATAACAAGCTCCTTTGTTACCTCTTCAGGCTTTTTAGCATAAAGTTTATAGCAATGGCTTTCAGATTTCTTTACAATCCATAAAGCATTCCATCCACCTTCATTACATACTTTTACACATTGAGGGGCACCTTCACAAAGATCGCATATTAAAGCATAGCCATTAGTTGGATGCAGATGTGGAATTCTTCCTGGACAAGCATTTATACAAATTCCACATCCTGTACATTTTTCCTTATCAACTAAAACAGCTTCTGTTTCTTTGCTTATAGAAAGCGCTTTAACTGGGCATGATTTAACGCAAGGATAGTCATGACATTGAGTACAAAAATGGGGAAATTCAGCTCCAGGAACAAGCATAAAAACCCTTATTCTTGAAGCCTCAGGCCATATTCTCCTTTCATGAAAAAAAGAGCAAATAATTTCACATTTTCTACATCCACTACATTTTAAATAATCTCTAGCTATCCAAAACGGTTTTTGAACACTCAATTCTAGGCATACTCCAATACTTTTTAAGATTATATTTAATTCTATAAAGCTTTTAAGCTTTAAAAGCTTCTTCAAGCTTCATTATTCTTGTTTATTATCTGCTGAGTTTAGCTGAACCGATTAAGATACCGAAAACTTATTGTAGTGCATATAGGACTGTTTACGCTTAAAGTTCAATTCATTCCATAGCATAGCTCAGTTATCTGCAAAACTCCATAAGGCGAATTGTCTTCAACTATAAAAGTATTTGTTCTTTCTATTTCCTCACTACAGGATGTATTAATTAATTTAAGCCTAACCATTCATCCCATTATTGAAACTTATAAGCTTTTTGGTCAACTGTTATAAAGTTCCTCTATATTCAATCCTTTTATATAACCT
>JAVZFM010000099.1:0-405 GCA_038872815.1 Bathyarchaeia archaeon
AAAACATTAACTTGATAATAATAGATGGCTCTCCAGGAATTGGATGTCCAGTTATACTCTCTATAACAGGTATAGATGTAAGCTTATTGGTTACTGAACCTACAATTTCAGGTATTCATGATCAAGCTTTGGAATTGTTAAGACATTTTAATATTTTGTCTTTAGTATGCATAAACATGTATGATATAAACAAAAATATTACAGAGAAAATTTTGAATTTTTGTAAAGATAATAATATAAAAGTTGTTGGCATGATACCTTTTAATTCAAAAGTTAATGAGGCTATGGTTAACAGAAAAACAATTATGGAATATTCTCCAAAAAGCGATGTTGCAAAAGAATTAGAGAATATTTGGAAAGAAATTGCATATTTTATTGAAATTTAACTATAAAAGGCTTAAGGAA
>JAVZFM010000099.1:415-5821 GCA_038872815.1 Bathyarchaeia archaeon
TTTGGTCCTGTACCATCAAGACGATTAGGAAGGGTCGTATAAACAATATCCTACCAAAAACATGCTCTTATTCATGCGTTTACTGTCAATTAGGAAAAACAATCTACAAGCGTTTTAATAGAAAAGCTTTTCACAAGCCAGAAGATATTTTCATGTATGTAAAAAGGAAAATTGAGAAGGTTATCTCAAGAAACGAAAGGATTAATTATCTCGCTTTTATGCCAGATGGAGAGCCAACGTTAGATATTAACATAGGAAAAGAGATATTGCTTTTAAGACAATTAGGAATTCCAATAGCAGTTATAACAAATGCTTCTTTGCTTTGGCAAGAAGAAGGGAAGATTTATTAAATGCTGATTTTGTTTCATTGAAAGTAGATGCAGTTAGCCAAGATCTATGGAAGTGCATAAATAGGCCATATAAAGGCTTAAGATTAGACATGATTTTGGATGGTATAAAACTATTTACAAAAACTTTTGTGATAGAAACAATGCTTATTGATAATATAAATTATAACAATGAGTTCGAAAAAATAGCAATTTAAAAAATCTAGCTAAACTTGATAAAGCATATATTGCTGTACCAACAAGACCGCCAACAGAAAAATGGGTTAAACCAGCTAAGAAGGAAATTTTAAACAAAGCTTTTCGAACATTTACTAAAAGGCTTGGAAGTAGCAAAGTTAAATATTTAATATAAGATGAAGGAAGCGCTTTTACCTTCACAGGGAATGTTAAAGATGATTTGTTAAGCATAATGGTAGTTCATCCAATGCGAGAAGAAGCTATGTAGAATTTTTAAAGAGGGTAAAGGCGAATAGACAAGTTTTAGATGAACTTTTACAGAAAGGCCAGCTTACAGCAGTCGAATATGAAGGAAGAAGGTATTATATGAGAAAATTGACTGGTATCAGAGAACGCAAACTAGAAAGAGAAAGCGCATAATATGAATCTCTTAATTGCAAATTGAAGGATATTGTTTGCTCCACAAATAGACTTACGTTTTTGTAGAAACTGTAGTAATGAAAAGCATAAAAATCACAAAAACATTACAGGATTACCTTCATTCTTATTTGATAATGTAAAAAACTTTTATGATAATAAAACCTCAAAAAGTATTTTTCTTTATCATTCTCTTATAAAATCTATTGGATCCAACATTTTACTGAATTCCTCTTTTAAATTCTTAAAGCTTTTTTCTTAGTCTGCTAAAGCTTAGTATTACGTTTTTTAAAGAAGTAATACGTGTTCCATGGGCACATATGCCATTTTGTTGTCTTAGGTTTAAGAGCCTCTGAAATAGCTATGCAAAGACTTCCTCCAAAATTTGAAAGTGTTAAATGCGAAAAGTGCGGAGAGCTTGCTATGAAAACAAGAGTTTTCATAGTCGATGACAAAGTAGTTTGCTTGAGCTGTCTTGGTGAGTGTGAGGCTATTATTGGAAGAGATATAGTTCCAAATTTTAAAATTACATTAGAAAGAAAGTGAAGACCTTGAACAAGAAGGTTAGTAAAGGCTTAGACAACAATTTTAATAGTACTTATAGTTGCAACTACTATAGCACTTCCAGTACAAGGTTTCATAATCAGAAAATCTGAGTGATAATGCTAAAAATATTCTTATCTAAGGCGTTAAGCCGCTAATTATCAGAATGCAACCTCATTAAGCAATCACTTAATTAACAAAATAAAAAGCTTCTTTAACAAGCTACCTTTTAGGCTATTTTCTAACATTTTTCTACAGCAGCTTTACTAAGTTTAGATATTTCTCTCGATTTTAAACTAATTTAATACTCGCGCATAATCTAACTTAACATATCTAACCTTTATATGTTCAAAAAATCAAAACAAAATTTAAATATTTTTAAACCAATTCTATAAAAAGAGAAAATCATTTACCAAAAGTGGTTATATGAAGCCTTTAGAAATTAACATTGTTAAGAAAACTCCTTGTCTCTTTGAACCTAGAAAACTTCAAATAACAGCCCAAACAAATAGACCTTTAGATGAAATTATGCCTATACTTTATTTAGCTATACCACAATCACAATATACAAAAGCTTTTGGCTCAGTTACACTTTTATTAGATGGAAAATTAGTCACTATTTACTCTTCTGGAAACGTTAATATAGGTTGTGTTCTAAGGGAGGAAATTGCATTAAAACTATTAGAAAAATTAAAAAATCTTTTAAACAAAGCCTTTAAGTACTTAGAAATCTATGGCTCTCCAGATCCTAAGCTTTTAGAGATTAGACAAAGGCTTAGTCCAATTGAAATATATAAGCATTTGCCAAAAACAAACTGTCAGGAATGTGGAGAACAAGGATGCTTTTCTTTTGCTATAAAGCTTTTAAATGGGGAAAAAACTTTACAAGATTGCCCTCAAATTCTATTGCCTAAATACAGTAGCAATAAATCCTATCTAGAAAAAATGTTACAACCTATAAAGCTAGAAAATGCTTAGGATAAATATATATGCACTCATGCTGTAAAAGCAAAGTTATTGATTCAAGATTAAATTATTCGAACCTGCTTTATATTTTATTGTTTAAGAATGGAAATGGTTATGAAAATTAAGGACTATGATTGAATCTAGATTTCATAATCTAGCATCAAAAGCTTATTCACGAGATTAAAAAGAGGACATTTTGCTATTTCTAATAGCTTAATTTCCTTTTAACTATATCTGCAATTTTCATACTCTTTTCCACTAAAATCTTCTTTATATGGTAATGCTCAAGCAACCCAGAAGCGCCTGGACCAAGTTCTACAGCCACTACAAGGTCTACCTTAAGATCTGCAAGTGTTTTACTGCAATAGGCCCAGAACCATAATTATAAGATTTTGCAGGGTTATCGATTACTTTCACATTTTTAATTTTATTATTTTCAAGCTCTACTATAGTGAAAGTTTTAGCCTTGCCAAATACTTCTGAAATAGTATCCTCCAATCCTAAATAGGCTTTTGTTGGAATAGCAACTTTCAATTTTCCAAACCTTTAGCATCTTCTAAGCTATTTTCCGCCCTTTTCAAGCATGGCCTTTAGCTCTTTTATTTTTGCCTCAACATCGCTTATCTCTTTTTCTATGCTGGCTTTCTCACTTTCGAGCTCTATTTTATAACCTTCTAATGCTGCTAACTCATCTTTTGAGGATTGTGGTGTTGATGGAGATCCCCATCCTAGCCATGGAATCCATGTATTGTATGGATAGGCCCATAGCCACCGGCAATATCCTCGAGTAGGGCCAAAGAACCATCCAGGTCTTTGCCAAGGTGGCAAATAGCTAAATGGGCCTCTTCCAGGCCAAGGCCCAAACCAACTCCTTCCTCTCCAACCCCATGCCATATTTTTCACCCCCCGAATTTTATTTTGTGTTTATGCACACTTTAAATTATGTGATATAGCACAGAAATATATAAATCTTTCTTTTTTTAACTCGAATAAATTTTTCTATCCTTTACCGCAGCCATAATGCTATGTTTAATTTAAGGTTCTAAAAGGCTTTAATTTTATCAAAAAGTGGTTTTTAGGCTCTTGTATTTCATAAATTAACTAATTAGCTAAGGAGTATATATCGCTTAGATGTATGCTATATCTTAACAAGACTATTTTTCAATCTAAGTTTAATTTTAACAAAGTAATTTATGTTTATTTATGAGTTCTGATGTAACTTTAATAATCAGCGAAACAATGTCTTTAACGTTTTCTCCAGCTTCTCATTCTTTATTGATTTAATTTTTCATAAGAAATGATGAATCTAGCATATTTTATTCTACACGCCTTAGAAGTTACTTTATTTCACTTAAGCAATCGGCTTTTTGGCTTAGTTACATCTCTATTAGCTGGAAAATTAGTAAAAGCTTTTCCTTAAATTTTCGTCTTTAAGAAGGATTCTATCAACTTAAAATCATTTCATACCATAAAGCCTTTAAGAGATTTATAGAATTATTCTTAGAGCCAAAAGATTTTTTAAAGTCAGTTAATATATCTTATAACAAGTTGCGGCCGTAGTCTAGCCTGGTCTAGGACGGGAACTTAAAAGCCGTAAGCCTGCCACGCTTCTGACCCGGGTTCGAATCCCGGCGGCCGCATCAGATTTCAATTTCGGTACACCTTGCCCTTTTTATGGATAAAGTTCAAATCTTTAGGAGACTAGGCAATCTTAAAATTAGCAATCGCAACATTTTCATGAAAATTTAAGGCATCGATTCTGATGCAAGGTCAATACTGAAGAAAATAGAGAGAAGAATTCTCGGTGTGAACTCTCCTACTTTTTACTTGTATGCTTTTACTTTAATGCTAATGATTTTTCCAACTAATCTTTTGTCAAGTCCCGACTCATGAAATATATTTTGGGAAACAATGCTGACATCCTTGAACCCAGCTTTTCTTATAACATCTAGATATTCGTTTTTTTCTAGCGCTCCAGCAATGCAACCAGCCCAAGCCTCAAAGTTTTTTCTGATACCCTCTGGCAGTTTGCCTTCTATAACCAGATCAGAAATCATTATTCTTCCCTCAGGTTTTAGGACCCTGTGTGCTTCTTGGTATGTTTTTAGCTTATTTGGAGAAAGATTAATGACACAATTGCTGATGATCACATCAACTGAGTTATCTTCAAGAGGCAGGTTCTCAATTTCGCCAAGCATGAATTCTACATTTTTGTATCCAAATCTCTTTGCTGTTCCTCTTGCTCTCTTGATCATCTCCTCTGTCATATCAACCCCAATGACATAACCTTTTGGCCCTACCTTATTTGCTGCCAAAAATACATCCATCCCCCCTCCGGAGCCCAAGTCCAAGACTGCCTCTCCTTCCTTTAAATCTGCTAAAGCTGTTGGATTGCCACAGCCCAAGCCCATGATAGCCAATGCGGGTATACTTTTTAGTTCTTTTTCAGAATAACCAACAGCTCTAGCTTGCTCTATCACGTCAAGCCCGCAGGGACCGCAAACTGAACAGCATGAACTACTTTCTTCAGCTATTCTCGAATACCTTTTCTTTACGACTTCTTTTATCACATTCTCCTTCATTCTTAACTCCCCGATTTAACAACAAGATTTTAGCCCTGTTATTCCCAAGTTTAATAATGTTTTCTTAACTTCATCATCTTTGATGCTGTAAATAATATTCCTACCTTTTTTCTTGTACTTCAAAATTCCCGCTTCAACCAAAATTTTGAGATGTCTTGAAATTGTTGTTTGATCCCTCTGTCATTTGCGTGAAATCACAAGCACAACATTGATGATTCAAGAGATACCTGACTATTTTAAGTCTCATTTCATCTCCCAAGGCTTAAATTTCACTTTATTTTCTATAATTGCATGTATAAATACTTTACCTTGAGACCCCAATGCTTCCCTTAGAATTGCGCACAATATCTGAAATAAGTCTCCGGCTGCACCAT
>JAVZFM010000100.1:0-5803 GCA_038872815.1 Bathyarchaeia archaeon
CATCTATCCTATCCAATTTTTTAGCATTAGAAACTATTTTTGGATCTGCAGTCATTATTCCATCTGAATCTGTAACCAAAACTACTTCATTAGCTTTTAATGCTCTTGCAATTAAAAAGGCAGTAGTATCGCTTCCCCCTCTTCCTATAGTGCTTACTCTTCCATTTTTTGTTTTTCCAATAAATCCTCCTATTATTGGGATTATTCCATCTTTTAACAATGGGAGTATTGATTCCTTTATTCTTTTTTCACATTCATCCAATATTGGGTTAGCATTTGAAAAGTTATCATCTGTTATTATTGGCCAATCTTGATCAGAAGGATCAAAGTATCTTACTTTAAATCCTTGAGATTTTAAAGCTGTAGCAAATATTCTAGCGCTTGTTCTCTCTCCCATTGAAAGCACATCATCTAAGTCCATTTTTTCAATGTTTTCATTAGAAGTTTTTTTCAAAAGCTTTATAAGTTCATCTGTAGTCTTCCCCATAGCTGAAGTTACAACTACAACCATATTTCCTTTTTCAACTTCCTTGGCAACAGTTTTAGCAGCCTTAACTATTCTTTCGCTATCCGCTAGGCTTGAACCACCAAATTTTGCTACTATTATTCTTTTTGAAAACTCTTTTTCCAAGTTTAAATCATCACCAAATAGACATTTGTTTGAATAACTAAAACGCTTTTTAAGATAAACCAATTAAGTGTTGGAAATATAAAAACAAGCTTTAAATAGCGATCATAAAAAGGTTTAAAGCTTCTAAACTTTTGAAGATTCGAAAATGCTATCGCCTTTGTAAACGCCATCCCTCACTAGTTTACACCTTCGTTAAAAGCAAAAAAATTATGGTACAAATCTCCTATATTAATTTTACGGGTTTTACTAAATTAAGTTCATAGATCCATAATTTTTATAATAAACTTTTAAAAACTACTTTGATGGGCCCTAACTCTTTAATGGATCTAACATTAATCCAAATATTTCAAGAGTTACTGTTCGTCATTTACCCACGGTTAAAAGCATGTAGGATTTCTCGCTCACAATTTGCTAAACAACATCAATTATGAGGCTTTTAGTATAAAGCGTTAGACGTTACTTTCCAGTTATGAGCTTACGCTAAAAGCCTAATTTAGTTACTATTTTTTCAAGCTTAACTCATATTTTATACTTTCAAAGAGCTTTTTTAAGCTTTAAATCCTCTAGCATTCGAGAAATTGGATTTATTTCTAATGAAGCTATTCTTTTACTAACATCTTCCCATAGATCTTTAAATAAGCTTTTTTGATAGCCAAGCTTTTCATAGGCAATTATCTGAAACATTATATCAAAATAATCAGCAGCATGGACTATTTTAGATTCTAAAGATTTTGATCTCTGATACTCATTTAATATTTTTCTCCACTTTGAACTTAACTTTTTATTATGCAATCCATCTAATATATGCTTTGTTGCTGATTTTTCAAGCGTATCCTTTATCTTTTTACCCCTATCTCCTAAATATTTAAGATATTCTTTGCTAATATCAAAAGTTAAAATTTCTGGAATATCATGAAGAATTGCCATCTCTAAAACTTTTTTTAAATTGATTTTAAAGTCATTCTCTTCTAAAATATGAGCTAAAATCAGGCTTAAAATGGATACCATAGATAGATGCTCTGCAACGGATTCTGTATGCTCAAGTTTGATTCCATGAAAAATCCACCCAGTCCTAGGTATTATTTTAAGTTTATAAAGCTCTTCTATCCAATTTAAGAGTTCCATGACTTAGTTCTCCATTAGGTTTGCTAATTTAATACCATAAATTTATATTTAAGCAATTATGGATGAATTTCTTGTGAATGCAATTATAGTTGAATGTAAGCTTCCAAAAATCCATTCTAGAGTTGAAGAAGCAAAAGCTATGGCAAAGAGCATAGGTTATAATATAGTTGATACCATAGTTCAAAAGCGTAATAGCGTCCATCATTCTTATTGTATTGGGAAAGGCAAGTTAGAAGAAGTAAAGAAAATAGTAAATGAAAAAGGAATAGATACTATTATATTCACAAATACATTGCCTAGTAGCCAAATATTCAAAATAAAAAAGGAAATTGGAAGGGACGTAAAAACAATAGATAGAAATTTGCTTATTTTAGAGGTCTTTGAAAAAAGAGCAAGAACAAGTGAAGCAAAGCTTCAAATAAAATTAGCTAGATTAAAATATACTTTTTCTTGGGGACGTGAATTCATAAAGCTTCGCGGGATTATAGGCGAACAAGTAGGATGGAGTGGGCCTGGGGATTATCCATTTAAGGAATATGAAAAAGCTGCAAGGAAAAAAATAAGCAAAATAAGAAAGAGCTTAATTGAAAAACGCTTTAAGAAAGAACTTCAAAGAAATAGAAGGAAAGAGCTGGGATTTTTAACAGTTGCTTTAGCTGGATATACTCAAAGCGGAAAAACTACTTTCTTTAACAAAGTTGTAAGTGAATCAAAGCCTATAGGCTTAGGCCCATTTACAACGCTCTCCACTTATTCAAGGCTTGTAAAGCTTCCAAATGGTAAAGAATTTATATTGCTGGATTCGATAGGCTTTATAGATGATATGCATCCTATAATTCTTGATGCATTCACAGTCACGTTAAGCGAAATTGCTGAAGCTGATCTGGTTTTACTTTTCTTTGATGTAAGTGAAAGCTTAAGCATTTTACGAAGAAAGCTTATCTCTACCAATAAAATCCTTAGGGAAATAAACTTATCTTCAAACATAATGATTTGCGCTAATAAAATAGATTTAGTAAATCATGAACATGTAGAAAAAGCTGTAGAGTTGATAAAATGGCATTTTCCAAGCATACCTATATTTAGAATAAGCTCAAAAACTGGAGAAAATATATACTTTTTGTTAGAGGCTATTTCTCAAGCCTTAAGCAATTATGCTAATTCAATTAAGTCTATCTCCTAAATTTTTGTAAACTTGCTTTTTTTATACGCTGTAAACGTTTTAAAAATAGAATCCCTAAAGTTAACCCTATAAATATTGATTCGAGCTGGAATCCAGGTATTGCTGCTGATGGTATATGCAATTCGAAAGTGGTCATCTCAAAGATTAAGCCCTCAGTTGCGATTACTGTTATGTTATAAACTCCTTTTTTAGCTAAAGAGCCTACTGAAATTACTAACGTAGATTTTGCTGGCTGATTAGGAGAGGGCATCAATTCGTTACGATCAAAAAAAGCTGTTACATTCGAAGGTAGGTTTTGAATTGAAAGCAATACTGGAGAATTTAATTCTTTTAAAGCTTCAATAGTTATAGTCCATCTTCCAACAGATCCTACATGAATAACTTGCTTAGATGGATATACTGAAACCCTAAAGCTTTCAAGTTTACTTTCTGAAATAATTAAGTATACTTCGATAGAATGTGTTATATTTCCGCTTAGGCCAACTATATTTATTCTATGAGATCCAATAGGAGATGTTGAATACGTTGTTATAGAGAGAATTGAAATGTTGTAACTATTGCTTTTAACCTTTACTGGATTTAAACTAAGCGTAAAATCAATTCCATGAGAAATGCCAGTTATTTCTATAAAAACTTCAAAATCAAAACCATGAATAGAGGTTATATTGATTATGTAATTGAAAGATTCTCCTTGAACAATAGTTTTAGAGCTAGGATATGCTTTTATAACAAAATCAGGCTCATAAAATACTTCTATAGTTAATAATACGAATCTTACAACTTGATTGCTAGTTGCAGTTATATTTAATATATAGCTTCCTGGCAATAAAAATTCTTTAAAAATCAATGTAAGAAAAACAGATGAATTCCCGCTAACATAAGAATTATCAAAGTAAAACTCTATTCCATTAGGAGAGTTTAAAACATCCAGTACAACAGTGTAATCTGATCCTAGTAAGTAAGTTATAGTAACATTGAATTTAGAAATACTTCCTGGACAGGTTTTTATATATTGAGGAATAACACTAACACTAAACTCTTTAGTTTTTCTATCTATTTTAATACGAAATGAATCTTGATCCTTTGAAATTATCTTTATATAAATGTTGTTTGTTTCATCAAGAAAATATTGATCAACATCAAAGCTAGCATCGTCTAAAGTTAATGTAGAAGGGTTGGCATCTTTTAATCTAACTGGCCCATACCCAGATTGAATAGAATCATCGCAATAGTATATTAAAATTCCACTATTTGGTAAATAGGAATCAAAACCTATTTTTTTACGAAACTCTAGTAAGTAATACTTGTTTGTCGTTATTGGTAATTTAATTGCTTGAGTTCCTAAAGCTTTAACTTCAATTGGAAATATATCAACAATTGCAGATTCTTCTTTATTTACTATTAAGAGTTGATTAGCTTGGATCCAACCAAGCTTTATTTTGCCCCAAACACATAAATGAGCTGGGCTAGTTCCATGAGGAACTCCATTCCAACTTCCTTTAGACATCAAATCCCATTTTCCTACAAAATCATTTGGATCTGAATTTGTTATATCATATAGGTCTGGTAAGCCTAAGCTATGGCCAAGTTCATGAGTAAAAACTCCCATAGGATCATTTTCTGAAACTATTATCCCACCATACACTAATGTTCCTTCATCCGATTTATAAGGCTCATCAAAAATTATGAAAGAAGACCATATATCGTTTGAAAGTTTTGTTGGGTTAGAAATTGCTTGATTATCGCCAGCATGAATTATCATAAAATGATCGTACTTTGAATAATCATAAAACTGATCCATTTTTAATAAAGCATCAAAAACAATTTTCCAAATATTAGGCTCATTTCCTGGTTTGTTTACATCATGTCCATAGTAACCCATATCAAAAGGAAGTAAAATCCAAGAAGAGTTTATAAAAACATTAAGGGAAATTATTCCATATGAAACTTCATTAAAGTAATCATTCGTGCTATTAAGCTTATTGATAATCTCATTAAATGAACTTTTATGCTTTACATCAGTAAACTCAACAAGAAAGGCTAAGATTGATTGAGAACCTATAGCTGTTTTATAAGATAGAGCATTAAAAGATTGAAAATTTGGTTCTTCGCTCCCATTTAGCGATGGTACTGAAAAAGTATCAAAAACTTTCCTATGCACTTGAGTAACGTGGATCCCATTCGTTAAATTAATTAAAACTAGTAAACTCATCACTAAAGTTAATGTTTTAGGCTTGTTCATCATTGGTTCCTCATAAAAGCCTAATATGATCATATTTTTATATGGTTTTTGCTAAATTCTTTAAATTAAACTGTATACGCTGTTAAACCTATTGCTATAAACAAAGTTATCTTGGCAAGAAATAAACACTTATCAACATTATGCTTTAGTCAGAATTTTTATTTCACTTTCTACAAAAATCCTATTAAATTTTCGTGAAGCTTCTAACCACTTAGATTATTTTACGATTAAGATTATTTCATCTAAATCTTTTTTAGCTTTGTTTTTACAAAAATATATTTATGAATTAATACATATTATTTAGTACAATGGCTAAAGTAAAAGTAAAATTTGTAGGCTTATCGTATTTAACTAATAATCATGAAGAGGTAGAAATAGAGGTAAAAGATGTTCAAAGTTTAATAGAAGAATTAGCTTTACGCTATAAAAGGTTTAAAGAAGAAGTAATCGATAAAAACACTAAATGGATATCTTCAAACTTCATTGTTTTATTGAATAATGTTGTAATCCATGAAAACCGTAGCTTTAAAGATGGCGATACGTTATCTATAATTCCAGCGATCTCTGGAGGCTTTATAAATGCTTCAGTTTATCCATTTCAGCCTAATTTATTCTAAAGGTA
>JAVZFM010000101.1:0-5755 GCA_038872815.1 Bathyarchaeia archaeon
AAAATAATAGAAGCTTTAGAACAATTAAGGATAAATTATAGTTTACGTCAAAGGAAAGTTTGCTCATTAATTTGTGAATCCTTAGCAGAAAAGTTTAAAAATTTAGCTAAACAAAGAGAATTAAATACAGAAAAATAAAACTTTTAAGGATAATTAATTTGTTATATTAGAACTCTTGTTCCTATGGATTTTCCAAGTAAAACTTTTTTAATGTTTTCAGCATTTAGCCCGGATATTATCCATGTGGGAATCTTAGATCTTTCTATAAGCTTGATTGCAACTAAATCAATTAGTTCATACTTTCCAGCCCAAATTTTATCCTCTATAACTAGATTTAGTAGTTTTTTGATAGGAATTTCATCGATTTTTTTTGCACATCGATTTTTATTCGGATCGCTAGTGTAAACCCCATCTACATCTTTTGTATAAATAAGCAAATCTGCTTTTATTGTTTCAGCAGCTATAGCAGCTACAGCATCTGTAGATTGACCTGGTTGAAGCCCTCCCATAACTACTATTTTATTGAATGAAAAATAATCTTTCAATTCTTCAATGTTTTTTGGAATAGAAGGAAATGCTATCTCTTTTAAAGCAACTATTAAAAGATTAGCATTTAATCTACTAACCATTATCCCAATTTGATCACAAACAACTTCTGGTGCTCCTAGCTCTCTAGCTGCCTTTATATACTTTCTAGCACTTTCTCCCCCTCCAGTAATTACAACAAGCTTATGATTCTTTTCATAAAGTTCATTGAAAATATTCGCATAAGACTTTAATATTTCAGGTTTAAGCTTGCTTTTAAATACAAAACCACCTAGCTTTATCGCTATTTTCATTAAACACACCCTTAATTAATTCTTTTAACTTCATTTATATAAGAGTGGTTTCGATAACTTTAGAGGGAAAACAAATGGCATATACAGACTCAGTTTCAAGGTTTAAGTTAAAAAAGCTACTGGAGTCCTTAGCCTTTAAAGAAGGAAAAGGAACTGAGCTTATCTCCTTGTATATACCTCCAGGTAAAAAAATTTCAGAAGTTTTAGCTAACTTAAGAGAAGAATATGGAACAGCATCTAACATTAAATCAAGAACTACAAGAAAGAATGTTCAAGATGCTATTGAAAAAGTAATTCAACGTTTAAAGCTATTTAAAGAAACTCCTCCTAATGGACTTGTAATATTTTGTGGAGCAATACCTCAAAATGGCTCTGGTACAGAGAAAATGGAAATTTATGTATTAACTCCTCCAGAACCAATAAATGTTTACTTTTATCGTTGTAATAATCGTTTTCATCTTGATCCACTCTTAGAAATCTTTCGTGAAAAGGATACTTATGCAATTCTATTAATAGATGTAAATGAAGCAACTTTAGCTAGTTTAGTGGGAAGAAGAATGACTGTGCTTAAAGAATTTACATCAGGCATACCTGGCAAGCATAGAGCTGGTGGACAATCAGCTAGGAGGTTCGAGCGTATAAGAGAAGCTGAAATCAATGAATTTTTTAAACGTGTAGGTAACCATGTTAATGAAATATTGGGAGGAATTCAAGATTTAAAAGGCATAATCATAGGAGGGCCAGGGCCAACTAAATATGATTTTCAACAAGGAGACTATTTAAACTATATGATTAAGCAGAAGATTATTGCTGTTATTGATACAGCGTATGTTGGTGAAAATGGAGTTAAAGAGGTTATAAGTAAAAGTAGTGAAGTTTTAAAAGGAGTTCGTTATGCAGAAGAGAAAAAGCTTGTTCAAAAGTTTCTTTATGAGATAGGGCATGATACTGGCTTAGCTGTATATGGGGAGAAAGAAATTAGAAAATGTTTGAATGAAGGAATTGTTGAAACATTATTGTTATCAGAAAAATTGAACGTTAAGCATGTTTTCATAAAATGTAAAAATTGTGATTATGAAAGCGATAAACTCCTTATGCCTTATGAAATTCCAAAATTTGAACAAGAGTTAATCAGTAGCAAGTGTCCAAAGTGCTTAAAAGAGGGACTTATGATAGATAACATAAAAGACCTAATAGACGAATATATTGAAATGGCTGAAAAAATGAGCATAAACGTTGAAATTATTTCAACAGAAACTGAAGAGGGAACAATGTTAAATGAATCTTTTGGTGGAATGGCAGCATTGTTAAAATATAAAATTATTAAATCTTAAAAATTATAAAGAGTTGAGGTTTGTGTTTAACGTGAAGTTGCTTTATGTTGTTATTGATGGAATGGGAGATTTACCTATTGAAGAGCTTAATGGAAAAACTCCATTAGAAGTTGCTGAAACTCCAAATATGGATTACTTAGCAAGTATTGGAATTACTGGAATGATGTATACAGTAGGAAAAGGAATAGCTCCAGAAAGTGATGTAGCTGTGCTTTCAATTCTAGGCTATGAGCCTTCAATTTATTATACTGGAAGAGGGCCTCTTGAAGCTTTTGGATTTGGCTTAACTATGCATAATGGAAATTTGGCTTTAAGATGCAATTTTGCAACTATAGATAACAAGAAAAGAATAATTGATAGAAGAGCAGGACGTGATTTAAGCACTGAAGAAGCTAAAGAGCTAAGTGAAGCAATAAATAAAGGAATAAAACTTAAAAGCTATCCAGTAGATTTTGAATTCAAGAATACAATCGGTCATAGAGCCATTTTAGTTATAAGAAGTAAAGCTAAACCTCTTTCAAATAAAATTTCAAATACAGATCCAGCATACTCGATAGAAGGAGGAGTAGGAATGGCTAAAGCTAATGCTGAAATGACGCTTCAAATTTGTAAGCCTTTAGAAAATAGCGATATGGCTATGATCTCTGCTAATCTAGTTAATGAGTTTACTGAAAAAGCCTATAAAATTCTTGAAGAACATCCAATAAATAAAAAAAGAGAATCCATTGGAAAGCTTAAAGCTAATGCAATTTTAATGAGAGATGCTGGAAATCGATTACCAAATCTATTTAACATAAATGAAATATATAGTTTAAAGTTTGCTTGTTTAGCAGATATGCCTGTAGAACAAGGGATTGCAAAATTAGCAGGAATGCAAGTAATAGAAATTCCTCCCCCCTCAAAAAATATTGAACTTGATTGTGAGCTTAGAGTTAAAAAATTGCTTGAAGCATGGGATAAATATGATTGCTTTTATATTCATATTAAAGGACCTGATGAACCAGCTCATGATGGAAATTTTATTTTAAAAGCAAAGCTTTTAAGCCAAATAGATAAAAGCTTTTTTGGAAAAATTATTCCCAATATAAACCTAAACAATTGTATAATATGTATAACAGCAGATCATTCTACTCCTTGTAAACTAAAAGCTCATAGTGATGATCCGGTACCAGTTTTAATCTCAGGTAACAAAATCAAAAATGATGGAACTACTAAATTTTCTGAAAAGGAGGCAAAAAAAGGAAGCTTAGGAACTATTGAAAAAGGATCAAAATTAATGCCTCTCTTAGTAAAGTATTTAAAGAGTTAAAATAAAAAGGCTTAAGGTAAGCTTTATGGGCTATATTTCTAGTAAAACTATTTATTTTGAAAGACCAGGACCTATAAATACAGAAAAAACACTAGAATTAGCAAAAATAAGGGCTAAAGAGCTAAAAATTAAGCATGTAATAATTTCGTCTATTTCAGGGGATAGCGTTTTTAGGGCAATAAAATTATTTAAAAATTCAGGCATTCAAATCATATGTGTAACAAATCCACCGCGCTACTATAAAATATCAGACTTAAAACGTTGGATAACTTATTCTGAGATACCTGAATTATCCAAAACAATTGAAGATTTAGAAAGAAAAGGAGTAGTAGAAGTTCATGCAAGTATTCCTGAAAAAATAGCTGAGGAACTTGGAAAATTAGGAGTAAGAGTAATTCGTGGAGCAAGTCCATTTCAAGGAGCAGACTTTTCTTTAAAGTTGGCTTTAGGTGGAATCACGATTGGCGAAGTAATAATTCTTTCATTAAGACTTTTAAGTCCAGGATTAGCAGTTGCTGTGGAATCAACAATAAAAGCAGCTGACGATGGAGCAATTCCAATCGATAAGGAAGTTATATCGACTGGCGGTACTGAGAAAGGTTTAGATACAGCTATTGTTATAAAGCCTTCAATATCGTTAAAAGTTTTCGATGAAATTGAGGGGTTAGAAATTCGTGAAATTATATGCAAACCAAGAACTATCACTGGGATTAGTGGAAAATTGCTTGAAAGAAAAACATGATATAGTGGATATTTTTATTTTGTAAACTTAGTCATTTTGGTACCGCAATTTGGACAAATCGCTTTTAATATCGCTCTTCCTTTCTTTGTTACTCCTTTAGTTACAGAATTATCATCAACTTCAACTTTTTTCTTGCATTTTACACAAAACATAATCATTTTACTTTCCTCCTTTAACCTTAGTGTAAGACAAAGTTTTTACTTAACATATTTAAAAGGATATAGGCAACGTATATGTCAAAGTACTAGTAACGATAGCCAAGAATGTTAACGTTAATATTGCATTTTCTATAGAACTAATCATATATTTTCCTTTTATTATTTAGCTTAATGCCTACAATTAGTCTTTAAACTTTTATTTGTAAGCAACACATGGAACAAAAATAGCTAATTTATAAGCTAATCGTAAGCTTCTAACTATATTTTTAAGTCTTACTCTATAGCATAAATGCTTTTGAGTAGAGAAAATCATAAACTTGCTTTCATTTGTAGATAAATTTTTTTCATTTTTTTAACAATCGATGTTGCCCTTCCTTTAGGAATTGTTTTCCCCCTTCTAATAGCATCTAGAATATTATCGATAGAATGGCTTTCAATAGCAATTATCGTGTAAGCATCGCCTATAGTTTCTGGTATATGCGAATCACTTCCACCAACCATTGGTAAAGACAATTTTTTAGCGATTTTTTCAGCAGCTTTTTTTTCGAAGGAAAAAAAAGGAAAAGAAGAATTTATTACCTCAATAGCATCAGGCTTTATATTTAATTTTAAAGGGTTGATGCTTTGGCTAAAAAAATCGTTTGGATGAGGAACTATGGCTATTCCAGACAACTCATGGATTTTTTCAATGGTTTCTTCAGCAGACAATCCTTTTTTTATTCCTTGATTCACTCCTAAACCTATTAAATGTCCATTAAGAGTGCTTATTTCTATTCCATTAATTATAATTTTGTTTTCATCCTTAAACTTTATACGTGAGAAAACATCATGATCAGTGATTGCAATTCCATCTAATCCTTTTCGCTTTACTATATCGATTATAAGTCTTGGATCCGTAAACCCATCATAAGAATAGGATGTATGTACATGAAGATCTAGTTTAATCATTAAGCCCATCCTTATTATCCTTTAGGGTCTTTTTTATTTTTTCTATAGAGATTTTTTGGAATAAAGGTTCAGGCTTTTTAATCTTATGATTAGGAACTAATAAAAACTCACCTGCATCACTCCATTTTCTTTGGGGAAATTTTTCACGTAAATTGAGTTGCTCAAAAATTTTTTCACAAGTGAATGGAATAAATGGTTCTAAAAGAATTGCTAAAGAATGAACTAATTGAATTGAAAGATATAAACTTGTAGCAGCCTCTTTAATAAAGGTTTTTATTTTATGCCATGGCTCTTTTAAACTTAAGTATTGATTTCCCTTTCTTGCTAAATCAACTATGGATTCTAAAGCATCCCTTAACTTAAATTGCTCAATCAGTTCACCAACTTTTTCTGGACTTAGCTTAATTTCTTCAATCAACTTCTTG
>JAVZFM010000102.1:0-5685 GCA_038872815.1 Bathyarchaeia archaeon
AATGAACTTAAAAATTGGTGAAATTCCTGTTGCTAAATACATATTACTTATAGGATTGTGAATAACTGTACAACCATTCAATGAAAGAACATTGATTTCATAATCGCTTAAGGCTATTGCATGTACAGCATGAAACTTTTCGTTAAGCATTCTTAATTCATTTAAAAATTCAATCTCTCTTTTTCCAAACATTTTTATGCATGCTTTTTGAGAATCTTCTCCTTCAGCTATATGCATATGTATGCAAACTTTATACTTTTCAGAAAGTTCTTGGCATCCTACTAAAAGATCTTCTGTTGAATAGAATAACGCTGTTGGTGAAAGCATAATCTTTAATCTTCCATTGAATTTTCCATTAAGTTCTTTAACACTTTGTTCAGATATGTTAAGTTCAGTTTTTTCATCATAAGGAGTTATCCACTCCGGTATTTTCCATTCTTCAGCAATTCTTGTACGAACTCTCATTCCTCTAGCTATAGCTACTCGCATACCTGAATTTTCACAAGCTTTAGCTAAAGTTCTCATTCCTTCTAAATCATTCTTAAAATCAAAATTATCTATCACTGTAGTAATTCCTGATCTTATCATTTCTAAATGCGCAATAATTGTTGAAATAAAAATATCCTCTTTATCCATTAACTTACAAATTGGATATTTTGCGCTTTTTAACCAATCAATCAAGTTAAGATCTGAGCCTAAACTTCTCATTAAATTTTGATAACAATGTGCATGCGCATTAATGAATCCAGGAAGAACATATTTTTTGCTACAATCTATTACCAGTCCATCTGAGGATGTTTTATGTGTAATACTGGATATTATACCATTATCAATTTCTATACTGAATCCTTTTTGAGTATGCTCATTAGGAGTTATTATTTTACAATTTTTAAGCAAAATTTTTTCTTTATACATAAGATTTTCACTCTTGTTCTATCATAACTGGCAACAATCGATTATTAAAGGAAAAATTGTAATGAATTGTTTGTAAGCATAATTTTATTTTTTTGGCTAAAAGCATTTGTTTCCCTCAAGCTTATGATGCCTTCTATTTTTCGATCTTTAGCATCTAGAACAAAATTACCTAAAACCAAGATTTTTGTGTAAAAATCGTAGTAAAGTATTGCTTTTACTTTAAAACCTTCTTCAAGCGATTCATAAAAGTAAATAAGCTCATGAACTTGATGCTCATTATTTAATGGAAAGCTAATTTTTAACGTTCTATTGAAAGAGAAGTTTGCTTCATCATAAGGAAGTTTGTAATTTATGAAAAGTAAATCTCTGCCAACATTTCCTGTGTATACCTTTAAGACTTTTTTAGGAATTAAATTATTTTCTTTTAAATAAAAGATTGTATTAAGTTTGTTTGGAAGCTTTAAAGATGATATGTATCTATAGCCTAGTTTAAGCACTTCAATATCTGCTATAGAGTATTCATTAAACACTTCTTTAAACGTTATATACGCAAAAATGTTTACATAAGTTTTAGATTGATTTCTTAAAATCGTTCCTTTCAAATCATATGCAAGATACATGCCTTTAAAAGGTATTTCTTGTTTTGAAAAATAATTTTTCATAAAAAAAGCGTTAATAATAACAAGAATTGTGATAAAAATTAAAAGAAGGCGTTTATATTTCATCTTAAGTTACTCCAAACGGTCAATTCTTAAATTAAACTTGCTATAAGCTCTTTTATAATTTAAATCTTTAAAGGTTTAAAGATCTCTGTAAAATTTTATCTTTATAATGCTTTTAGTTTTAGAATAAAGCATAAAGAATCGATAAAAATTTAGTGGGAGTGCTCAAGATTTGATTTATTGGGTAGACTATAATTTGTTCTATGCTAAAAAGATTAAGTGAAGAGATATACGATATTGAGCTATTGATGAGTATTCTAGAGCTTGTTCTTAAATCTATGTTTTAGCTAAAGAAATGCTTAAGGTATGCTGAAAGCTAGTCTTCGCTTTACTTTAATGAAAGGATTCCTAAGTCTACTTTAAACTATTGGAGCTAAATTATGGCTTCCTTTTAAGGAGAGCCCTACTCAAGATTCTCTGTAAGCTATGATTATACTGTTTTGGATTCAACTAGGTTCAATGATTGGAATAAAACCATTATCTCCAATATGGTAAAGCTTTATTCCTAGTTTATGCAAGCCTTACTGGTTCGAAGGTTGAGTTCTTTAAAGGAGTTCCAGCTGGATTTGAACTAACATTCGATGCAAAGCAAATGTTGAATAGCCTATTCTTTAAAGGCTATATTCCAATAATTAAGCCTAGAGAATATAGCTCAAGAGACTATGGAGCGAGAACAAGCTTAGAAGCGTTAGAAAAAAAATAATATTTGGAGCTTTAACCATATAGTTTAGAGAAAGTCTACTAATACAAGAAAATGCTTAGGCTCATAGTCTATTGCTTAAAGATCTTAGCAAAGGGGATCTATGAATGAACCTAGACGCCCAAAAAATTCAGGTAAGGTTTATATATGATTTTTATAAATTATTACATAAGTAATATTTGAATAATAGTGAATACAATGGAAACAAAAGAAGGCATAATAATGCAAAATTTGAACGAATATATTGCAAAAATTGTTCAAAAAACTAGAGTACATCCTGAGATTTTACGTGGTGTAAGCCCTAGGGGCTCAATAGCCTTTAAAGAGCTTGTAACTTCTTTAAAGGCTATTTATAATGGAGTAACTAAAGAAATCATAAAAAAAGCTGCTTTAATAGCCTTGTCACATAGAATAATTCTTAAACCAGGAGTTGAAAAAACTCCCCGTGAAATAATAGAAGAAATAGTTGAAGAAGTTTTTCATGAAAAATCTCATTTAAAGGATTATCTTGAACTCTCTGAGAAAGATCTTGAAAGTATTTTGTCCGCAATTTGGAGGCTTTATAAAGCCCAATCCAGTATTAGCAATACTGAAAAAAACTCTTTTTCTTTAAGTGAAAAATTCGTTAAGGATTTAATGGATAAAAATGAATTTTTTAAAGAGCTAAAATCTAAAAGCTTAAGCTCTATGGATGATTTAGAATTTTTAAGGGAATTATGCGAAACATTAAAGGATAAAGGTTACCTTTTTTCTAAAAAGATCGATGATTACAATTTTACAAAAAAAGCTCTTGAAAAGCTAAAAGAATTTAACAAAAATGTCGATGAAAAATCTATAAAATCATCAATAGAAAGTATAGAAAAAGCTTTTAAGAATTTAAGTAATTTAAAAAGAAATAGTATTCTGAAAAATACATCCAAGCTATTAGACAATATAATGGATGTTCAAAATGCATTATTTGGAGTAGGGATTACTCTTCAGGATCTTTACGTGAACAATATACTAAAATCAAACTCAAAGAAATCACAATTAGAGTATGATTATGAAAAACTACAAGTAATAATAGATAACCTTAAGAGCAAGGGGTTTTTAAAAGCTAATTCAGGCTCAAGCATTTTTTATTTAACACCAAAAGCTATAGATTTTCTACTAGATTGCTCAATTCCTGCATTAAACTTTAAAGAAAGTATTATCCATGAAGTATCGAAAAAATGCTTTAATGGTGAAAGAACCGAGATAAAAAATTTTAGCTTAGGAGATGTTTATAGAAATCTTTCAATTCGCCATACTTTAAAAGAGTTAGCAAAAAAGAAAAAGCTATTAAAAGATATAGAAAGAGAAGATCTAAGGGTTTTTATTAAAAAACTTAAACAAGAATTAAGCACAGTAATAGCAATAGACGTTAGTGGATCTATGGCCAAAGAATCAAAACTTAAATTGGCTAAATTAATAGCTGCTGGATTAATAAAAGTTATAATAAACAAAGGAGGAAAAGTTGCTTTATTAGCTTTTAATGATTTAAGCGAAATCTTAACTTCATACACTAATGATAAAAAGCTATTGTTTGAACTTATTATACAATTAAAAGCAAGCCGTAATACAAACATTGGTGAAGGAATAAAAGACTCATTAAAGCTATCTTTAAAAAATGGATTGAAAAAGAGTGAAAAGCACATAATCCTTATAAGTGATGGACAACCAACAGCTACTTCTAGAAGTGCTCTTAAAGACTTAAAAATAAATGAAAATTCAGTATTAAGCGAGGAGTATGCAATTCAAGAGGCAAAAAAAGCAAGAAAACATAGAATAAAAATCTCAGTAATAGCTGTAGGAAAAAATAATGGAAAAGGGTTGGATTTTGCAAAAAAGCTAGCTAGGGTTGGTGGAGGATTTTTTTATAAAGTTAGTAATATGAATGATTTAAACAATGTAATAAAATGTGAAATTATACGCATGAATAAATAAAGTGATTTATATGATAAACATTCCAAGTTTTGCAATAATTGGTACAAAAAAATCTGGAAAAACGACTATAACAGAAGCATTAATTTCAAATTTTGTAAAAGATGGACTTAAAGTTGTTGCTATAAAAAATGTACATGAAGGATCTTTAGCTTTTACTCCTAATCTAAAGGATAGTTGGCGTTTATTTCAAGCAGGTGCAGTAATGGCTATAGCGATTTCTCCAAATGAGCTAGAACTCCTAAAAAGAATTGGAGCAAATGAAAAAAAGTTAGAAATTCTTTTTAAACTTATTCAAGAAGAGTTTGATGTTGTTTTTTTAGAGGGATTTAAGGAGCTAGTCTTAGAAAGAGAAGATATAGCAAAAATATTAGTAATTAAAAATTTGGAAGAAGCTTATGAATTCTTAAAGAATTCAAAAAATATAATCGCGATTACTGGAGAGTTGGATAAAAGCTCTATTGAAAATCTTGCTTCATTTCAAATTCCAATTTTTAATTATAAAAAGGATATTAATGTATTAATCTATTTAGTCAAAAAACATTACAATAGACTTAGTCTAGTATTTAAAACTATGAATGAGCTCCCACTTCTTAATTGTGGTCATTGCGGTTATAAAAATTGCTTTGAATTTGCTAAAGCTATTGTTGATAAGGTAAGAGCAAAAGATGATTGTTTCATACTTAAACAAGAAGAAAAGGTTCAAGTTAAAATTTTAGGAAAAAAGCTACCACTCCATCCTTTTGTACAAGATTTTATAAGGAAAACAGTTTTAGGTATGTTGTCAAGTCTAAAGCATGTAGAAATAAAAGGAGATGAAAACATTACAATTACATTAACCAACTCAAAATTTAAAAATTAATAAGTTTTATGAGGTAATACTTTTTGGGATTACGTGAAGAGCTTCGTGAAGAAATTCTTAACAGATTAAGAAGTGGAAAAGATGTACTTGAAGGATTCTATGCTAGTAAAGATTTAAAGGAATCTATACTTGCTGTGCTAATCGCAGGACGTCATTTAATTCTTGAAGGCCCTCCTGGAGTAGGAAAAACAACTTTAGCCAAAGTAATAGCTAGTTTGCTTCCTCCTATGCAAGCCGTTGAAGGTTGTCGCTATAATTGCGACCCAGAGTTGCCAAATTGTCCAGATTGTAAAGCAAATAAAGGAAAACTTAAAGCAATTACTATAGAAGGAAAAGATAGGTTCGTTCGTGTCCAAGGCTCTCCAGAGTTAATGCCTGAAGATCTTGTTGGAGACATAGATCCAGTAATGGCTATGAAATATGGAATAAAGGATCCTAGAGCTTTTACTCCTGGAAAAATTCAAAAAGCTCATAGAAAGATTTTATTCATTGATGAGTTAAATAGAGTTCCAGAAAGAACTCAA
>JAVZFM010000103.1:0-5655 GCA_038872815.1 Bathyarchaeia archaeon
ACCAGGCTTAATCTTAAGGAAAGGGAAATTCCCTATGATAGCGGTAGTCTCTGTTTGACCGTAAAAGTCCCTAATGATTACACCAAATTTTTCCTTCCATAGTTTAATCACCTCAGGGTTAAGAGGCTCACCTGCGCTCACAATAGATCTCAATCTATCCAACTTGTAAGCTCCTAGTTCTAGCCCTATGAATTGTCTCCACGCTGTGGGAGGTGCACAAAAGCTAGAAACCCTTAAGTCCTCTACCTCTGTAAGATACCTCTTTGGGTCCAATTTACCTTCGTAGTTTATCGCAGCTACAGTAGCGCCCACCAAAAGAGGAGAGAAAAATGAGCTCCATGCGAACTTAGCCCAACCCGTAGCACTTAGGTTAAGATGGACGTCGTCCTCATTGATCCCCATGAAAGAGGCGGTCGTTATAGAGCCTAAGGGGTACGAGGTCGCCGTATGTAGGACTCGCTTGGGCATCCCTGTGGTACCAGAAGTGAAGTAATTTAAGACAACGTCGTCCTTATACGTATCGGTAGGTTCGGCGTTAGTGGACTCCTCCTCAAAAGCGTTCCAACCCCACTTTTTATCATCGATTAGGAACTTCTTTACGGGCAGCGAGCCTAACGCTTCCTCCAAAACGGGAGCTCTTAATGAGTCGGCAACTACAGCATCTGGCTTGAGATCGGAGAACCTGTATTTAAGCTTTGGAATGGAATTTATATACATAATTTATCGATTTTGATGGCTTTTTCGATGCTTTTTCGACTTTGGGGACTTATCACATCAACAATGATTTTTGTAACGACAGCAAAGGAAAAGGAGTTAATTTCTGGTATGCGTAAGCTTAATGTACCTTACGCGTTATGCTTCATTTTTGCTTTAGTCATAAGGTTTATTCCTTTATTGTATAAGGAGTACTTACAAATCAAGGAAGCACAAATGGCTCGTGCACTTGAACTTGAAAAGATAGACATAATTAAAAGAATCAAGTTAATAGGCGCTATGATAGTGCCATTATTAGTTATATCATTCAAAAGAGTGTCAACAATTACTGCTGCAATTGAGTCTAGAGGTTTTGCAATCATAAACGTCAATAGAACGTTCTTTAGAGAGCCTAAGCTTAATACTAAAGACTTAGTTACCATATTTGTTTTAGTAACAATAACTATCATAGTAGGAATCTGTAGAGTTTTATTCGGTTTATTTGAGATAATTCCAGGGAGGCTTTAATGTTGGTGGATTATGCAATTAAGGTTAATGAACTATCGTTTAAATATGAAGGAAGCAATTTTTGGGTGCTATCGGATATAAGCTTTAATGTAAAAAAAGGGGAAATTTTCGCCATAGTGGGTCCTTCAGAAGCTGGAAAAACCACGCTTTGTATGTGTCTTAACGGTTTAATTCCTCATGAAATCGATGGAGAGTTTTCTGGAGAAGTAAAAATATACGATCGAGATACTAGAAATCATGAGCCTCACGAATTAGCTTCCTTAATAGGCATGGTTTTTCAAGAACCAGAGAGTCAATTTGTGATGACTAGTGTAGAAGATGAAATTGCTTTTGGTATGGAAAATTTGGGAATCCCTCCTGAAGAGATGGAAAAAAGATTAGATTGGGCTTTAAGCGTTACTAGGATGAAAGAGTTTAAGGATAAGCCTCCTTGGCGGCTTTCTGGAGGACAGAAACAAAGAGTAGCAATAGCTTCAGCATTAGCATTACGGCCAAATATACTTGTTCTTGATGAACCTACATCTGAACTTGATCCAATAGGAAAAAACGAAGTTCTATCGATTGTAAAAGAGCTCAATAAGGTTTATGGCATAACTATAGTCATAGTGGAACATGAAACAGAATTGCTTGCAGAGATGGCCGATAGAGTAATGTTACTTAATGAGGGTAAAATAGAACTAATTGCATCAGTAAAAGAATTCTTCAGTAAAGTAGACCTTCTAAAGAAGTATGGTATTTTTGTTCCTGAAGTTAGTGAATTAATGGTAGAGCTATCACAAAAATTAATGGTTCCTGAAATACCGATAACTTATGAAGAAAGTAAAGCTATGTTAAAAAGAATAATCCCAAAGCTTAAAGATGGGCTTTCTTATGGAAAAGATTATTGAAGCTTCAAAAGTTCACTTTATTTATCCAGACGGTACTTATGCTTTAAAAGACATAGAGCTTAAAATATGCCAAGGAGAATTTATAGCAATAATCGGTCAAAATGGCTCTGGAAAAACTACCTTAGTTAAGCATTTTATTGGCCTCTATAAGCCTACAAAAGGAAAAGTAATAGTAAAAGGCATAGATACGAGAAATTCCACTGTAGCCGAGTTAGCTAGATATGTAGGGTACGTATTCCAAAATCCAGATCATCAAATATTTTCTATGACTGTATTCGATGAAGTATCCTTTGGTCTAAGAAATCTGGGACTTACAGAAAAGGAAATTTCAGAAAGAGTTAAAGAGGTTTTAAAACAGATGCAGTTAAGCGGTAAAGAGCTTGAGAATCCACTTCTTCTTAGTAAAGGAGAAAAACAACGTCTTGCTGTAGCTTCTGTTTTAGCAATGCAACCTGAAGTTTTAATTCTTGATGAACCGACTACTGGACAAGATTGGAAAAACATTTGTATCCTAATGGATTTAGTTAGTGAATTAAACCAAAAATTCAAAATGACTGTTATAATAATTACTCATAATATGCATGTAGTAACAAGATGGACTAAGCGAACTATAATCATGACTGATGGTAGAATTATTTTAGATGTCTCAACAAGAGAGGCTTTTGCAAACTTTGATATACTCAAAAAAGCTTCTATTACCCCTCCTCAAATAACAAGGTTAGCAAGTGAATACAACTTGGGATATGATGTTTTCACTATAAAAGAATTTATCCATAGATTATTTGAAGTTAATAGTTAGGTGGTTTAAATTGTCATCTCGTGTTAAGATCTCGCTAGAAGACGTTGCTAAAAAAGCTATAAAAGTAATAATTATAGGAGTTGGTGGTGGAGGAGATATAGGTTGGGCAATTCCTATTATAAACTATCTACGTCTATTTAAGGCAAAAGAATTCTTTATAGGAGAGCCTGGCATAGGATGGTGGAACATCGATGGAAGAATAGCTCTTGGGGGATTTAAAATTCAAATTAAGGATTTGGATAAATACAAGCGCATATCAAAAAGGTTAGCATTAATCGATTATGATACTAAAGTTATCAATGGAGCAATAAAAGGAATGAAACTTCCTCAATCTATAGTTGCAGAATTGATGAAGACAAAAAGTTTTATTCTTGAATTGGATGAAGGAGTAGATGGTATGGTTGAAGAATTGAAGATGTTTATTAAAAAGGAGAAAATTGACTTGATAATAGGTGTTGATTGTGGATCTGACTCCTTTTACTCAGGAGTTGAAACTAAAGTATTGTCGCCTCTTGTTGATGCCATGGTAGTAGCTATGTTAGCAAGACTTGACATTCCATCAGTTTTATCGTTAATTGGGTATGGTTGTGATGGAGACTTAATGCCTGAGGAGCTTGATAAAAGTATATCTCTTGTAATGAAAAAAGGAGGGTTCTTAGGAGCTCGTGGATTAACCCCTATTGATATCGAGTATATGGAAAAATTTTTCAATATGTTTCCCAATCCTGTTGAGGAGTGGCCTCTTAAAGCAGCAAAGGGCGAATTAGGTTGGAAAAGAATGAATGAACTTTGGTCAATAAAGATCTCGCCATTCACATCTATAATGTTATTTTTTGATCCAAAAATCCTCTTAGAACATAATCCTTTAGCGAAAAAAATATTATATTCCAAATCTTTAAAAGAAGCTGAAAACATAACATTAAAATTGGGGCTTATCCCAGAAACAAGGATGGTTAAACTTCTTCCAAGTCTATTGGAGGGGGAATAAAGTGGCAAGAGTATTTTATGATTCTGATGCAAATCTCTCTTTTTTGAAAGGAAAAACTATTGGAATTATAGGATATGGAAATCAAGGTCGTGCTCAAGCTCTTAATATGCGTGATAGTGGATGTAATGTTATTATTGGAAATCGCTTTGATGAATATGCAAAAAAAGCACGTGAAGATGGCTTTGATGTATTTTCTATAGAAGAAGCTGTAAAAAAATCAGATATTTTATGTATATTGATTCCAGATGAAGTTCAGCCTTATGTTTTCAAAGAAAGCATTAATCCTTACCTTAAGGCCGGTCAAACTTTAGATTTTGCCTCAGGCTTCACAATATACTTTAAAACAGTTGTCCCTCCAAACTATGTTGATGTTATCATGGTAGCTCCTAAAATGATAGGAGAATCTGTAAGAGAATTGTTCTTAGAGAATAGTGGAGCACCAGCTTTAATAGGAGTATATCAAAACTTTTCTGGCTTCGCACTTGAAAAAGCTTTAGCAATAGCTAAAGCCATTGGAGCTACTAGAGTTGGCGCTTTAGAATCATCTTTTGAAGAAGAGGCTGTAACTGACCTTTTTAATGAACAAGCAGTACCATTTACACTTTTAATTAAAGCAGCGTTCGAAATTCTTGTTGAAGCTGGGTATGATCCAGATGTAGTTCAACTAGAGCTTTATGGTTCTGGTGAATGGATAGAAATAATGAAGGCTATTCTAAAATATGGAATACTTGAGCAGGCCAAGTTGCATTCCACTACAAGCCAATATGGGCAGTTGAGTCGTGGAACAAGAGTAATAACGGCTCAAGTTAAGGAAGAAATGAAGCGTATATTGGAGGAGATTAAAAATGGTAGCTTTACGAAAGAGTGGATGGAAGAAGTCAAGAGTGGTTACAAAAAATTAGAATCGCTTAGGAAGGATTTGGCTAATGACTTGTTAATTAAAACTGAGAAAGAAATTCGAAGAAAGCTGCTCTTAACATTCTATAAAAGTTAACATTTAACAAAAATTTCTACAACCCTATTTCTTCATCTATGCTTTTTAAAGCCTCTAAGCTTATTTCGAAGAATTTTTCTTTAGAAATGCCTAAATTTTTACAAAATAAAATTCTATCCCTATTAGCTCCTCTAGCAAAATCTTTATCTTTAAACTTCTTTATTACTGTTTGAAGCTTTACTTCCTTAATCTTTTTCGATGGCATAACTAAAGCGCATGCTACTAGCAATCCTGAAATGGCATCGCAAGCGATTAATGCTTTTTCCATATTGCTATTCGGCAAAACCTTTGTTACTTCAAAATTATGCGATTTAATCGCTTTTATGATTTCTTCAGGAACTAAACCTTTCAAAATTTCTTCAGCTAAAATTCCATGCTTTTCTGGGCTTTTCTCTGTAATCCCAAAATCTATGTCATGGAGCAATCCTGTTAATTCCCATTTTTCTTCATCTTCTTTTAAAAATTTAGCTAAGCTTTTCATTAATGCTCCAACAGCTAAGCTATGGGAAAAAATATTCTTTTTAACTACTTTTTCCTTAACTAATTTAGTAGCTTCTTCCTTACTTAACATTTTTAACACCAAGGACAAAAAAGTGATGGGTGCCCACCAGCATAGTCTGCTTCAGCGCTTATGAATTCTGACCTCTCTCCAACCTCTTTTCCTATTACAGACCCTATATAAAGCACTTGCTCCTTTTTACTTCCATATCTATAAACAGTTATTCCTTTACAGCCAAGCTCATAAGCTAAGAAAAATATTCTTTCT